>JANQGU010000112.1 GCA_028282935.1 Kiloniellales bacterium
CTGGTGTCCTACGAGCGCCTGCCGATGCTGGAGGTGGTCTTCGACCGCCTGGTCCGGATGATGTCGACCTCGCTGCGCAACTTCACCTCGGACAACGTCGAGGTCAGCCTCGACACCATCACCTCGATCCGCTTCGGCGACTACCTGAACTCGATCCCCCTGCCGGCCATGCTGACCCTGTTCAAGGCCGAGGAATGGGACAACTACGGCCTGCTGACCGTCGACAGCGCCCTGATCTACTCGATCGTCGACGTGCTGCTGGGCGGCCGGCGCGGCACCGCGGCCATGCGGATCGAAGGCCGGCCCTACACCACGATCGAGCGCAACCTGGTCGAGCGCATGGTCACGGTCGTGCTCAACGACCTCTCGGCCGCCTTCGACCCGCTGTCGCCGGTGACCTTCCGCTTCGAGCGGCTGGAGATCAATCCGCGCTTCGCCGCCATCGCCCGCCCGGCCAACGCCGCCATCGTCGCCAAGCTGCGGGTCGACATGGAGGACCGCGGCGGCCGGATCGAGCTGCTGCTGCCCTATGCCACGCTGGAGCCGGTGCGCGAGCTCCTGCTGCAGATGTTCATGGGCGAGAAGTTCGGCCGCGATTCGATCTGGGAAGGCCACCTCACCGCCGAGCTCTGGCAGACCGAGGTCGAGATCGAGGCGGTGCTGGACGAGTTCGAGCTGAAGCTCGGCGACGTCATGAACTGGCAGGTCGGCAGCCAGCTCGAGCTCAACTGCCTGCCCAGCTCCAAGGTCGGGCTGCGCAGCGGCGAGGTCATGATGGCGCTCGGCAACATGGGCCGCAAAGGCGGCAACATCGCGGTCCAGATCACCGACAAGCTGGTGCGGGAGGGCGACGTCGCTTGAGCCTGTCCCTTCTCCTCGACTCCGTCGTCATCGTCCTCCTGCTGGCCACCATCGGCTACGCGGCGGTGCTGAACCGCCGGCTGACCCGGCTGCGCGCGGCCAAGGACGACATGGAAGCGCTGCTCCGGGAGTTCGGCGAGGCCGGCGCCAAGGCGCAGCAGGCCCTGGCCGCGCTCCACGGCGAGGGCCAGGCCACCGCCGCCAGGCTCGACGGCCTGCTCGAGCAGGCCAAGTCGCTGAGCGACGACCTGGTGTTTCTGATCGATCGCGGCGGCCGGCTGGCCGACGGGCTGGCGGCCTCGGAGGCCGGCGCCCCGGAGGGCAAGGCGGCGCCGAAGCGGCCGACCCGGCCGGCGCCGGTCGTCGTCGCCGGGACCCAGCAGAGCGACGGCGGCAAGGCCGGCGGCTCCGCGGCCGCCCTGTTCAAGTCCCTGCAAGGCATGCGTTAGACGCTCCGGGAGGATGGCAGGATGAAGCTCAGGCTCTTACCCCTTCTCATCGTCGCCGCGGTGGTGATGCTGGGCGCGCGCGTCGGCGACCTCTGGCAGGGCCTGGCCCAGGCCGCGACCGCCGAGGAGCAGAAGACGGCCGCGGCGCGGCCCGAGACCCCCGCCGTCGCCTCGGCCGCCGCCAGCCCCGCCGCCGCGCCGGCCCCGGCCGGGGTCCTGCCGGTCGATCCCTTCTCGCTGACCGACAGCGAGATCGAGCTTCTGCAGAAGCTGGCGGCGCGGCGCGAGGAGCTGGAAAAACGCAGCCTGGAACTGGAACAACGCGAGGCCCTGCTGACCGCGGCCGAGTCCAGGATCGAGGAGCGCATCCTGGAGCTCAAGACCTTGCAGGCGAACATCGAAGGGATGATCGAGCAGCGCGACGAGAAGCAGGAAGCCCAGCTTCGCAGCCTGGTCAAGATCTACGAGAGCATGAAGCCCAAGGAGGCGGCGCGGATCTTCGAGGAGCTCGACATGACGGTCCTGCTCGAGGTCATCGACCGGATGAAGGAACGCAAGTCGGCGCCGATCCTGGCCAAGATGAACCCCGACAAGGCCAAGCAGATCACGGTCGAGCTCGCCGACCGGCACAAGCTGCCCCTCCAGCGCAACTGAGCCCGGGCCTGTCTTTGATTTCTCCAGGATTTACGCGGTATTAACCGCATCCCGCTAGGTTGGGCTCTGTCCTTTGGTGATACCCCAAAGGAGTGAACTCAACGCGACGCGGGGGAGCCGTATGTCGACCGTCGACAAGAACATGCCCATCCTGATCGTGGATGACTACAAGACCATGCTGCGAATCATCCGGAACCTGCTGAAACAGCTCGGTTTCAACAACGTCGATGAAGCCACCGACGGCAGCGCGGCGCTCCAGAAGATGCGGGACCGCTCCTATGGCCTGGTCATCTCCGACTGGAACATGGAGCCGATGAGCGGCCTGCAGCTGCTTCAGGAGGTGCGCGCCGACGCTCAGCTTCAAGAGGTGCCCTTCATCATGGTGACCGCCGAGAGCAAGAGCGAGAACGTCGTCGCGGCCAAGCAGGCCGGCGTGACCAACTACATCGTCAAGCCGTTCAACGCCGCGACCCTGAAGACCAAGCTGACCACTGCCATCGGCGAATTCTAAGGGACGCGCCGAAATGACCGCCGTGCCGCAGAAAGCGGACCTGGAAGCGCGTCTGGCCGCCCTTTCCCGGTCCCAGGGCAATCTCGACCCGAAGGATCTGGTCGAGGTCATCGAATCGATCATGACCACGATGGAGGGCGACGTCACCTCGGTGAACGTGCGCTTCTACTCGGAGATCGAGGCGCTGGCCCGCTACATCCATGAGACCAAGGCCGAGATCGCCTCGTTGCGCCCGGACGAGATCACCGACACCCATCTGCCGACCGCGACCGACGAGCTGGAAGCGGTGGTCGGCGCCACCGAGAAGGCGACCGAGCAGATCTTCGAGGCGGTGGAGAAGATCGAGGAGCTGACCGCGGGCATGGACGAGGAGGTCTCGGCCAAGATCGTCGAGGCCGTGACCATGGTCTACGAGGCCTGCAGCTTCCAGGACATCACCGGACAGCGCATCACCAAGGTGGTCAACGCCCTGAAGCACATCGAGGCCAAGGTCGAGGCGCTTCTGCAGGCCTTCGGCAGCGAGCTGAAGCGCGAACCCGGGCAGGCGCCGGCGACGCCCCCGGAGCTGGTCGACCAGCGGCCGGACGGGGACCTGATGAACGGTCCGCAGATGCCCGAGGACGCCCAGAGCCAGGACGACATCGACGCGCTTCTGGCCAGCCTCGACTAGTCCCAGGAGCCCGCGAGAGTCATGCTCCGGCCCGTACCGCCGCAGCAGGGGGCGAAGAAGGACCCGAACATCGTCGCGCTTCTCAGCCTGCAGCTCCTGCTGCTCGCCTTCTTCATCCTGCTGAACGCCCTCTCCAAGTTCGAGGACGAGAAGACGCGCCGGGTCCTAGAGAGCGTCAACGACACCTTCAACGGCCAGGTGCAGGCGGTGCGCAACGCCTCGACCTACAGCGGCGCGATCGGCAACCTGAGCGACGGCCGCAGTCTGGTGGCCGAGCTGAAGCGCCTCTTCACCACCGAGCTGCCGGCGACCCGGGTCAAGCAGTCCTCCCGGGCCAACCTCTTCCGCCTCGAGGTTCCGGCGACTGAGCTTTTCGACGCCGGCAGCGCCGAGCTGGGGCGCGGCCGGCTGGGGCTGCTGAAACGGATCAGCGAGGTGCTCAAGCAGCGCCAGGCCCAGGGACAGGGCTTTCGCCTGCGCTGGCTCCACGGCGTCGACTCGACCGGCGACCGGCGTCTGGCGGCGCCCGCGCCCAGCCTGCTCGAGATCCGCCGGGTCGGCCATGTCGCCGAAGAGCTGCTGGCGCGCGGCGTTGCGCCGGAGCGCCTGGCGATCGGCGTCGAGCCGATCGGCGCGGGCCGCATGGTGCTCGAGATCCGACTGCCCGACGAGGCCGGGGCGGCGGCGGGCGACGAGGAGCGGACGCCATGAGCGACGACCAGGGCGAGGACGACGAGGTCGTCGAAGAGCCGGCCGCGGCGTCCTCGGCGCCGCTTTTCGGCAGGGCCGTGGCGACCCGCGCCCCGGACAACAGCCAGGCCTGGATGGTCACCTTCGCCGATCTCGTGGCCTTGCTGCTGACCTTCTTCGTCCTGCTCTTCGCCATGTCGCGGGTCGAGACCCGCGACTGGCAGAACCTGGCCGACGCCCTGTCCCAGAGCCTGAACCAGATCAGCGAGAGCCGGATCGCGGTGCCCGACGTCGACCTCGACCTGAAGCGGGTCCAGCCGGTGCCGGGCGCCAACCTCGACTACCTGAGCTCGGTCCTGCGGGACCAGATGGCGGGCCACGCCGTCCTGTCCCGGGCGGTCCTGCAGCGCCGGGACGAGCTGCTGATCATCTCTCTGCCCGCCAGCCTGCTCTTCGCGCCGGGCGCGGTCGAGCCCGCCGCCCGGGCCGAGGATGCGCTCTTCGCCATCTGCGGGATCCTGCGCAACCTGGAGAACCGGATCGAGATCGCCGGGCACGCGGACCCGACGCCCGCGGGCGCGCGCTGGCCCTCGAACTGGAACCTCTCGCTCGGTCGCGCGCTCTCGGTCGCCGCGCGCCTGCAGGGCAACTGCTACCGCAAGGACGTCGTCGCCCTCGGCTTCGGGGACGCCAGGTTCGCCGAGCTGCCGCAGGGCCTGCCGGCGGCGCAGCGCCGGGCCCTGGCGCGCCGCGTCGACATCGTCATCCACGAGACCAAGGCGCGGAAATGATGCCGCGCCCGGCCATCCTGCTCCTGGTCCTCGCGCTCGCGGGGCTGCCGACGCCGCAGGCCGCGGCCAAGGACCCGGTCCGGGTGCGCGGCGGCGTGCATGCCGACTACGTGCGTATGGTCTTCGACTGGCCGGCGCCGGTGGCCTACACGGCACGCATCGAGGTCGGCCGCCTGGTCCTGATCTTTCCCAAGGGGCACAGCTTCAACTTCGGCCCGGCCCGAAAGGTCCTCCGCAAGCACCTGATCCTGCCCGAGGGCGAGGTTGGTGGCCGGCGACTCGCCTTGCCGCTGCTGGGCGACTTCCGGCTCCGTCACTTCACCAGCGGGCCGCGGGTCGTGGTCGACCTGATCCGCCAGGCCGAGGCGAAGCCCGAAGCCGCCGAATCCAAGACCCCCGCAGCCAAGCCCTCAAAAGCCAAGCCCACGGCCGCCAAGGAAAAGCCGGCGCCGACCCCGGCCCAAGCGCCGGCCAAGGATCCCGCGGCCGGCGGCGACCGGCCGGCGATCACCGTGCGGGTCGGCCGGCATCCCGGCTACGGCCGCCTGGTCTTCGACTGGCCCAGCGCCGTGCCCTACCAGGTCAGCAGCTCGGCCGGCCGCACCGAGGTGACCTTCGGCCGCGCGGCCAGCTTCGATCTCGGCAAGCTGAGGCGCCGGCTGCCGCCCCAGATCCAGGACGTCGAGATCGCCTTCGCGCCCGACGGCATGACGGTGACCCTTGTCGTCCCACCCGGCGCCAAGGTCCGGCACTTCACCTCGGGTCCCAAGGTCGCCATCGACATCCTGCACGACGGCAAGACCATCAAGGCCAAATCCAAATCTAGATCCAAAACCAAGGCCGCGGCCCTCGCGGCCCCGACACCGCTGACCAAGCCGAAGCCCGCGCCGTCCAGCCGGCCGGCGCCACCTGCGGCAAAGCCGGCCCCAGGTCCAGCCGTCGCGGCCGCCGCGACCGTGACCCGGCGCCTGCCGCCGGAGGACCAGGCGCGGCCGATACCCGGCCCCCAGGCGCCGCCGGCGCCGGAGTTCTCGATCCAGCTGCCCTGGACTCGGGGCGCCAAGGCGGCGGCCTTCCGGCGCGGCCGGAACGTCTGGCTGGCCTTCGACCGGCGGGCGCCGGACAGCCTGCGCGAACGCTTCGCGCCGGAGTTCGGCGCCCTGAACCGCATCGACCGGCGGGCCGGCACGCTGCTGCACTTCGAGGCGCCGGCCGGGTTCCAGCCCGAGCTGCGCCTGGTCGACGGCGCCTGGAACGTCAGGCTCTACCGCCGTCCCGTCGCACCCCTGCAGGGCCTGAAGGCCAAGTTCAGCGACGATCTCCGGGCCATGCTGGTGCCGCTGCAGGGCGCCGGGCCGGTGCTCCAGGTCACCGATCCCAGCTTCGGCGACCGGCTCTTCGTGGTCCCGGTCGCGGGGGCGGGACTCGGCTCCGGGGTCGAGCGGACGCTGCCGGAATTCAACATCCTGCCGTCCTTTCAGGGCCTGGTGATCCAGAGCCTTTCCGACGCCATCCGGGTCGCCCGCGACCAGCAGGAGGTGCTGCTCACCGGCCGGGGGCCCCTGGCGCTGGCCGGCGGCAGCATCGAGCTGGCGGCGCCCGAGGAGACGGCCCAGCCCGAGCGGCCGCGGCTCTTCGACCTCGCGGCCTGGCGGGGGCCGCGGGGCGAGGCCTTCAGCGCGCTGCGCCAGGAGCGGCTGGGCGCGGTGGTCTCGGCGCGCCCGCAGGCGAAGCCGGCGGCGCGCCTGGAGCTGGCCCGCTTTCTCTTCGCCCATGGCTTGGCCAGCGAGGCGCTGGGGCATCTCGACGAGATCGCCAGGGAGCACGAGGACCTGGCCCGGGCGCCGGAGATCGTGCTGATGCGCGCCGCCAGCCGTTTCCTGCGGGACGACTTCGAGGCCGCGTCGGAAATCCTCGAAGACCCCGGCCTGGGCGGGGAGTGGGAGGCCGATCTCTGGCGGGCGGCCGTCGCGGCACGGGCCCAGGACTGGGAGAGCGCGGCCTTCGGCTTCGCCCGGACCAGCGGGCTGATCGCGGACTATCCCCAGGTCGTGCGCGCGCGCCTGTCGCTGCTGGCCGCGGAAGCCGCGCTGCAGAGCGGCGACACCGCGGTCGCCGGCGAACGCCTCGACGCGTTGGCGGCGGATCAGCCGCCGCAGGGCCAGTTGGACCGGCTTCGCTTTCTCCAGGGCCTGCGGGCCGAGCTCGAGGGCGACGCGCCGAGCGCGCGCCGTATCTGGCAGCAGGTCGCCCAGGGCCAGGACCGGCCGGCCCGGGCGCGGGCGCGGCTGGCGCTGGTCGACCTCGACCTGGCGCAGAAGAAGATCACCCCGCAGCAGGCGATCGAAGAGCTGGAGCGCCTTCGCTTCGCCTGGCGCGGCGACTACTTCGAGTTCGCCCTGCTGGAGCGGCTGGCCGACCTCTATCTCGGCGAGCTCGACTTTCGCAAGGCCCTGAACATGCTGCGCCAGACCGCGTCCTACCTGAAGGACTTCCGGCGCTCGGAAGCCGTCGGGCAGAAGATGCGGGCGATCTTCTCCCAGGTCTACCTCGGCGGTGCCGCCGACCGGCTGCCGCCCCTGACCGCGCTCGGCCTCTACGAGGAGTTCCGCGAGCTGACCCCGGTCGGGACCGAGGGCGACCGGATGATCGCCGCCCTGGCCGACCGCCTGGTCCAGGTCGACCTGCTGGACGAGGCCGGCGACCTGCTGGAGGCGCAGGTCACGGACCGGCTGTCCGGCCTCGAGAAAGCCCGGGTCGGCGCGCGGCTCGCGGTCATTCGCCTGCTCGACAAGGCGCCGCCCGAGGCGCTGAAGGCCCTGGACGCCAGCGCCGGGCGCGACCTGCCGGCGGACCTGGCCCGGGAGCGGCGCTATCTGCGCGCCAAGGCCCTGGCCGGGGTGAACCGCGGCGAGGAGGCCCTGAAGATCCTGAAGGCCGAGGAGTCCCGGGCGGCACTGGAGCTGCGGGCCGAGATCGAGACCAAGCTGGGCCGCTGGGGCGCGGTGGCCAAGACCCTGTCGCGGCTGCTGCCCGAAGCCCTGGCGGAGCGCGAGCTGCCCTCGGCCGCGGGACGCAAGACCATCCTCAGCGTGGCGGTCGCGCTGACCCTGGCCAAGGACCAGGCCGGCCTGGAGGCGCTGAAGCAGCGCTTCGGCGCGAGCATGGCGCGGACCGCCGAGCGGGAGACCTTCGCCCTGCTGGTCGATGCCGAGGTCGGCGGCGGCACGGCCCCGGTGGCCGAGGTCCTGACCCGCGCCGGCCACGCCGAGGCCTTCCTGACCTCCTACCGCAAGCGCCTGGCCGACAGCCAGCTCAGCCAGTTGAACTAGCGGCGCCCGCGCGGGCGCCCGGCTTCGGGCCTCAGGCTTGCTCGAGCCTCGGAAAGCCCTCGTACCACTCCGCGTGGCTGCCCTCGTGGTTGGCCATGCCGGGCTTGGTCAGGCAGCCGCGCGGCTGGATGAAGCTGTCGATGCGGCGCTGTGGGCTTTCGTGCCACTGGATGTTGAAGGCCGCGAGCTTCGGAAAGAACTGCAGGTGCGCGTAGGGCAGGTGATCGTGGATCCACCAGGCCAGTCCGCGCCAGTCGGCCCCGTCGCGATAGCGGTCGGCGAACCAGGGAACCACGATGCTGGCGGCCGCGCCCATCCGGCCCTGGGAATCGCGGTGGTCCCAGATGTGATAGGCGGCCGAGGCCTCGTTGCGCCCGCAGTTCATGCCGCGGACGTTGCCGAAGCCGTTGACCTCGGCCGAGCGGTACGCCGAGCGGATGGCGATGCGCCCGAAGGTGGCCTGCAGGGGCTCCAGCAGCACCTCGCAGAGGTTCCGGCCGGCTTCGACGGCGAGGTTCGGATCGTCGGGGATGTTCGAGATCCGATGGAAGCTGGCGATCTCCGAATAGAGGAAGTCGCGCATGTAGAAGTTGGCGCTCAGGCGAACCCGCCCCAGTTCCTCCAGCCCGCGCATCGAGCCCGGCTTTCGCATGATTCCTAGCTCCGGCAAAGGACACCTGCCCGACAGCCGCCATGATACCGCCTTTGCCGGCATTTCTCACCGTAACCGCGGCGAGAAAAGCGGACGAGGGGTCGAGCGCCATGCCTCGGCGCCTTCGCCTCTGGCCGGGAGGTCGGCGGGATCATCATCGCTTTGTCCCGGAGCGCTGAGTCTGGGAGCGCTGAGTCTGGGAGCGCTTTACCTGGGACCGCTGCCGCGTGACCATCGTTGCCGAGGCCGCGATCAGCAGCGTCCCGGCCAGGAGCTCGATACCGGGCTGCTCGTCCCAGATCCGCCAGCCGAGCAAGGCGGCGAAGAGGACCGATCCATAGCTCAGGGCATTGGTCCGGTCGGCGGGGGCGGTGCTGCAGCCCTTCGCGAACAAGAGGTGGGCAAGCGCCGAAAGGCCGCCGCAGAGCATCAGGGCGGCCCAGGTGTCGCCCTCGGCCGGCATCTCGCCGGTCAGCAGCATCGGCAGCGCCGAGACGAGGGTGGATCCGGCGGTGTAGTAGAAGACGATTCTCGCCGCCGGCTCGCCCGGCCCCATGCGCCAGATCGCGACCACCGAGACCGCGCCCAGGAGCCCGGCCAAGAGGCCGATCCCCACGGCCGGGTCGAGCATCAGGCCCTCGGGCCGGACGATCAGGGCGACGCCGAGGAAACCGACGAGCAGCGCGAAGAGGGTGCCTCGGTGGATCGCCAGCCCGAACCAGATGAGCGCGATCAGCGGCGTGAAGACCGGGCCGGTGAAGTTCAGCAGCACGGCGTCCGCCAGCGGTATCGCCGTGAGCGCGTAGTAGTAGCAGTACATGGCGCTGAGGCCGGCTGCCGTTCGGACCGCGTGCAGCCCGGGAACCGCCGTGGACAGCCCCTTCATGCCGGAGACCAAGAGCCAGGGCGCGAAGGCGGCCATGGCGAAGAGGTTGCGGAAGAAGACGATCGTCTCCAGCGGCTCGGTCTCCGCGGCGACCCTGACCGCCACGCCGGCCAGGGTGAAGAAGATCCCCGAGGCCAGGACATAGGCCGCCCCGCGCAGGACATGGGTGGTGTCCGTGGTCAGGGGCGAGTCGGTCATGGCGAGGCGTTCCGGCTATGGCCGCTCCGGCATCGGTCCGGCTTCGGCGATCCGGCCGCCGCCGGCCGGCTGCGTCGCGCCGAGGATGCCGGTCGGGCCATCGATAGGGCCTCGGAGACCGCGGACGCCGGGGGGCCACGCCGGGGGCAGGGACGCTATAGCCGGATGTTGCTCTGCATGATCGCAAGCATCTGATCCTCCAGGGCCGTGCGGCGCAGATGGAGTCCCTGCCCCCGCTCGGCATCCCGTGGGGCAAGGCCGGGCTTCAGTCTGCAGAGTTCGGCCATCACCTTCGCGCGCTCCAGGCAAAGATCGCCGAAATGAGCGCCCTGGGCCGAGACCGCGGCGGCCGGTCTCTTGGCGCTCCGGCCTGCAAACCACGAACGCCGTTTCCTGGACATGCTTTCTCTCCGAGAGGCCCTGTCGGCCGCGGGACCCTTCGGACTGCGGCCTCGGCGAAAAAGGGCGGGGCAGCCACGGCGGCGCCCCTATGAGGGAGGTAACCAGAACCGTGTCAGGTTAGCTTTGGCGATTTGGCGATGTCTTGCCATATTATATCGTGAAATGGACATTGCTCCGACCACCTCTCCCGCCTCGCCGGTTCGTGCCTTGGCGGTTCGTGCCTTGGCGGAGGACTATCCAGCCGGCCACAGGATCGCCTGGCACGCCCACGACGCCGGGCAACTGATACACGCGATCTCCGGAACCATGCGCATCATGACCGAACGAGAGCGCTGGCTCTCGCCGCCCTTGTGGGGAGTCTGGGTTCCGGTCGGCGTCGCCCATTGCGTCGAGATGACCACCGCCGTCCAGATGCGGACAGTCTATGTGGCGCCTTCGGCACATCCGGCGCTTCCGAAGACCTGCCAGGTGATCGAGGTCGGGCCGATCTTGTCGGCGCTGATCCGCGCCATCGCGGCCGAGGCGGAGGCGACGCGCGAAGGCCGGCGCCTGCGGCGCGCCCTGCTGCTGGAAGAGCTGGCTGTCGCGCGGCTCACCCCCTTCGTGCTGCCTCTCGGCGTCGACCCGAGGCTTCAGCGCGCGACCGACCGGCTGATGCGGGATCCGGCCGCGCCGATAACGCTAGAGACCCTGGCTGCGGAGGTGGGGGCGAGCGGGCGCACGCTGATGCGGCTCTTCGAGCGCGAGACCGGCCTGTCCTTCGGCCGCTGGCGCCAGCGGCAGCGGCTGATCGAGGCGCTCGAGCGGCTCGGGCGCGGCGAGCCGGTCGGGCTGGTGGCCGCCCGTCTCGGCTATGCCAGCTCCAGCGCCTTCGGTGCCATGGTCCGCCGCGCCACGGGCCGCCCGCCGGGCGCCTTCAGCCGTCAAGCCGGGTCGCCGTCGCGCTCCTTATCCTGAACAGCGCCGTCAGGGCGCCGATGTAGGCGCCGGTGTGCCGGTTGGGCGTGGCGTCTTCCGGCCGCTCGATGAACCAGTCCGGCCGCTGCCGCTGCTGGCGAATCCGCTCCTCGAGGCCCAGCTGCGCGGTCAGGGTCAGGGCCGCCAGATCGAGGGGCAGTCCGGCGGTGGCTTCGCCGACCTTGTCGTGCTTCCAGGCGGCTTGCGGATAGAAGCCGTACTCCGGGTCGGAGCGGTAGGGCACCCCGACGATCAAGGAGAGATAGCCGCCCGGCTTCGAAAGGCGCTCGATGTAGGCGCTCATGATCCGCCGATCGGACTTGGTCTCCAAGGTGTCCTTTTCGACCATGTGATTGATCATGCCGGCAAAGACGACGGCATCGAAACGGCGGCCTTCCGGCCCCCAGAGCCCGATGGCCTCCTGCACGTCCAGGTGATGGAACTCCCCGTCCGGAAACAGGCCGCGGCAGCGGTCGATCGCGTGTACGGAGTGATCGATGCCGACGTAGTCGCAGGTCGGCGGCACGAAGCGTCTCAGCTGTCCATGTCCGCACCCGACGTCCAGCAGGCTGAAGCGCGTCTGCCCGAAACGGCGCGATAGCCAGTCGAGGGTCGGCGCGTAGCGCGTCTCGTTCTCCGGCTGCTCGAGATAGGCATAGAAGTCGCTGATATAGCGGCTTTCCTCGTCGACCTCATGCATCGGGATATCGTGCCCTGGCTGCATCTGGTTCTCTTGATACACGCAAAAGTTGTTGTATATGCATCAAAGCACGCTATAGTGGCATCAACAACATCTAAAAGTCGCATTGCCTGCCAAACACTTAACTATGAGTAGGTAAATGGTGAGCCCAGAGGTTCAGACATCGCTCTGCAGCGAACCCCTCGATGTGAGTCCCGAGGCCTTCGAAGAGGGCCTGGCGCGCATCGCGTGCGAACCCTTGTTCCGCGACGCCGAAGACGGAGAGATCGAGATTGCCGGCAATCCCTTCCGTCGCCCGACCCGGCTCAACGATCACCGCTTCATCGACTTCTTCGCGCCGCTTGCGCGGGACCAGTTGACCAGCAACGCGAGTCTGGCCGCCAACCGCTTGCTGCTGATCCTCTACGAGCTGGACCTCGTCTTCCTTCCGGTCGACGGCAAGCCGGAAGGCTTGGAGAGCTTCCGGTCGTTCTACGGCGACGGGATCCGGAAGGCCGCCGGCGCGCTGCGACCGGTCCTGGAGCGCTTCCTGTTCGGCTTCCTGGACGACGCCGTCGATGTGACCGGCCGATGGCGGGCCGACGACCTCTTCGCCTACCTCGCCGAGTGCGAGGAAGGCTTTGCGGAGGCAAAGCACGGCGACCTCGACGCGATCACCGGCTGCCGCGATCCGAAAAGGGCGGCGCAGGCCTACCTTATCCAGTTCGCGCCCGACTTTCTGTCGGAGGCTTCGGCCATGGCGCGCAACACCCTCGGGTCCTTCGGTCCCATGCAGTCGGATCTCTTCAAGATCCTGATCGACGAATACGGCTACGGCGTGCATGCCAGCAAGCACAGCACGCTGTTCCAGGACGCCCTGCGCAGCGTCGGCCTGGTCCCGGAAGTCCATCGCTATTGGCAGTTCTATCTTCCGACGTCGTTTCTTCTGACGAGCTACTTTCACTACATAAGCAGGAACCACAGGTACTTCTTCCGGTACCTCGGCGCCTTGTTCTACACCGAGTCCAGCCTGGTCTCCACGACCCGCGCGCAGTCGCGTGCGCTGAGGCAGATCTTCGGCGAGAGCGTCGACACCCGCTATTTCGACGAGCACACGCACATCGATGCCCATCACGGCCGTATGTCGCTGGACGGGCTTATCCATCCCGCGGTCGCGCGCTTCGGCGACGCGGTGATCCCCGAGATCCTGCGGGGATTCGAGGAGTTCCGCCTGCTCGAGGACATCGCGTCCCAGGACTTCGTGGCTCAGATCCGCTGGGCCGACGCGGCGGCGGACTACGAGCGGGCGGCCAAGGCGCTCTACGCGCGCATCGAGTCGGGAGAGCTCGACCTGCCGCTGGAGACCTTCGCCGAGGTGCTTGGCGAACGCTCGACGACGCACGTGCACGACGATGACCGGCTGCTGGTGCTGGAGACCGGCGAGATGGATTTCTGGCCGATCTACGGGCCGCCGCGCCGCTACGTCGCGGGCGACCACATGCTCGTCCCCATGCACCGGCTCCATGGCTCCGTCGTGCGCAGCGGGGAGAGCATCTACCACCAGCCCCTGGTTCCGCCGGATCTGATGGCCGAGACGGTTTCGCGGATCGAGACGCAGTGACGATGAGGCCTCTGGAGACTCGAGCCGGCGGGCTGCGGCCGCGCGGCAGGGTGGTGCGTTTCGATCCTGCGTTCTTCACCGCGATCGAGACCGAAGACCGCCGCTGGTTCCTCTTCGAGTGCCACGGCGGGCGGCGGCACATGGTCGACGCCCAGTGCCGACACAGAGGCGGCCCGCTCGACAAGGCGGAGCGCCGTCGGAACGGAGCCGCGCTGCGTTGCCCCTGGCACGGTTGCATCACGCCGGCCCGCCGGCTGGCCTGCGAAGCCGTCCCGGCCGTGTTCGTACCGGGACAGGTCGCGGTCGTGCTGCCGCGATCGCCCGCCCGTCTGCGCCTGCGCAACCGGCGGATCCTGGCGAACGAAGCTTTGGAGGCCCAGGGCCATCCGACCGGCCATCCGACCGGCCATCCGACCGGCCATCCGACCGGCGGGCCGGACGGCAGCGGCGGCCGAGAGGCGGGCCTCGATCACCCTGGCCTCCTCTCCCCGCCGCCGCCGTCCGGCCCGCCGGTCGGATGGCCGGTCGGATGGCCGGTCGGA
>JANQGU010000141.1 GCA_028282935.1 Kiloniellales bacterium
GATGCTGCCCGAGGCCTCGGTCTTCTTCACGCCCCTGATCTACAGCCTCTCGGTCATCGCGGTGATCTACACCTCCCTGGTGGCGCTGGCGCAGGAGGATATGAAGAAGCTGATCGCCTATTCCTCGGTGGCGCACATGGGCTTCGTGACCATCGGCATCTTCTCGGTGACCCAGCAGGGCATCGAGGGCGCGCTCTACCAGATGCTCTCGCACGGGATCGTCTCGGCCGCGCTCTTCCTCATCGTCGGGGTGGTCTACGACCGCCTGCACACCCGGCTGATCGAGCGCTACGACGGGCTGGCGTCGCGCATGCCGGCCTACGCCCTGGTGTTCATGATCTTCATGCTGGCCTCGGTCGGCCTGCCCGGGACCAGCGGCTTCGTCGGCGAGTTCCTGGTCCTTGTCGGGGTCTTCCAGGTCAACACCTGGGTCGCCCTGCTGGCCGCCAGCGGCATGGTGCTCGGCGCCGCTTACATGCTCTACCTCTACCGGCGGGCGATCTTCGGCGTCATGACCAAGGACGACCTCAAGGCGGTCCTGGACATCGGCTGGCGCGAGAAGGCGATCTTCGCGCCGCTGATCGTGCTGGTGTTCTGGATGGGCATCTACCCCGCGACCTTCATCGACATGATGTCGGCCTCGGTCGACAACCTGATCGACAACCACGCCGCGGCGGTCGCGGCCGCGCAGGACCTGTCGGTCGCCGGCGTCCTGGGATTGGAGTGAGGCGAACATGATTCCAGCCGATCTCGCCACCGCGCTGCCCGAGCTCTTCCTGGCCTGCGCCGGCATGGCGATCCTCATGGTCGGCGTGTTCCGCGGCGAGTCCGACGCCCGGCCGGTGCTCTGGCTCTGCGTCCTCAGCCTGGTGATCACGCTCGGCATGGTGACCCTGGTCGCGCGGGACGACACCACCGCTTTCGGTGGGCTCTTCGTCGCCGACGCCTTCGGGGATTTCATGAAGGCCCTGGTCCTGATCGGCGCCGCGGTGACCATGGTCATGTCCCTGGGCTACCTCGAGCGTGAGAAGATGACCCGCTTCGAGTTCCCGGTGCTGATGCTCTTCGCGACCCTGGGCATGCTGATGATGGTCTCGGCCAACGACCTCATCTCGCTGTACCTGGGCCTGGAGCTGCAGAGCCTGGCGCTCTATGTCATCGCCGCCTTCCGGCGCGACACCCTGCGCTCGACCGAGGCGGGGCTGAAGTACTTCGTCCTCGGCGCCCTGTCCTCGGGCATGCTGCTCTACGGCAGCTCCCTGGTCTACGGCTTCGCCGGCACAACCAGCTTCGCGGACCTGGCGGGAATCTTCACCGACGCGGCCCAGGCCGAGCAGGCGCCCTCGATCGGGGTCATCTTCGGCCTGGTCTTCGTGGTCGCCGGCCTGGCCTTCAAGGTCTCCGCGGTGCCCTTCCATATGTGGACGCCGGATGTCTACGAAGGCGCGCCGACGCCGGTCACCGCCTTCTTCGCGACCGCGCCCAAGGTCGCGGCCATGGCCCTCTTCGTGCGGGTCCTGATGGAGCCCTTCGGCAGCCTGCTCGACCAGTGGCAGCAGATCGTCAGCCTGATCGCCGTCGCCTCGATGGTCCTGGGGGCCGTCGCCGCGATCAACCAGACCAACATCAAGCGCCTGATGGCCTACTCCTCCATCGGGCACATCGGCTTCGCCCTGGTCGGGCTGGCCGCGGGGACCCAGGACGGCGTGCGCGGCGTCGCGGTCTACCTGGCGATCTACGTGGTCATGAACCTGGGGACCTTCGCGGTGATCCTCTCCATGGTCCAGAAGGAGCGCATGGTCGAGGGGATCGAGGACCTCAAGGGCCTGTCTCGGACCAACCCGATGGTCGCCTTTGCCCTGGCGGCCTTCATGTTCTCCATGGCCGGGATCCCGCCGCTGGCCGGCTTCTTCGGCAAGTTCTACGTCTTCATGGCGGCGGTCGAGGCGGAACTCTACACCCTCGCGGTGATCGGCGTCCTGAGCAGCGTGGTCGGCGCCTTCTACTACCTGAGGATCGTCAAGCTGATGTACTTCGACGAGCCCCTGGAAAGCTTCGACCGGCCGCTGAGCCGGGAAACCGGCGTGATCCTCGCGGCGACCGCCCTGGCCGTCTTACTGTTCTTCCTCGCGCCGGGGCCGCTGGTCGACACCGCGCAGGCGGCCGCAGCCTCGCTGTTCCTTGAATGAGCGACCAGAGCCCGGACGGAGACCCTCCGAGACTGCCGCCTGCCTATCGCCTGGTGGCCCTGGACTCGGTCGGGAGCACCAACGACGAGGCGCGCCGCCTCGCGGCCGAGGGGGCGGAGGACGGAACCCTGGTCTGGGCGCGGGCGCAGAGCGGCGGCCGCGGCCGCCGCGGCCGCCAATGGCAGAGCCCGAGGGGCAACCTCTATCTCTCGCTGATCCTGCGGCCGCAGTGCAGCCTGTCCGAGGCCGCCCAACTGGGCTTCGTCGCCGCGCTCGGCTTGGGCGATGCCATCGGATCGGTGGCGCCACCGCTGATCGAGGTCACCTACAAGTGGCCCAACGACGTCCTGGTCAACGGAAGCAAGGCCGCGGGCATCCTGCTCGAGAGCCAGGGCGCCGAGGGCGCCGCCTGCGATTGGCTGGTCCTGGGCCTGGGCGTCAACGTCGCGAGCTTTCCGGAGGACGCCGAGTTCGCGGCGACCAGCCTGCGCTTCGAGGGCTGTCCACCGGAGGTGACCGAGGTCGCGCTGCTGGAAGCCTTCGGCAAGCACTTCCTGACCTGGGTCAACCGCTGGCTGGAGGAGGGCTTCGCGCCGATCCGCAAGGGCTGGTGCAACCACGCCCAGGGCCTTGGCGAGGAAATCCGGGTACGTCTCGCCAGGGAGGAGTTCTCGGGCATCTTCAAGGACCTCGACGAGACCGGGGCCCTGATCCTCGGCCAGGACGGCGGCGGAGAGCGCCGGGTCACCGCGGGCGAAGTCTACTTCCCGTGAGACCGGAATCCGGAGGGCGGCCATGCTGCTGGTGATCGATCAAGGCAACACCAACGCCGTCTTCGCGGTCTACGAGGGCGAGCGCCGGCTCGGCAAATGGCGGACCTCGACCGACCCCAAGCGGACCGCCGACGAGTACGCGGTCTGGCTGGCCCAGTTGATGGCGCTGCGCGATCTCGCCCTCGCCGACGTCGGGGAGGCCGTCATCGCCAGCGTCGTGCCGGCCGCCACCTACAACCTGGTCAAGCTCTGCCGGGACTATGTCGAGGCCGAGCCCATGGTCGTCGGCCAGCCGGAGGTCGATCTCGGCATCCCGGTCCGGGCCCAGCAGGTCGGCGCCGACCGGCTGGTCAACGCGGTGGCGGCCTTCGAGCGCTACGGCGGGCCGCTGATCGTGATCGACTTCGGCACCGCGACGACCTTCGACATCATCGGCGAGGACGGCGGCTACGAAGGCGGCGTGATCGCGCCGGCGGCCGAGCATTCGGTCGACGCGCTCTACCGCATGGCGGCGCAGCTGCCGCGGGTCGCCATCGAGCCGCCGGAGCAGGTCATCGGCCGCGCCACCGTGCCGGCGATGAAGTCAGGGGTCTATTGGGGCTACGTCGGCCTGATCGAAGGCCTGGTGTCCCGCATCAAGGCCGAGTTCGGCAAGCCGATGAAGGTGATCGCCACCGGCGGCCTGGCGCCGGTCTACGCCGAGGCGACGGAGGCGATCGAGGTCACCGACCCGGACCTGACCCTGCGCGGCCTGATCCTGATCCACCGCGCCAACGCGCCAAGCGCCGGCGGAGGTCCGGAATGAACGATTCTCCCGCCAGCGACGAGCTGCTCTTCCTGCCGCTGGGCGGCACCGGCGAGATCGGCATGAACCTGAACCTCTACGGCCATGACGGCGCCTGGCTGATGATCGATCTCGGCATCACCTTCGCCGACGACCGGGTCGGCGGCCTGGACGTGCTGATGCCCGACCCGGCCTTCATCGAGGCGCGGCGCGACCAGCTGGCCGGCCTGGTGCTGACCCATGCCCACGAGGACCACATCGGCGCGGTGCCCTATCTCTGGCCGAGGCTCGGCTGCCCGATCTACGCGACGCCCTTCACCGCCAAGGTGCTGCGCGGCAAGCTCCAGGAGGCGGGGCTGCTGGAGGAGGCGGAGATCACCGAGGTCCCGATGTCGGGCCGCTTCTCGGTCGGCCCCTTCGAGCTCGAGCTGATCACCCTGACCCATTCGATTCCCGAGCCCAACGCCGTGGTGCTGCGGACCGGGGCGGGCACGGTCCTGCACACCGGCGACTGGAAGCTGGACCCCGACCCGCTGGTCGGCGCCGACTACGACGAGGCGGCGCTGCGCGGCCTGGCCGAGGAGCGCGTGCTGGCCATGGTCTGCGATTCCACCAACGCCCTGGTGGAGGGAGACTCGGGCTCCGAGGCCGAGGTCTGCGAGAGCTTGGAGGAACTGATCGGTGCCCAGAAGGGCAGGGTGGCGGTGGCCTGCTTCGCCTCCAACGTCGCCCGGGTCGAGGCGGTGTTCCGCGCCGCCGAGGCGCACGGCCGGCGGGTCGCCCTGGTCGGGCGCTCCCTGCTGCGGATCTTCCAGGCCGCCCGGGACACCGGATACCTGGCCGAGGTGCAGGCGCCGGTCCGGGTCGAGGACCTGGGCTACCTGCCGCGCGAGGAGGTGCTGCTGCTCTGCACCGGCAGCCAGGGCGAGCCGCGCTCCGCCTTGTGGCGCATCGTACGCGACGAGCACCCCCACGTGACCCTGGAGGAAGGCGACACCGTCGTCTTCTCCTCGCGGGTGATCCCCGGCAATGAGATCTCGATCGGGCGCCTGCAGAACGCCCTCAGCCGCCAGGGCCTGCACGTCGTGACCGACCGCGACCACTTCATCCACGTCTCCGGCCACCCGGCGCGGGAGGAGCTGACCCAGATGTATCAGTGGGTCCGCCCGAAGATCGCGATCCCGGTGCACGGCGAGGCCCGGCATCTGGCCGAGCACGCCGAGCTGGCCCGGGAATGCCAGGTCCCCCAGGCCTTGGTGACCGAGAACGGCGAGATGATCCGCCTGGCGCCGCAGGGGGCCGAGGTGCTGGAGCGGGTCGAGACCGGACGCCTGGCCCTGGACGGCACCCGGCTGGTGCCCCTGGGCGACGAGTCGGTCCGGGCCCGTCAGCGCATGAACTTCAACGGCGCCGCCATGGCGACCGTGGTGCTCGACAGCCAGGGCGGGCTCAGGACCGATCCCCACGTCACCCTGCAAGGCCTGCTGGACAGCCAGGGCGAGGAGGGCCTGGAGGCGGCCAGGACGACGATCCGGGAGGCGCTGGCCGGCCTGCGCCGCTCGGAGTTGCGCGACGACGCCGTGGTCCACGAGACCGTGCGCGTGGCGCTGCGGCGCTGGTCCTACCGCTTGCTGGGCAAGCGGCCGGTGACCGACGTCCACGTCCTGCGCCTGGATTGACACCTGGAAAGTGGTCTGCCAGGAACCAAATTGGAGGATGGAGGATTTGGCATGATCGGACGCTTGAACCACCTCGCCATCGCGGTCCCCGACCTGGCGGCCGCCAGCGCCCAGTACCGCGGGGTCCTCGGCGCCGAGGTCTCGGAGCCCCTGGACCAGCCGGAGCACGGCGTGACGGTGGTCTTCGTTTCCCTGCCCAACACCAAGATCGAGCTGCTGCATCCGCTCGGCGAGGCGTCGCCGATCGCGAAGTTCCTGGAGCGCAGCCCGGCCGGTGGGATCCACCACATCTGCTATGAGGTCGACGACATCCTGGCCGCCCGCGCGCGCCTGCAGGCGGAGGGCGCCCGGGTGCTCGGCGATGGCGAGCCCAAGATCGGCGCCCACGGAAAGCCGGTGCTCTTCCTGCACCCCAAGGACTTCTGCGGCACCCTGATCGAGCTCGAGCAAGCCTAGGCGAGACGCCGAAGGTGGATGCAACCTCCGCTGTCATTGCCGGGCTTGACCCGGCAATCCATGACCTGCACCGTCTCGCTTCGGCAACTCTGGATGCCCGGGTCAAGCCCGGGCATGACAGCATGATGTTGTAAAGTCGGCAGGTCAGCCCGGGAACCGCTCATGACCATTTTCAACGGCATCGTGCTCTATGCCTGCATCTGGTTCGTGGTGATCTTCACGGTCCTGCCCTGGGGCGTGCGGGCGCCGGACAATCCCGAAACCGGCCACGAGGTCGGGGCCCCGGACCGGCCGCGCCTGCTGCTCAAGGCCGGGATCACGACCGTGATCTCGGCGGTGGTCTGGGGCATCGCCTATGCCCTGATCACCAGCGGCCTGCTGTCCTTCCGGCCCGGCTGAAGGCCGGCCGGGCTAAGGGCTTTCTTAAGCCCGACGGCCTAGCCTTTCCGCCATGAAGGGCTCTCAAGCAATCTGCGTAACGATCTGTTTCGGAATGGCTTTTTGCTTTTCCAGCCTGGCCCGGTCCGAGCCCCTGGAGCTGCGCATCTCCCGGGCAGACTGCGCGCGCCTGGTGGCCCATGTCCCGGGCGACGACGTGGCCTACCGGCCCGGCGTCGACGCGCGCGGACGGCCGGTCGCGCCGGCCGACCTCGATGGCACCCCGACCCTGGCCCTGCCCGAGAGCTACCGGATCCGCATCGAGGTCGACAGCGACGACCGCTTCGGAATCCCGGCGACGGCCGGGCGCTACGACGCCGACATCGCGGTCGGCGAGGCCCTGGTCGAGGCCGACGGGCGGGTCCTCTTCAACGGCCAGCCGCTGCAGTCCGACGAGGCCTTCGAGCTGGGCCGGCGCTGCCGGGAGCTCCTGGGGCGGACGCCCTGAGCGCGATGGACAAGGCCGCGGGCTTCCCCTAGTCTCTGCGCGCTTTTCGTCCAAGCCCTCGTGACTCCGTCCAGCCGAAGAGACGTCCGACCGATGCGCCTCTCTGTCTATTTCCTGCCGACTTTGCGTGAGACACCGAAGGAAGCGGAGATCGTCTCCCACCGCCTGATGCTGCGCGCGGGCATGGTCCGCCAGGCCAGCGCCGGGATCTACTCCTGGCTGCCCCTGGGCCATCGCGTGCTGCGCAAGATCGAGCAGATCGTCCGCGAGGAGCAGGATCGGACCGGCTGCAACGAGATGCTGATGCCGACCATCCAGTCGGCGGACCTCTGGCGCCAGTCCGGCCGCTACGACGACTACGGCAAGGAAATGCTGCGGATCACGGACCGGCACGACCGCGACATGCTCTACGGCCCGACCAACGAGGAGCTGATCACCGACATCTTCCGCCATGCGGTCAAGAGCTATCGCGACCTGCCGACGCTGCTCTACCACATCCAGTGGAAGTTCCGCGACGAGGTCCGGCCCCGCTTCGGGGTCATGCGGGGGCGCGAGTTCCTGATGAAGGACGCCTATTCCTTCGATCTGGATTTCGAAGCCTCGAAAGTATCTTACAACAAGATGTTCGTGGCCTATCTCAGGACCTTCGCCCGCATGGGCCTGAAGGCGATCCCGATGGAGGCCGACACCGGGCCGATCGGCGGCAACCTGAGCCACGAGTTCATCATCCAGGCCGATACCGGCGAGAGCGAGATCTTCTGCGACAAGGACTTCCTCGATTTCGACGTCCTGGGCGCCGACACCGACTACCAGGACACGGAAGGGCTGCAGAAGGTCGTCGACTACTTCACCAGCCTCTACGCCCGGACCGACGAGAAGCACGATACCGAGGCCTTCGCCGCCGCCGTGCCGGAGGGCCGGCGCTACGAGGGCCGGGGCATCGAGGTCGGCCACATCTTCCACTTCGGCACCAAGTACTCGGCGCCCCTGGGCGCCGAGGTCGCCCATCCCGACGGCAGCCAGGCGCCGGTCTTCATGGGCTCCTACGGCATCGGCGTCTCGCGCCTGGTCGGCGGCATCATCGAGGCGAGCCACGACGAGGCCGGGATCGTCTGGCCGGAGGCCGTCGCCCCCTTCAAGGTCGGCCTGGTCAACCTGAAGGTCGCCGACGCGGCTTGCAGCCTGCTCTGCGAGGAGACCTACGGCAAGCTGCAGGCTGCCGGTATCGAGGTGCTCTACGACGACCGCGACGAGAGCGCCGGCGCCAAGTTCGCGACCATGGACCTGATCGGCCTGCCCTGGCAGCTCGTGATCGGCCCGCGCGGGCTCAAGGCCGGCACGGTCGAGCTGAAGAACCGGGCCAGCGGCGAGCGCGAGGAGCTGTCGCTGGACTCGGCCCTGGCCCGCCTGTCCGCCTAGGTCCGGCGCCTGGCCGATGGTCTTCAGCGCCTTCGAACGCCTGGTTGCCCTGCGCTACCTGCGGCCGCGGCGGCAGCAGGGCGTGATCTCGGTCATCGCGCTCTTCTCGCTGCTCGGCATCGCCATCGGCGTGGCGGCGCTGATCGTCGTGATGTCGGTCATGAACGGCTTCCAGCAGGAGTTCCTGCGGCTGGTCCTGGGGGTCAACGGCCAGCTGACCATCCAGGCCCACGACGGCCGCATCGACTACTACGAGGCCTTGTCGGACCGGCTGCGGGCGATCTCCGGCGTCACCTCGGTCGCGCCGCAGGTCCAGGGCCAGGTCATGGTCGTCGCCGGCGAGGCGACCGCGGGCGCCCAGGTCCGGGCCATGGACCTCGACGACCTGCGAGCGCGCGAGCTGGTCGCCGGCAATATCCGGGCGGGCAGCATCGAGGCCATGGCCGAGGGCGATGGCGTCCTGGTCGGCACCCGCATGGCCGCCAAGCTGGGGATCGAGGTCGGCGACAGCATCACCCTGGTGCAGCCGCGCGGCAACGTGACCCCGCTCGGCATGGTGCCCCGCTTCAAGACCTACAAGGTCGCCGGCCTCTTCGAGGTCGGGATCTTCCACTTCGACAACATCATCATCTACGCGCCGCTGCCCGCCGGCCAGGTCTTCTTCAGATTGCGCAACGAGGTCAATACGATAGAGGTCTTCACGGAGGATCCGGACGAGGCCGACCGGATCACCCGCGCGGCGGTGCAGGTCCTCGGCGGCGGCTACCGGATCAGCGACTGGCGGCGGGCCTCCAGCGGCTTCTTCGCCATGATCCAGGTCCAGCGCAACGTGCTGTTCCTGATCCTGACCCTGATCGTCGTGGTCGCCGCCTTCAACATCATCTCGGGCCAGATCATGCTGGTGAAGGACAAGGGGCGGAGCATCGCCATCCTGCGCACTATGGGCGCCACCCGCGGCATGGTGATGCGGGTCTTCCTTCTGAGCGGGGCCAGTATCGGGGTGATCGGAACGCTGCTCGGCTTCGGCCTGGGGCTGGCCCTGTCGGACAACATCGAGCTGATCCGCGCGCTGCTCGCCGGCCTGCTCGGGATCGAGCTCTTCGATCCTTCGATCTACTATCTGTCCGAGCTGCCGGCCAAGATCGACCCGGCCGAGGTCACCGCCGTGGTCGTCATGGCGCTGCTGCTGTCCTTCCTGGCGACGATCCCGCCGGCCCGTCGCGCCGCCCGTCTCGATCCGGTGGAGGCCCTGAGGTATGAATGATTCCGCTGCATCCGGGCTGCGGCTCAGGGATGTCAAGAAGACCTTCCACCAGGGCGCGCGGTCGCTCGACGTCCTCTCCGGTGTCGACATCACCGTTCGCAAGGGCGAGATGGTCGCCCTGGTCGGTCCCTCGGGCGCCGGCAAGTCGACGCTGCTGCACATCGCCGGGCTTCTGGAAGGGCCGGACTCCGGCGAGATCGAGATCGACGGCCGTTCGGCGCTGGGGCTGCCGGACGACCAGCGCACGGCGCTGCGCAGCCAGACCATCGGCTTCGTCTACCAGTACCATCACCTGCTGCCGGAGTTCTCGGCGCTGGAGAACGTCGTCCTGCCGCAGATGATCGCCGGCAAGTCGCGGCGAAAGGCGGCGGAACGTGGGCTGGAGCTGCTGACCGTCGTCGGGCTGTCGGAACGCGCGCAGCACCGCCCGGCCGAGCTCTCGGGCGGCGAGCAGCAGCGGGTCGCCATCGTCCGCGCCCTGGCCAACCGTCCTTCGGTCCTGCTCGCCGACGAGCCGACCGGCAACCTGGACCCGCATACCGCCGACGAGGTCTTCGGCCTGCTGATCAACGTGGTCCGCAATGCCAAGCTCGCGGCCGTGATCGCCACCCACAACTACGACCTGGCGCGGCGCATGGACCGCATCCTGCGCCTGGAGGAGGGCGGGATCGTTGAGGGGCTGTAACGCGCGATGATCTTCAACGCCTTCGAACGCCTGGTCGCGCTGCGCTACCTCAGGCCGCGCAGGCAGGGCCGCTCGGTCTCGGCGATCGCCTTCTTCTCCATGCTGGGGATCGCCCTCGGCGTCGCCGTCCTGATCGTCGCCATGGCGGTGATGAGCGGTTTCCGCGAGGACCTCATGGGCCAGCTCCTCGGGGTCAACGGCCACATCACGATCCGCAAGGACGGCGGCAAGATCGAGCCCGACCCCGCGCTTCTCGACCGCCTGATGGCAATTCGCGGGGTCGTCCAGGTGATCCCCCAGGTCCAGGCGGAGGTCATGGTGGCGGTCGGCAACTCGGCCACCGGGGCCCTGGTCCGCGGCCTGTCCCTGGAGGACCTGAAGTCGCGGCGGCTGATCGCCGACAACGTGATCACCGGCGACATCGACGACCTGGCGGACGGCCGCAACGTCCTGATCGGGGTGCTCCTCGGCCCGAGCCTGGGGATCTCGGTCGGCGACAGCCTGGCCTTCGTGCTGCCCCGGCGCGGGGGCGACGGCATCGTCATGGCGCCGCAGATCAGCGCCTCGACCGTGGCCGGGATCTTCCAGGTCGGCAGCTCCGACTACGACTCCACGCTGATCTACATGTCGCTGGCGGCCGCCCAGTCGGTCTTCGATCTGCCCGGGCAGGTCAACGCGATCGAGGTCTTCGTCCAGCACCTGGACGACGTCGATCGGATCTCGGCGGAGATCGAAGCCCAGCTCGGCGCGGGCTACGACGCCGTCGATTGGCAGGAGGCCAACGCCAGCCTGGTCACCGCGCTCCAGGTCGAGCGCATCGCCACCTTCCTGATCCTGACCCTGATCGTCGTGGTCGCCGCCTTCAACATCATCTCCGGCCAGACCATGCTGGTGAAGGACAAGGGCTCGGACATCGCGATCCTGCGCAGCATGGGCGCCTCCCGCGGCATGATCCTGCGGGTCTTCCTGATGAGCGGGGCCACCATCGGCGTCGCCGGGACCTTCCTGGGCCTGCTGCTGGGGGTCGCCTTCTCGTCGCACATCGAGGAGCTCGGCAGGCTGCTCCAGGGTCTTCAGGCCTCGCTGCGCCGGATCCCGGTCCTCGGCCCGCTCTCGGACTACCTGGAGGGCACGATCCGCTTCCTGTCGCAGATGCCCGCCAGGATCGATCCGCTCGAGGTGACCCTGGTGGTGGTGACCGCCCTGGTGCTGACGCTCTTGGCGAGTCTTCATCCGGCCTGGCAGGCCGCCCGGCTCGATCCGGTCGAGGCGCTGCGCTACGAGTAGCGGCCGGGCTGAGCGATCTGGCCGAGCGGTCTGGCCGAGCCATCCACGATATCCACAGCTTTCTTTTCGCGTAGGGAGATGACGGGACCGGTCGCGCGTGGAATCCTCGATTCATGTCGCACGCCGGATTCGTTCACCTTCGCGTCCACTCGGCCTACTCGCTCTCGGAGGGCGCGCTCAGGCTCAAGGACCTCGTAAAGTTCTGCCGGGAGCAGGGGATGCCGGCGGTCGCCGTGACCGACAGTGGCAACCTCTTCGGCGCCCTGGAGTTCGCGCTGACCGCCGAGGCGGCCGGCGTCCAGCCGATCATCGGCTGCCAGATCGGCCTGACCGCGGAGGACGCCCAGGGCCGCAACGGCACGCCCCCGGCGCCGGACCAGCTCGTGCTGCTGGTCCAGGACGAGACCGGCTACCGGAACCTGATGAAGCTGGTCAGCCGCGCCTTCCTGGAAGGCGACCCGGGACTGGACCCGCAGGTCACGCTGGACGAGCTCTCGGAGCTGAGCGAGGGGCTCCTGGCCCTGACCGGCGGCCCGGCGGGCCCAATCGGCCGGCTGATCCGCTCTCGCCGGCCGGAGGCGGCCGAGGCGATCCTGGAGCGCCTGATGGCGGCCTTTCCAGGCCGTCTCTACGTCGAGATCCAGCGCCACGGTCTGCCGGCCGAAGCCGAGACCGAAGGCACCCTGCTGGAGCTGGCCTATCGGCACGAGCTGCCGCTGGTCGCCACCAACGACGCCTACTTTCCCGACGCCGCGATCCACCAGGCTCACGACGTCCTGCTCTGCATCGCCGAGGGCCGCTACGTCACCGAGCAGGACCGCCGCCGGCTGACCCCGGACCACCGGCTGAAGACGGCGGAGGAGATGCGGGCACTCTTCGCCGACCTGCCCGAGGCGGTCCACAACACCCTGGTGGTGGCCCGGCGCTGCGCCCTCTATCCGACCCCGGTCGCGCCGATCCTGCCGGCCTATCCGACCGACGCCGGGCGCAGCGAGAGCGAGGAGCTGCACGCCCAGGCCGCCGCCGGCCTGGAGCGGCGCTTGGAGGCCCAGGTCTACGCCGAGGACATGGACGCGGCGGCGCGCGAGGCGGCGGCCAAGCCCTACCGGGACCGGCTCGACTACGAGCTCGGCGTGATCGAGCAGATGGGCTTTCCCGGCTACTTCCTGATCGTCGCCGAGTTCATCCAGTGGGCCAAGGCGCAGGACATCCCGGTCGGCCCCGGCCGCGGCTCGGGCGCCGGTTCGGTGGTCGCCTGGGCGCTGACCATCACCAACCTCGACCCGCTGCGCTGGGGCCTGCTGTTCGAGCGCTTCCTCAATCCCGAGCGCGTGTCGATGCCGGACTTCGACGTCGACTTCTGCCAGGACCGGCGCGACGAGGTGATCCGCCACGTCCAGGACCTCTACGGCCGCGACCGGGTCGCCCAGATCATCACCTTCGGAAAGCTGCAGGCCCGGGCCGCCCTGCGCGACGTCGGCCGGGTGCTGCAGATGCCCTTCGGCCAGGTCGACCGGATCTGCAAGCTGGTGCCCAACAACCCGGCCAACCCGGTGACCCTGGCCGAGGCCATCGCCGGCGAGCCGCAGCTTCAGCACGAGCGCGACACCGACGAGACCGTCGGCCGGATGATCGACATCGCGCTGAAGCTGGAGGGGCTCTACCGCCACGCCTCGACCCACGCCGCCGGCGTGGTCATCGGCGACCGCCCCCTGGACGAGCTGGTGCCGCTGTACCGCGATCCGCGCTCGGACATGCCGGTCACCCAGTTCAACATGAAGTACGTCGAGCAGGCCGGCCTGGTGAAGTTCGACTTCCTGGGGCTCAAGACGCTGTCGGTCCTGGTCATGGCCCAGGAGCTGATCCGCGAGCGGGTCTCGGACTTCGACCTGGACGCGCTGCCGCTCGACGATCCCGGGACCTTCGAGATGCTCGGGCGGGCCGAGACGGTCGGGGTGTTCCAGCTGGAATCCTCGGGCATGCGCGACGTCCTGCGCCGCCTGAAGCCCGACCGCTTCGAGGACATCATCGCCGTGGTCGCCCTCTACCGGCCCGGGCCGATGGACAACATCCCCAGCTACATCAACCGCAAGCACGGGCAGGAGCAGCCGGACTACCTCTATCCGACCCTGGAGGGAATCCTGAAGGAGACCTTCGGGATCATGATCTACCAGGAGCAGGTCATGCAGATCGCCCAGGAGCTGGCCGGCTACTCCCTGGGCGGCGCGGACCTGCTGCGCCGGGCGATGGGCAAGAAGATCAAGGCCGAGATGGAGGCCCAGCGCGAGAGCTTCGTCGAGGGCGCGGCGGCGCGCGGCGTGCCCAAGGAGAAGGCGGCGGAGATCTTCGAGCAGGTCAACAAGTTCGCCGGCTACGGCTTCAACAAGAGCCACGCGGCCGCCTACGCCCTGGTCGCCTACCAGACCGCCTTCCTCAAGGCCAACTACCCGGTCGAGTTCCTCGCGGCCTCCATGACCTACGACATGAACAACACCGACAAGCTCAATGTCTTCAAACAGGAGCTCGATCGCCTGGGCATCGCCTTGCTGCCCCCCGACGTCAACCGCTCGCGGGCCGACTTCGCGGTCGAGCGGGAGCCGGCGGGGACGGAGGGGGAGGGCGCCTCCGCGATCCGCTACGCCCTGGCCGCGGTGAAGAACGTCGGCGAGGCGGCCATGGAGGTCCTGGTCGCCGAGCGGGACAGCGCCGGGCCCTTCCGCGATCTGGCCGATCTCGCCGGGCGGATCGACACCCAGGCGATCAACAAGCGGCAGCTCGAGAACCTGGCCTGCGCCGGGGCCTTCGACAGCCTGCACGGGAACCGCCATCAGGTCTTCCAGGGCGCCGAGCTGCTGATCCGCCATGCCGCCGTGGCCGCGAGCGAGCGGGACTCGGCCCAGAACAGCCTCTTCGGCGGCGACGACGGGGCCCTGGCGATCCGGCTCGAGCTGCCGCCGGTCGAGGACTGGCCGCCTCTGGACCGGCTGCGCCAGGAGTTCGACGCCATCGGCTTCTACCTCTCGGCGCATCCCCTGGACGCCTACGAGGAGGCCCTGAAACGCCTCCACGTCCTGCGCTACACCGAGCTGGAGAGCGGCGTCGACCGCGACACGCCCGGGTTCCGGAAGCTGGCCGGGATCGTGGTCGGCAAGCAGGAACGGACCTCGCGGACCAGCCAGAACCGCTTCGCCTTCGTCCAGCTGACCGACAGCAGCGGGGTCTTCGAGGTCGTGATCTTCAGCGACCTCCTGGCGAAGACCCGGGAACTCCTGGAAGCGGGCCAGGTGCTCCTGCTTTCGGTCGACGTGCGGCGGGACAACGACAACCTCCGGCTGATGGCCCAGGACATCCAGGTTCTGGACGAGGCTGTCGCAAAGAAAGCCAATGGCATCAAGGTCTTCGTAAAGACATCTGAACCATTGTGTAAGATAAAGAGCCTCTTCGAGCGTCAGGCCGGCGGGCGCGGCCGGGTCAACCTGGTCCTGGATCTCGAGGACGGGCGAGAGGTGGAGCTGGCCCTGCCGGCCGACTGCCTGGTCTCGCCGGCCCTGCGCCAGGCGGTCAAGGCGGTTCCCGGGATCGACGTCCGGGATCTCTAGCACGGGACCTCTAGGATTGGCCGCCAAGCCCCGGCGGCCCCGCCCCGGGCGGCGGAAACCCAGTCCCGGACTGCGAAATCCGCTTGCATGTCAGGCCTTCAGCCACTATCAAACGGCCCATCCCACACGCGGATCCTGCGGCGCCCCGGTCAGAACCGAGGGGTCGCTTCCGGTGCCCCCGAGCGGGGCCTTGATCCGCGGAGGCTCAACCGGAGAAGAGAAATGGCGCTACCGACCTTCACGATGCGCCAGCTGCTTGAGGCTGGCGTTCACTTCGGGCATACGACCCGCCGCTGGAACCCGCGCATGTCCCCCTACCTGTTCGGGGAGCGCAACGGGGTCCACATCATCGACCTGGAACAGACCGTTCCCCTGCTGCATCAGGCGCTGACCTTCGCCCGCCAGATCGTTTCCAACGGCGGCCGGGTGCTCTTCGTCGCGACCAAGCGCCAGGCCAGCGAACGGGTCGCCGAGGCCGCGCAGCGCTGCGGCCAGTACTACGTCAACCACCGCTGGCTCGGCGGCATGCTGACCAACTGGAAGACGATCTCGCACTCGATCAAGCGCCTGCGCGATATCGAGAACCGGCTCGCCGAGGAGAACGTCGGCCTGACCAAGAAGGAGCTGCTGAACCTGACCCGGGAGCGCGACAAGCTGGAGCGCGCGCTGGGCGGGATCAAGGAGATGGGCGGCCTGCCCGACGTGCTCGTGGTGATCGACACCAACAAGGAGCACATCGCGGTGGCGGAGGCCCGGAAGCTCAGCATTCCGGTCATCGCCGTCGTCGACTCCAACTCCGATCCCGAGGGCCTCATGTTCCCGGTTCCGGGCAACGACGACGCCATCCGCGCGATCTCGCTGTACTGCGAGCTCTTCGCCGACGCGGTGCTGGACGGCCTGCAGCAGGAGCTGCTGTCGACCGGCAAGGACGTCGGCGAGGCCGAGGAGGTGGTCGAGCCGGCCCTGGCCAACGGCGACGCCAAGGCGGAGGAGCCCGCCAAGGAAGAGGCGGCGCCGGCCCCGGCTGCGGACGCGACCGCCGAGGCCGCGACGGAGCCTGCGGCCGCCGAGACTGCGGTCGAGCCTGGGACCGAAGAGACTCCCAAGGTGGCGAAGCAGGCCTGACCCGCGGCCGCGCCGCCGGACAGCCTTCGCTAGGAACAGCATTCGCTAGGACTGGGGGCTTCCCCTTCGGACCTGGAAGCCCCAACGGACTTGAAAGACAGAGGTTGAATCATGGCCCAGATTTCGGCCGCGCTGGTCAAGGAACTGCGAGACAAGACCGGCGCCGGGATGATGGATTGCAAGAAGGCGCTGAGCGAGACCGGCGGCGACGTCGAGGAAGCGGTCGACTGGCTGCGCAAGAAGGGGGTCGCCTCGGCCGCCAAGAAGGCCGGGCGCGTCGCCGCCGAGGGCCTGGTCGGCACCTTCGTCGAGGGCAACCGCGGGGCGCTGGTCGAGATCAACTGCGAGACCGACTTCGTGGCCCGCAACGAGGAGTTCCAGGGCTTCGTGGCGAGCTGCGCCAAGCTGGCCCTCGAGGCCGGCGGTGATCTCGAGGCCTTGGCCGGTGCGGCCTATCCCGACGGCAGCGGCTCGGTCCAGGAGAAGCTGACCAACATGATCGCGACCATCGGCGAGAACATGAACCTGCGGCGCACCGCGATGGTCTCTGTCGAGCAGGGCGCGGTCTCGGCCTATGTGCACAACAACGTGGCGCCCGGCCTCGGCAAGATCGGCGTGCTGGTCGGCCTCGAATCCGGGGCGGATGCCGAGCGGCTGCAGTCCGTTGGCCGGAACCTGGCGATGCACATCGCCTTCGCGGCGCCCCAGGCGGTCGACGTCTCCAGCGTCTCGGCCGCGACCCTCGAGCGCGAGCGCAACGTCCTGGTCGAGCAGGCCCGGGCCTCGGGCCGGCCGGAAGAGATCATCGAGAAGATGGTCGAGGGCCGCCTGCGCAAGTTCTACGAGGAGATCGTGCTTCTGGAACAGCCCTATAGCGGCCCGCCTTCACAGGACATCGAAGCCGAGGCGAAGCTGTCCAAGGCGCTGGACAAGCTGGGCAAGGACCTCGGCGGCGAGGTCAAGATCTCCGGGTTCAGCCGTTTCCACCTGGGCGAGGGAATCGAGAAGTCCTGAGGTCTCTGGCTTGGCCCCCGGGCTCCGGATGAAACCATGACGACAGAGACGGTCCCAAAGACGGCCTATCGCAGGGTCCTGCTCAAGATCTCCGGCGAGGCCCTGCTGGGGTCGCAGGACTACGGGATCGATCCGACCACGGTCCAGCGCATCGCCGAAGAGGTGAAGTCGGTCCACGACCTCGGCATCCAGGTCGCCCTGGTCGTCGGCGCCGGCAACATCTTTCGCGGCATCTCGGGCGCCGCCACCGGTATCGACCGGGCGACGGCGGACTACATGGGCATGCTGGCGACCGTCATCAACTGCCTGGCCCTGCAGAACGCCCTGGAGCGCCTGGAGGTCGATACGCGGGTCCAGTCCGCGATCCCGATGTCCGCGGTGGCGGAGCCCTATATCCGCCGGCGCGCGGTCCGGCACATGGAGAAGCGCCGCGTGGTGGTCTTCGCCGCCGGCACCGGCAACCCATTCTTCACCACCGATACCGCCGCCGCGCTCAGGGCGTCGGAGATGGACTGCGACGCCCTGCTCAAGGGAACCAAGGTCGACGGCGTCTACGACGCCGACCCCGCCAAGGTCTCGACCGCGAAGCGCTACGACCGCTTGAGCTATCTCAAGGTCCTGACCGACGACCTTGGCGTGATGGATCACGCCGCCATATCCTTGGCACGTGAAAACCATATTCCGATTCTGGTATTCTCCATCACCCAACCCGGGGCCTTCGCGCGGGTTATCAAGGGCGAGGGCTCCTACACAATCGTGACAGGTGAGGACTAAGCCGTGGCAGAGCCAGATCTTTCCGACATTCAGCGGCGCATGGACGGCGCCATCGACGCGCTTCGGCGCGAGTTCGCCGGGCTGCGAACCGGCCGGGCCTCGGCCAGCCTGCTCGAACCGCTCACGGTGAACGCCTACGGCAGCGACATGCCCATGACCCAGGTCGGCACCATCTCCGTGCCGGAGCCGCGCATGATCACCGTGCAGGTCTGGGACCGCTCCCTGGTCGGCGCGGTGGAGAAGGCGATCCGCGAATCCGACCTCGGGCTCAACCCTTCGACCGACGGCCAGCTGGTCCGGGTGCCGATCCCGGCGCTCAGCGAGGAGCGCCGCGCCGAGCTGGCGAAGGTGGCGCATCGCTACGCCGAGCAGGCCCGGGTCGCGGTCCGCAACGTCAGGCGTGACGGCATGGAGATGCTGAAGCGCATGGAGAAGGACCACGAGATCTCCAAGGACGAGCACCACACCTGGGGCGAGACCATCCAGGAGATGACCGACGAGCACGTCAAGAAGGTCGACGAGACCTTGACCCACAAAGAAGCCGAGATCATGCAGGTCTAGCGGCGTGGAAGCCCTTACGGAAAACCGCAGCGGCGGACCGCCCTTGCATGTCGCCATCATCATGGACGGCAACGGCCGCTGGGCCAACGCCCGCGGCCTGCCGCGCGCCGCCGGGCACCAGCGCGGCGCCGAGGCGGCACGCCGCGCGGTCAAGGGCGCCTTGTCGATGGGCGTGTCCTATCTGACCCTCTACGGCTTCTCCGCCGAGAACTGGAAGCGTCCGACCGCCGAGGTGGACGACCTGATGGGGCTCCTGCGCTGGTACCTGCACAGCCAGATCGCGGAGATGGTGAAGGAAGGGATCCGCCTGCGCGTCATCGGCGACCGCACCCGGCTGTCGAGCGACCTCAAGGACCTGATCGCCGAGGCCGAAGCGGTGACCACCGACAATCGGCGCCTGAACCTGACCATGGCGATCAGCTATGGCGGCCGCCAGGAGATCGTCGCCGCCGCCCGCCGGCTGGTGCAGCGGGCGCTGGACGGCGGTTTGGCGCCGGCCGACATCGACGAGCGCTGCTTCGAGGCCGAGCTCGACACCGCGGATCTGCCGGATCCGGACCTGATCCTGCGGACCAGCGGCGAACAGAGGATCAGCAACTTCCTGATCTGGCAGTCGGCCTACAGCGAGCTGGTCTTCGTCGACAAGCTGTGGCCGGACTTCGGCGAGGCCGACCTGGCCGCGGCGATCCAAGAGTATCAATCACGCGACCGGCGCTATGGTGCCGCTTACGGGTAGCGACAAATCCGGCGGCAACTTCGCCAAGCGCCTGGTGGCCGGGCTTCTGCTCGGCCCGCCGGTGCTGGCGGCCCTCTATTTCGGCTCGCCCTACAGCGATCTCATGATCGTCGCGGCGGCCGGCATCATGGCCTGGGAATGGGCCCGCCTCTGCGGCGCCGGAGACGGCTCGCCGACGATGCTGGTCATGATCGGCGCCGCCGTCGCCGCCTCCGGCACGATCGCGCTCGGCCTGCCCGGCGCCGCCGGCTGGATCGTGCTGGTCGGCATGATGGGCGGCATGCTGGCCGCGCGGCAGGGGCAGCTCGAGGCCTTCTGGGTGGTGGCCGGGGTGGCGGTCGTCAGCCTCTCGGCGATGGCTCTAATCTGGCTGCGTGGGCAGCCGGAGTCCGGACGGGCCCTGGTTCTCTGGCTGGTCGCCCTGGTCTGGGCGACGGATACCGGGGCCTACTTCGCCGGCCGCAGCATCGGCGGGCCGAAGCTGGCGCCGAAGATCAGCCCCAAGAAGACCTGGAGCGGGCTGGCGGGCGGCATGGTCGCCGCCGGGCTGGTGGGCTGGGTGGCGAGCCGGGTGGCGTTGAACTACGGCGCCTTCGGCCTGATCGTCTCCAGCATGCTGCTTGCTCTTGTCAGCCAGGGGGGAGATCTATTCGAATCGATGTTGAAGCGCCGATTCGGCGCCAAGGACTCCGGCCAACTGATCCCCGGTCACGGTGGCTTGCTGGATCGCACGGACGGACTGATAGCGGCAAGCCTCTGCCTTGCCGCGGCGATCTGGTTCGCGGGAGAAGCGAGGTTCTGACATGGCAACGGCAATCACGACAGCGCGGGCGCAGCCGGCGACGGCACCTCGGCAGGTTACGGTTCTCGGCTCCACCGGCTCGGTCGGCTGCAGCACCATCGACCTGCTTCGGCAGTCGCCCGAGGCCTATGCCGTCGAGGCGCTGACCGCGCATCGAAACGTCGAGCAACTGGTGGCCCAGGCCTGGGAGCTCCGGCCGAAGCTCGCAGTCATCGCCGATCCCGAGCGCTACGACGCCCTCAAGCGGGGCCTGGAGGGCAGCGGCGTCGCCGCGGCCGCCGGCCTGGAGGCGCTGGTCGAGGCGGCCGAGAGGCCCGTGGACTGGGTCATGGCGGCCATCGTCGGCGCGGCTGGGCTCGCGCCGACCCTGAGCGCGGTGCGCTCCGGCTGCGTGGTGGCCCTGGCGAACAAGGAGACCCTGGTCTGCGCCGGCAGCCTGATGATCTCGGAGGTCAAGGGGCACGGCGCGACCCTGCTGCCGGTCGATTCCGAGCACAACGCCATCTTCCAGGTCCTCGACCAGGAGCGCCCGGAGGGCGTCGACCGCCTCATCCTGACCGCCTCGGGCGGCCCCTTCAGGACCCACAGCCGCGAGGCCATGGCCGAGGTCACCCCCGAGCAGGCGGTGGCGCATCCGAACTGGGACATGGGCGCCAAGATCTCGGTGGACTCGGCGACCATGATGAACAAGGGGCTGGAGATCATCGAGGCCCGGCACCTCTTCGCCATGACCGAGGACCGGATCGAGGTGCTGGTCCATCCGCAGTCGGTGATTCACAGCGCGGTCGCCTACATCGACGGCTCCGTGCTGGCGCAGATGGGCAGCCCCGACATGCGCACCCCGATCGCCCATACCCTGGCCTGGCCGGCGCGGATCCCGGCGCCGGTCGAGCGCCTCGATCTGGCCGCCATCGGCCAGCTCACCTTCGAGACGCCCGACCAGGAGCGTTTTCCGGCCCTGCGCCTGGCCCGGGAAAGCCTGCGGGACAAGGCCAGCATGCCGATCGTCCTGAACGCGGCGAACGAGGTGGCGGTGGCGACTTTCCTGAGCGGCGAGCTCGGGTTTCTGAAAATCGCTGAGCTTGTGGAACGGACCATGAACAAAATGCCCGGCCGCGACCCCTCGAGCCTGGACGAGGTGATAGAGATCGACAATGAGGCGCGGCGGGTCGCTAACGATATCCTTAGGGCTCTGGGCTAGCGTGCGCGGCGCGCGGCCAAAATTGTGACAGAGTCAAGTTAACTTTAGTTTTTTCTTTCAGCGGGTTGCCGGGATATGCCGGGGCGACGTAGAGTCTGGGCGGTTCCGGCGCGGCGGACAAAGGCGAAGTGCATATGGAAATCCTGAACGTCATCTGGGCCTACGTGATTCCCTTCCTGGTCGTGCTGACGATTCTCGTTTTCGTTCATGAGCTTGGGCACTACCTGATCGCGCGTCGCTGCGGGGTCCGGGTCGAGGTCTTCTCCATCGGCTTCGGACCCGAGATCTTCGGCCGGACCGACAAGGCCGGCACCCGCTGGAAGTTCTCCGCGATCCCCCTGGGTGGCTATGTGAAGATGTTCGGCGACGCCGACGCCACCAGCATGCCCTCGTCCGAGCTTGCCGCGATGAGCCCCGAGGAGCAGAGCGAGGCCTTCCATCGCAAGACCTTGGGCCAGCGCTCCTGGATCGTGGCCGGCGGCCCTCTGGCCAACTTCATCTTCGCCTTCTTCGCCCTGGCCGTGCTCTACGGCTTCTACGGCGAGCGGGTTCCGGTCGTCGGCGAGCCGACCGAGGTCGTTTGGATCGAGCCGGATTCCCCGGCCGAGGCCGCCGGGCTCCAGGTCGGCGACCGTATCGTCCGGATCGGAGAGAGCCCGATCAGCGGCTTCGAGGACATCATCGCCGTGGTCCAGGGTGCGGTGGACCAGCCGCTCGACTTCCTGATCGAGCGCGAGGGCGCAGAGCTCAGCCTGGTGGTCACCCCCGAGCTGGACACGCAGCGGGACATCGGCCGGATCGGCATCGGCAACGCGCGGGTCGAGTACGAGGCGGTCGGGTTCTTCGACGCGATCTGGATGGCCGGGGCGGAGACCGTGAGGGTGACCGGCTTCATCTTCGTGACCCTCGGCGAGTTCATCAGCGGCGAGCGCGATTCGGACGAGCTCGCCGGGCCCCTGGGGATCGCCCAGATGTCCGGTCAGGTCGCCAAGCTCGGCATGGCCCAGATCATCTTCTGGACCGCTCTCCTGTCGATCAACCTCGGGCTCCTCAATCTCTTTCCGATCCCCATGCTCGACGGCGGACATCTCCTTTTCTATGCGATCGAGGCGGTGCGCGGCCGACCCCTTGGCCAGAGGGCCCAGGAGTACGGTTTCCGGATCGGTCTGGCTCTGGTCTTGGCCCTTATGCTCTTTGCCACATGGAATGACATCCTACGCCTTACCTGAACCAACGACGTATTGAATGGCCCGTGAAGTCCGGATAACTAACCGGAAAACTCTACTACCCAGGGAGGGGACGTTTTGGCGCGCTTCGCCGCCTTCGGGCTGGCATTTCTTCTGGTCGCCGCAGGCTTTCTGACCGGCTCGGTTTCGGTGATCGCCCAGAGCATCTTTGCGGGCGGCACGATCGAGGAGATCAGGATCGAGGGCTCTCAGCGGATCGAACCCGAGAGCGTCCGCTCGTACATGGGCGTGACCCCGGGCGACAGCTTCGACGCAGTGAAGCTGGACCGCGGGCTGAAGGCCCTGTTCGATACCGGCCTCTTCGCCGACGTCACCTTCCGCCGCGAAGGCGACACCCTGGTGGTCTCGATCGTCGAGAATCCGATCATCAACCGGCTGGCCTTCGAAGGTAACAAGAAGATCGACGACGAGACGCTGGAGGCGGAGACGGAGCTCCGGCCCCGGATCGTCTACACCCGGACCAAGGTCCAGAACGACGTCAAGCGGATCCTCGACCTCTATCGCCGCAGCGGCCGCTTCGCCGCCGTGGTCGAGCCCAAGGTGATCCAGCTCGAGCAGAACCGCGTGGACCTGGTCTTCGAGATCGACGAAGGCCCGACGACGGGCATCAAGTCGATCAACTTCATCGGCAACCGCGAGTTCTCCGACAGCAGCCTGCGCGGCCAGATCGTGACGCAGGAATCCGCCTTCTGGCGGATCTTCTCGGCCACCGACACCTACGATCCCGACCGCCTGTCCTTCGACCGCGAGCTGCTGCGCCGTTTCTACCTGCGCGAGGGTTATGCCGATTTCCGCGTCGTGTCCGCGATCGCCGAGCTGACCCCGGATCGCGAGGGCTTCATCCTGACCTTCACGGTCGAGGAGGGCGAGCGCTACACCTTCGGCAAGATCGACGTCATCACCTCGCTGCGCAACCTCGACCCGAACGTCCTGCGCTCGCGCGTGGTGACGGAGGAGGGCGAGACCTACAACGCCGACGAGATCGAAGAGAGCATCACCATCCTGACCGAAGCGGTCGGCGACCTCGGCTACGCCTTCGTCGACATCCGGCCGCGGGTCGACAAGGACGTCGAGAACCGCATCATCAACCTGACCTACGACATCCAGGAGGGCCCCAAGGTCTTCGTCGAGCGGATCGAGATCGAGGGCAACGAGCGGACCCTGGACGAGGTGATCCGGCGCGAGTTCCGCCTGGTCGAGGGCGACGCCTTCAACGCGACCAAGCTGCGCCGTTCGCGGCAGCGGGTTCAGGACCTGGGCTTCTTCCGGACGGTCACCGTCGACACCGAAGAGGGCACCCAGGACGACCGCTCGGTCGTCCGGGTCGCGGTCGAGGAGCAGCCGACCGGCGACCTGACCTTCGGCGCCGGCTTCTCGACCACCGTCGGCCCGGTCGGCAACGTCGCCATCCGCGAAAGGAACCTTCTGGGCCGCGGCCAGGATCTCCGCTTGAGCCTCACGATCTCGGGCGACCGCTCGGAGATCGACCTGAGCTTCACCGAGCCCTATTTCCTCGACAAGAACCTGAGTGCCGGCTTCGACGCCTTCCGTGTGCAGCAGGATCAGGACGAGAGCTCCTTCGAGGAGACGGTCACCGGCGGCGGCGTGCGGGCCGGCTACAACCTCTTCGAGGATGTTCGGCAGGTCTGGCGCTACACCGGCAAGTACCAAGAGATCGACGACGTGGACAACGACGCCTCGCTCCTGGTGCAGGACCAGGAAGGCAACCGCATCGTCTCCTCGGTCTCTCAGGAGCTGATCTGGAACCGTCTGGATTCCCGCCTCAACCCGAGCGAAGGCTATGCCATCAGCCTGACCACCGAGCTTGCGGGCCTTGGCGGCGATGCCTATTTCAGCAAGAACAACATCAAGGCGGCCTACTACCTCCCGGTCTTCGATGACGTCATCTTCAGTGTCACCGGCATCGGCGGCTACATGATCGGGCTCGGCCAGGATACCCAGGTCAGCGACCGCTTCTTCATCGGCGGGCCGACATTCCGCGGCTTCGAGTTCGCCGGTATCGGGCCGCGCGATGCGGATACCAGAGACGCGCTGGGCGGAAAGTACTACTATGTCGGTACGGCAGAGATGACCTTTCCCCTGGGCCTGCCGGAAGAGTTTCAGATCAAGGGCCGTCTCTTCGCCGAGGCCGGCGCGCTTTGGGATCTGGACAATGATACCGAAGCCCAAGTCGACGATTCCTCCTCTCCGCGCCTGACCCTTGGCGCGGGAATCTCTTGGAACTCGCCCTTGGGTCCCTTCGTCGTCGATTTCGGCTTCCCGCTGGTCAAGGAAGACTTCGACGAAGAGGAGATTTTCCGTTTCAGCGTCGGAACGAGGTTTTAGACGCATGCTTACTCGTATCTCTATTTCCCTAGCAGTCTTCGCCCTCGTCGCAACCCTGCTGCCGATGTCACCCGGTCTTCGGCCGGCCCAGGCACAAGCGCAGGGCGGCCCGATTATCATCGTCATCGACACCCAGAGGATCCTGCGCGAGTCCGAGGCCGTCCGATCGATTCAGCAGCAGGTCGGAGAGCAGCGGACCGCCTACCAGAACGCCTTGAAGGAGAAGGAGAAGGCGCTCCGGGAGAAGGACCAGGAACTGATGCGCCAGAGCACGATCCTCTCCGCCGAGGTCTTCGCCGAGAAGAAGCGGGAGCTGGAGGAGCAGGTCGGCGCCCTGCAGCGCGAGATCCAGGAGAAGCGCCGCGCCCTGGACAAGGTCTTCGCCGAAGGCATGAAGGAAGTCCAGGCGGCGCTGGTCGACATCACCCGCGAAATCGCCCAGGCGCGCCAGGCCGATCTGGTGCTGCAACGCGCGACCGTGGTCTATGTCCGGCCCGAGATGGAGATCACCGAAGAGGCCCTTCAGAAGCTGAACGCCAGCCTCGCGAGCGTCAGCCTACCGGCGCTGCAGAACTAGCGCCCCGAGGCTCCGGGGCACCCCCCGGCTGAACCGGACTTTCTCCCCAAAGGGGGGTGGTCCAAGTGGGCCATTTTTCGTACATCTGAGAAACAGGCATCCGAGTAGCAGGCGCAGCGACAGGGCGTAGGACGCCGGGGCATATCTCGAGCCTTGGAGAGCGCTCCTCGGGCCGGCGCCGGATCCGAGCGTGGCGGGGCGCCGGTGGACAGCGGCTCGACGCCGGGCGGGTCCGGTCAGAGAAGCCGCGAAGTTGAGGGACAAGGACGATGGACGACGCAAGGACGGGCCAGGCGCAGAGCAGGGCCAAGGATATCGGCCAGATCATGGAGATGATCCCGCACCGCTATCCTTTCCTTCTGATCGACCGCATCCAGGAGATCGTGCCGGGCGAGTACGCCATCGGGATCAAGAACGTCTCGATGAACGAGTGGTTCTTCGAAGGGCACTTCCCCGGCCATCCGGTGATGCCGGGGGTGCTGATCATCGAGGCCATGGCCCAGACCGCGGCGGTGATGGTCGTCGAGACCCTGGGGCCCGACACCGCTGGCAAGCTGGTCTACTTCATGTCGATCGATGAGGCCCGCTTCCGCAAGCCGGTGGCGCCGGGCGACATCCTCGAGCTCAAGGTGACCCGGCTGCGCGGCCGCCCGACGGTCTGGAAGTGCCGGGGCGAGGCCACGGTCGACGG
>JANQGU010000222.1 GCA_028282935.1 Kiloniellales bacterium
CGCGGCGCGGCTGGCCGCGCTGCGCGGCGCGGTCGACGCGGTGATCGCGGCCAATCCGGGCACCCGGCCCGAGAAGCTGGTCAGCGCCCATATCGCCGCCGGCGGCCCCGAGGGCGTGACGGGCCATGCCGCCTTCATGGAGCTGGCCCGCGAGCCGGCGATCCTGAACATGGTCGAGCAGCTGATCGGCCCGGACATCATCCTCTGGGGCGGCCATCTCTTCTGCAAGCCGGCCGGCGACGGCCAGGCCGTGCCCTGGCACCAGGACGGCCACTACTGGCCGATCCGGCCGCTGGCCACCGTGTCGGTCTGGGTCGCGCTGGACGATTCGACGCCCGAGAACGGCTGCCTGCGGGTGATCCCCGGCAGCCACGCCGGGCAGCGCCACTACCCGCACGAACAGGTTGACGGCCGCGATCTCGCCCTGGACCGGGCCCTGGCGCCGGACAGCTTCGACGAAGCGGCGGCCCGCGACGTGGTCCTGGAGGCCGGGCAGATGTCGCTGCACGACGTCTACCTGCTGCACGGCTCCGAGGCCAACCGCTCGGCGAGGCGCCGGGCCGGGATCGCTTTGCGCTACATGCCGGCCAGCTCGCTCTTCGACCGCGAGATGGCGACGCCGAACACGACGCCGGGCCTGAAGACCGCCTTCGCGCTGCGGCCGATCTGGCTGCTGCGCGGCGAGGACCGGGCCGGCAACGATCTCAAGGTCGGCCACGCCTGAATCTCGTTTTCCTTCAACAGATTAGGGCGGCGCCTGGGCTCAGCCCTCCGCCAGCCCCGCCAGCAGGCGGTCGAGCGTCGCCTCCAGGCGCCGCAGGTCGGCGGGCTCCGACAGCCGGTGGTCGCCGTCCTTGACCAGGATCACCTCGACGTTGCGGGACTCCAGCCTCTCGGCCAAGCGCAGCGCGGTCTCCCAGGGCACGTCGGGGTCCCGCAGGCCGTGCAGCAGGCGCACCGGGCAGGTCAGCGGGATCGCCCCGCGCAGCAGCAGGTGCCGGCGGCCCTCCTCGATCAGCCGCTTAGTCAAGGGGTAAGGGGTTTCGGCGTAGTCTGAAGGTTCGTAGTGGACACCTTGGGTTTCGATCTCCGTCTTGACCTCCTCCGGGAAGCGCTGCCACAACAGGTCCTCGGTGAAGTCCGGCGCTGCCGCGATGCCGAGCAGGGCCGCGACCCGCTCCGGGCGGGCCAGCGCCGCCAGCAGCATGATCCAGCCGCCCATGGAGGATCCGACCAGGACCTGCGGCCCCTCGGTCAGCTCGTCGATCACCGTGATGGCGTCCTCGGCCCAGCGGCCGATGCTGCCCTCCTCGAAACGGCCGGAGGACTCGCCGTGGCCCTGGTAGTCGAAGCGCAGGAAGGCCTGGCCGCGGCCGCGGGCGTAGGCCTCCAGCGCCCTGGCCTTGGTGCCGGTCATGTCCGACAGGAAGCCGCCCAGGAAGATGATCCCGGGTGCACGACCGGCCGCGCTGTGGTAGGCAAGGGACTCCTCTCGGGGGCGGGAGAGGCGAGCGGCGGGCGGCTCAGAAGACACGTCACGGGTATCCGGGGTTAAGACGAAGATGATGGAGATGCAAGGTAGCACCGGGATGGTGCCGCCGGAAGCGACCCGCCCGGTCGTTCTGCAGGTGGTTCCCGACCTGCAGGACGGCGGGCTGCAGCGCTCCGCGGTCGATATCGCCGAGGCGCTGACCGCCGCGGGCTGCACCGCCGTGGTCGCCTCCGCCGGGGGTCCGCTGGAACACCGCCTGACGCGCGCCGGCGCGATCCACGAGTCGGTCCCGCTGGCCAGCCGCAACCCGGCCTCGATCTACAGCAACATCCAGAGGCTGATCGACGTCATCGAGCGGCACCAGGTCGATATCGTCCATGCCAGGGCCCGCGCGCCCGGCTGGAGCGCGCTGACCGCGGCCCAGCGCAGCGGCCGCCACTTCGTGACCTCGGTCCACGCCGCCTATCCCGACGGCAACCTCCTGCAGCGGCGCTACAACGCCGTGCTGGTCCGCGGCGAGCGGGTGATCGCGACCTCGCAGTTCATCGCCGACTACCTGCGCGAGAACCACAGCGTCGATCCGACCCGCCTGCGCCTGATCCGGCGCGGCGTCGACCTCAAGTCCTTCAGCCCCGAGAGCGTGTCCAACGAACGCCTGATCAAGCGGGTCAACGACTGGCGCCTGCCCGACGGGCAGCCGGTGGTGATGCTGCCGGCGCGGCTGGAGCGCCGCAAGGGCCAGTCCCTGCTGCTGGAGGCGGTCGCCAAGCTCGGCGACCTCGAGTTCGTCTGCCTCCTGGTCGGCGCGGACTCGGGCCGGGGCAACTACCGCCGCGAGCTCGACGAGCTGATCCAGCGCTACGAGCTGGCCCATCGCTGCGTGGTCCTGGAGCACTGCGACGACATGCCGGCGGGCTACAAGGTCGCCAACGTTGTGGTCGCGGCGGGCAGCGAGCCGCAGTCCTTCGTGCGCACGATCAGCGAGGCCCAGGCCATGGGCCGGCCGGTGGTCACGGTCGACCACGGCGGCGCCGGCGAGCAGGTCATCGCCGGCCACACCGCCTTCCTGGCCCCGCCCAACGACGCCGCTGGCCTGGCCTCGGCGATCCGCCGGGCCTTGGAGCTGACCGAGGAGCAGCGCGAGCGCCTGGCCGAGGAGGCGATCACCTTCACCCGCCGGCACTTCTCGCGCGACGAGATGTGCGCCCAGACCCTGGCGCTCTACGACGAGATCCTGCGCCAGGCCATGGCGGCCGCGGCGAGTTGACGGCCCCGGATTTCTTGACAGCGCCCGGTTTCTTGACAGCCCCGATTTCTTGACAGCGCCGTATTAGCTTCTAGAGTTCGCGCGCTTCAGGAGCGAGATCCATGGCGGACGCCGGAGTCAAAGACAAGGTCACCATCACCCTGCCCGACGGCAGCCGGCGGGATTTCGACGGCCCGGTCACGGGCGCCGACTTCGCCGCGAGCATCGGGCCGCGCCTGGCCAAGGACGCCCTGGCGGTGGTGGTCGACGGCGCCCTGCGCGACCTGGCGCGCGAGATCGACCGCGACGCCAGCGTCGAGATCGTCACCCGCGGCCATGCCGAGGCCCTGATGCTGCTGCGCCACGACTGCGCTCACGTCCTGGCGGAGGCGGTGCAGGAGCTCTACCCGAACACCCAGGTGACCTTCGGCCCGGCGACGGAGGACGGCTTCTACTACGACTTCGCCCGCGCCGAGCCCTTCACGCCCGAGGACCTGGAGGCCATCGAGAAGCGGATGCACGAGATCGTCGAGCGCGACGAGGCGATCCGGCGCGAGGTCTGGGACCGGCACAAGGCGATCCGCCACTTCGAGGACATCGGCGAGAAATACAAGGCCGAGCACATCGCCACCCTGCCGAAGGACGAGCAGATCTCGATCTACCGCCAGGGCGACTGGCTCGACCTCTGCATCGGCCCGCACCTGCCCTCGACCGGCAAGCTGGGCCACGCCTTCAAGCTGATGCGGGTCTCCGGCGCCTATTGGCGGGGCGACGCCAGGAACGAGCAGCTTCAGCGGGTCTACGGCACCTGCTGGGAGACCGAGAAGCAGCTCAAGGCCCACCTGCACATGCTGGAGGAGGCGGAGAAGCGCGACCACCGCCGCCTGGGCCGCGAGATGGACCTCTACCATTTCCACGAGGATGCGCCGGGCTCGGTGTTCTGGCATCCCAAGGGCTGGACCCTGTTCCAGGCGCTCATCGGCTATATGCGCCGGCGCCAGGACGCGGCCGGCTATCTGGAGGTGAACTCCCCCGACATTCTGGACAAGGCGCTGTGGGAGCGCTCCGGCCAT
>JANQGU010000363.1 GCA_028282935.1 Kiloniellales bacterium
CCGGCAGCCGCGAGAGCTGCTCCGCGAAGGTGTGGTAGAGCTCGTTGGGGTGGCCGCCGTTGTGGCAGTTGCCGGCCCCGGCGTTGAACAGGGTGTCGCCGCAGAACAGCGCCGGCTGGTCGGTGTGCGACAGCAGGCAGACGTGGCTCATGGTGTGGCCGGGGGTGTCGAGCGATTCCAGCTCCACCGTCTTGCCGACCTTGATCACGTCGCCGGCGCCCAGGCCGCGGTCGATGCCCGGGATCCGGTCGCGGGCGTTGGCGTGGGCCAGCAGCTTGGCCCCCGTCGCCGCGACCATCGGCTTGTTGCCGCCGATGTGGTCGCCGTGCTCGTGGGTGTTGAGGATCTGGGTGATCTCCCAGCCCTTGTCCTTGGCGGCGGCCAGGCACTTGCGGTGATCCAGCGGATCGATGGCCAGGGCCTCGCCCGTCTCCGGGCAGGCGATCAGGTAGTTGAAGTTGCGATAGGCGTTCGCGGTCCAGATCTGCTCGACGATCATGCGGTCCTCCCCTTTGCACCCAATGTAGTCATCGCCCGCCCGAGCGGCCAGGGCCGCCTCGCGCCCGCGCCGGGTCGGGCCCGGGTCGGGCCTGGGTCAGGCGAGATGGCAGGCCACGTGGCGACCGTCGCCCAGCGACCGCAGCAGCGGCGGCTCCTGCCGGCAGCGGGCCTCGGCCAGGGGACAGCGGGGGGCGTAGGGACAGCCGACCCCGGCGCCCGCTGGGCTGCCGGGCTTGGCCTCCCGCGCCACCTGGCCCGGCCGGCGGCGGCGCGCGGGATCGGGCTGCGGCACCGCGGCGATCAGGGCGCGGGTGTAGGGATGCGCCGGCGCGGCGAAAATCTCGGCGGTCCGGCCCTGCTCGACGACCCGGCCCAGGTACATCACCGCGACCTCCTGGGCGATGGTGCGGACCACCGAGAGATCGTGGCTGATGAAGAGGTAGGCCAGGCCGAGACGCTCCTGCAGGTCCAGCATCAGGTTCAGGACCTGGGCCTGGACCGAGACGTCGAGGGCGGAGACCGGCTCGTCGGCGACGATCAGCTCCGGCCGGGTGATCAGGGCCCGGGCGATGGCGATGCGCTGGCGCTGGCCGCCGGAAAACTCGTGCGGGTACTTGCCGGCGTCCGCCGCCTTGAGCCCGACCGCGGCCAGGGCCTCGGCGATCCGCTCGCGCCGGGTGCCGCTGTCCTCGCCTTCCAGGGCGTCGAGCGGCTCGGCGACGCTGCGCCCGACCCGGTAGCGCGGGTCGAGCGATCCGTAGGGGTCCTGGAAGACCATCTGGAAGTGCCGCCGCAGGAGGCGAAGGGCCGGAGGGCGGAGGGCGAAGAGGTCCTGCCCCTTGAAGCGGACCCGGCCCCGGGTCGGCGGCTCCAGCGCCACGACCGCGCGCGCCAGGGTCGACTTGCCGCAGCCGGACTCGCCGACCACGCCCAGGCTGCGGCCGGCGGCGAGCTCCAGGTCGACGCCGAAGAGCGCCCGCCGCCGCGGCACCGGCCCCAGCAGGCTGCGCCGCGGCAGGCGGTAGTCGCGGACCAGGCCCTCGACCTGCAGCAGCGGCTTCACCTTGCGCCCTCCCGCAGGGGATGGAAGCAGTGCACCTCGTGGCCGGCGCCGAGCGCGCTCCGGCGCGGCAGGGCTTCGCAGGCCCCGCTGGCGCGGGGGCAGCGCGGCACGAAGGCGCAGCCCGGCGGACGCTGCAGGGGATCGGGCACCTGGCCCGGGATCGAGGCCAGGCGGTCGCCGGCCTGGGCGTGCAGGCTCGGCAGGGCGGCGAAGAGGCCTTCGGTGTAGGGATGCGCCCGCCTGCGGAAGACCTCAGCGGTCGGGCCGCTCTCGACGATGCCGCCGGCATACATCACCGCCATGCGGTCGGTCATCTCGGCGATCACCCCCAGGTCGTGGGAGATCAGGATCAGGGCCATGCCCTCCTCCGCCGCCAGCTCCGCGGTGAGGTCGAGGATCTGCGCCTGGATGGTGACGTCGAGCGCGGTGGTCGGCTCGTCCGCGATCAAGATGTCCGGGCCGCAGGCCAGGGCCATGGCGACCACCACGCGCTGGCGCTGACCGCCGGAGAGCTGGTGCGGATGGAGGCCGAGCGGGAAGTCCGCCTGGGGCAGGCCGACCCGATCGAGCAGCGCGGCGGCCCGCTCCAGGGCCTGCCGGCCGTCGAGGCCCAGGTGCAGGCGCAGGCCCTCGGCCACCTGGTCGCCGATGCTGCGCACCGGATTGAGCGCGGTCATGGGCTCCTGGAAGACCATCGCCAGCCGTCGGCCGCGCAGGCGGCAGAGCTCGGCCTCGGCCAGGTCGAGCAGATTCCGGCCCTCCAGCGCGATGCGTCCCCGGGCGCGTGCCGCCGCCGGCAGCAGGCCCATGATCGCGAGCGCGGTCATCGACTTTCCGCAGCCGGACTCGCCGACCAGGCCCAGGCTCTCGCCGCGCTGCAGGGTCAGGTCGACGTCGCGCAGGATCTCGACCGGCCCCAGAGGAGTCCGGATCTCGACACCGAGTCCCTCGATCTCGAGCAGCGCCATGGTCAGCGCCCCCGGCCGCGAGCCCGACCACCCGCGACTGTCGTGGGCTGAGGCTCCGTTGTCGAGACCGGGCACAGAACCCCCTCCCCCCTTGAGGGGGAGGGTTGGGGTGGGGGGTATCGCGAAGCGATAAAGCGATGTCGAAGGAATCCGTGCGGCCTTACGGCCGCCACCCCCTCCTCGATCCTCCCCCATCGAGGGGAAGGAGGCGTATGGCTCGACCTGCTCCGATCAAAACCAAGCGGTCGTGAACTTGAACCAGGCATCCATCGAGCAGCTTGCACCATGGATTGCCGGGTCAAGCCCGGCAATGACAGCCGAGAAGACGTCGAGAGATGGCGAAACGCGGAAGTCGTGTTCATGCCGCTAGCGCGCCCGACGCAGCTTGGGATCGAGGATGTCGCGCAGGCCGTCGCCCAGAAGGTTGAGCCCCAGCACGGTCAGCGCGATGGCGCAGCCCGGGAAGACCGCCAGGTAGGGGGCCTGGAACATGAAGGTCTGGGCATCGTTCAGCATCTTGCCCCAGCTCGCGGCCGGCGGCTGGGTGCCCAGGCCCAGGTAGCTGAGGCCCGCCTCGGCGAGGATCGCCAGGGCGAACTGGATGGTCGCCTGGACGATCAGGACGCTGGCGATATTGGGCAGCACGTGCTCGACGGTGACCCGCACCTGGCCCTTGCCGGCGACCCGCGCGGCCAGGATGAACTCGCGCTGCCAGACCGAGAGCGCGGCGCCACGCGCCAGGCGGGCGAAGACCGGCACGTTGAAGATGCCGATGGCGATGATCGAGTTGACCGCGCCGGGGCCCAGCAGGGCGGTGATCATGACCGCGGTCAGTAGGGCCGGAAAGGCGAAGGCGAAGTCGGAGAAGCGCATCACCGCCTCGCTGACCCAGCCACCGCGCGCCGCGGCCAAGGCGCCGAGCGGCACGCCGAAGCCGAGCCCGATGCCGACCGCGACCAGGGCGACGACGATGGAGTTGACCGCCCCGGCCATGATCATCGAGAGGATGTCGCGGCCGAAGTGGTCGGTGCCCAGCCAATGCCCCGCCGAGGGCGGCCGCAGCTTGCCAGCGACGTCGATCTCGGCGACCCCGTAGGGGGTCCAGACCAGGGACAGCGCCGCCATCCCCAGGAAAGCCAGGGTCAGCAGGCCGCCGATCAGGAAGGAACGGTGGCGCAGCCCCTCGCGCAGCAGCTCGCGCCAGCGTCCTTGTGTGCCGTCAAGCACCTTCCACACCTCCGCGCAGCCGCGGATCGAGCACGGCGTAGAGCAGGTCGACGGTGAAGTTGACCAGGACCACGGCGCCGGCCAGCAGCACCACCAGGTCCTTGACCACGATCAGGTCGCGCTGGGCGATGGCCTGGAAGATCAGCCGGCCGAGGCCGGGCAGGTAGAAGACGTTCTCGATGATGATGGTGCCGGCGAGCAGGAAGGAGAACTGCAGGCCCATGATGGTGACCACCGGGATCAGGGCGTTGCGCAGGGCGTGGCCCCAGAGCGCGGCGCCGCGGCTGAGCCCCTTGGCGCGGGCGGTGCGGACGTAGTCCTCGCCCAGGGTCTCCAGCACCGAGGAGCGGGTTACCCGGGCCAGGATCGCCGCCTGGGGCAGGGCCAGCGCCACCGCCGGCAGCAGCAGCGACTTCAGCGCCGGGCCGAGGCCCGCGTCCCAGCCGGCGAAGCCGCCGGCCGGCAGCCAGCGCAGGCCGACCGCGAAGAGCAGGATCAGCAGGATCGCGAACCAGAAATTGGGGATCGCGACCCCGACCTGGCTGAAACCCATGACGCAGAGGTCGGCCAGGCGCCGGTGCCGCGCCGCCGCCAGCACGCCCAGCGGAATCGCGATGGCGGTCGACAGCAGGATGGCGATCACCGCCAGAGGCAGGCTGACCGCGACCCGGTCGGCGATCAGCTCGGCCACCGGCACGCTGTAGGTGTAGCTCTGGCCCAGGTCGCCCTGCAGCAGCCCGCCCAGCCAGTCGAAGAAGCGCACCGGCGCCGGCAGGTCGAGGCCCAGCTCCTTGCGCAGCGCCGCCAGGGTGTCCGGCTGCGCCCCGGTGCCCAGGATGATCGCCGCCGGATCGCCGGGCAGCACCTCCAGCACCGTGAACACCACCAGCGCCGCGACGAAGAGCGTCAGGACCAGGGTCACCAGGCGCTTGACGAGGAAGAGTGTCATGGCTCAGGGCCCTAGGTGAAAACTGGGGCATGTCGGCACCATCATCGCAGCGATCGGAACCACCGAGATGTCCCCCTCCCCCCGCGCGAAGCGCCGCGCGTACGCGCCCCTCCCACCAGGGGAGGGGGAGTCTTCAGCGCGGCCCGCCGGAGGCTCAGCGACGCCGCCATGGAGCCCAGGTCGGTGGTCCTGATCTCCGCTGTCATGGCCGGACTTGATCCGGCCATCCATGGTGCCGCTTGCGCGATGGATGCCCGGATCAAGTCCGGGCATGACAGTCGAGAGAACCCAAGTGGCAGACCGGTACCTGCGGCAGTCCCCCGTCACTCGCTCCAGGACACGCCGGTCAGGTCGTTGGCCTGGACCGGGCTGTTGGCCCAGAGGCCCTGGAGCTTGGCGTTCCAGACGCCGTGCTTGGCGAGCTGGAACAGGAAGCCGTTGACCGAGTCCTCGGCGATCCGGCGCTGCGCCTCGGCCATCAGCGCGTAGCGCTCGCCCTCCTCCACCGCCGCGTCCAGCTTGGCCAGGGTCGCCTTGAAGTCCGCGCTCTCGTAGGCGAAGTAGTAGTCGTCGCGGCCGTAGATGCCGATGTCCATCGGCTCGGTGTGGGAGACGATGGTCAGGTCGTAGTCCTTGCCGCGGAAGACCTGCTCCAGCCACTGCGCCCACTCGACCGGGATGATCTCCAGCTCGATCCCGACCTTGGCGAGCTGGGCGGCGATGATCTCGCCGCCGCGCCGGGCGTAGGTCGGCGGCGGCAGCTTGATGGTCGCCTTGAAGCCCTCGCCGAGGCCGGCCTCGGCGAGCAGCGCCTTGGCCTTCTCCGGGTCGTGGGGATAGCGCCCCGTGAGGTCGACGTAGGCCGGGTGATGCGGCGCGAAGTGGCTGCCGATCGGGGTGCCGTAGCCGAACATGGCGCCGTCTACGATGGCCCCGCGGTCCAGGGCGTGGGCGACGGCGCGGCGCACCCGCAGGTCGTCGAAGGGCGCCTTGCCGTTGTTCATGGTCAGGATGGTCTCGCCCTCGGTGCTGCCGATCACTACCTCGAAGCGCGGGTCGGCCTCGAACTGGCCCAGGCTCTCGGGCGCCGGGAAGTTGGCGAAGGCGTCGGCATCGCCGGCCAGCATCGCCGCGACCGCCGCCGCCGCATCCGGGATGAACTTGAAGGTCGCCCGCTCCAGCTTGACCGCCTCTCCCCAGTAGTCCGGGTTGCGGACCAGCTCGACCCGGTCGCCCTGGACCCAGCGCTGGAACTTGAAGGGCCCGGTGCCGACCGGCTCGGCCTTGTTGCCCTCGGCCGACTCCGGCGCCACCACCACGGCGTCGCCCCAGCCGAGGTTGAAGAGGAAATGCCCGGTCGGCCGCTTCAGCGTGACCACCACCGTCGCCGGGTCGGGCGCGGTCAGGCTCTCGATCGGCTCGAAGAGCGCCTTCTGGGCGTTGACGCTGTCCTCGGCCCGGGCCCGCTCCAGCGAGAAGACGACGTCCGAGGCCTCGAGGCCGCTGCCGTCGTGGAAGCTGACGCCGGACTGCAGGGTGAAGCTGTAGGTCAGGCCGTCCTCGGAGACCGTCCAGCTCTTGGCCAGGGCCGGCCGGACCACGCCGTCGCGGTCGATCCGGGTCAGGCCCTCGAAGACGTTGGCATAGACCACCTCGTCGATCGCCGCCGCCGCGCCGGCCGTCGGGTCCAGGTGCGGCGGCTCCAGCGCCATGCCCAGCACCAGGTCGGACTCAGCCGCCTGCGCCGGCGGCACGGCCAGCGCCCCCAGGATCAGGCCTCCCAGAAACAGGCCCACAACAAACTGGACATGGATAAGCGCCCTCATGTTTCCCTCCCATTTTCTTGCGCGGCCCCTTGTTCTTGCGAGGCCCTTAGCGCCGCGATCTCCCGGGCGTAGCGCTCCCGATAGCACGGCACCCTGCCCAGGCTCTCCGCCTCGAAGACGGCACGGGCGACCGCGCGCGTCAGGCAGTCGGCCGCCAGCATACCCAAGCGCGCCAAGTCCGCCTCGGGATCCGCCAGGGCCTTCCGGCCGGTCGAAAGCGCGAAAACCGTATCACCGTCGTAGGGCGTATGCACGGGGCGGATCGCCCGCGCCAGGCCGTCCTGGGCCATGACCGCCAGGCGCCGGGCCTGGACCCGGGTCAGGGTCGCGTCGGTCGCGACCACCGCCAGCGTGGTGTTGCCGGCCATGGGCCGCGCCAGGGCCGAGAGCGCCTCGCGCGCCGGCGGGCTCGCGGGCGGCGGCAGGCCGCCGAACTCCGCCGCCTGCTCGAAGGGCCAGGCCCAGAAGCAGGGGGCCTCCGGAAAGGTGACGCTGCCCAGGCTGTTGACCGCGGCCAGGGCGGCGAGCGTGACCTCCCCGTCCCGGACCGAGGCCGAGCCCAGGCCGCCCTTGAGCGGCCCGGCGGTGGCGCCGAGGCCGGCGCCGGCGTTGCCCAGGGCGAAGTCGTCTCCGGCGACGCTGACCGCCTCGGCGCCCAGGCGGTGGTAGGGCGAGACCGGCCCCCAGTCCTTGTCGCCGCCGTTGTTCAGGTCGAAGAGGATGGCCGCCGGGACGATCGGCACCCGGGCGCCGCCGATGGGGAAGCCGCGGCCCTGCTCCCGGAGCCAGCCGGTGACGCCGTCCGCCGCCGCCAGGCCGAAGGCGGAGCCGCCGCTGAGCACGACGGCGTCGACCGCCTGGACCAGGCCGGCCGGGTCGAGAAGGTCGGTCTCCCGCGTGCCGGGCCCGCCGCCCCGGACGTCGGCCGCCGCCACGGCGGGCGCCTCCGCCAGGACCACCGTTACCCCGCTGCGCAGCACCCGGTCCCCGGCGTTGCCGACCCGCAGGCCCGGCACGTCGGTGATCAGGTTGCGCGGGCCCGGCGCGGTCACCCGGCGGCGCCCTTCAGAAGCGCCAGGGTAGCCCCGGCCATGACCTTGGCCGAGGCGACCATGTCGGCGACCACGATGTACTCGTCGGGCTGGTGCGCCAGGTCGAGGATGCCCGGGCCGTAGGCGATGCAGTCCTTCAGGTGGCCGATGCGGACCACGTGCTTCTGGTCGTAGGTGCCGGGCGAGACCACCGGCTGCGCCGGGCGGCCCAGGACCGCCTCGATGCCCGCCGAGATCGCGCGCACCACCGGCGCGTCGGCCTCGGTCATGGTCGGCAGGAAGGACATGACCTCGCGCAGGCGGTAGTCGAAGCCGGGACGCCCGGCCTTGAGGTCCTCCAGGAGGCCGACCACCTCCTGCTTCACCTCCTCCAGGTCCTCCTCGATCAGGAAGCGCCGGTCGATCACCAGGCGGCAGGAGTCCGGCACCATGGGGCTGGGCAGGCCGTCGAAGCCCTCGGCCAGGCCGCCGTGCAGGGCGTTGAGGTTGAGCGTCGACTGCCTGGCGCCTTCCGGCACCACCGGCATCTCGGTCCGCTTGGCCGCCAGGCGCGGGTAGAGCTCGCTCTCGACCCGGGCCAGGAAGGCGGCCATGTGGCGCACCGCACAGTCGCCCAGGAAGGGCATGGAGCCGTGCGCGGTGCGGCCCAGGGTCTCGATCTCCGCCCACCAGACCCCGCGGTGGCCGAGGCAGACCCGGTCGACGTTGAGCGGCTCTGGGATGATCACGTGGTCGACCTGCGGCTTGGAGAAGAAGCCCCGCTCGGCCAGGTAGCCGACGCCGCCGTAGCCGCCGGACTCCTCGTCGACCGTGCCGGAGATCTCGATCGCGCCGGGCCAGTCCGGCTCCGCCTCCAGCAGCGCCTCGACCGCGATCACCGCCGCCGCCAGGCCGCCCTTCATGTCGCAGGTGCCGCGGCCGTAGATCCGGCCGTCGCGGAGCTCGCCGCCGAAGGGGTCGAAGCTCCAGCCCAGGCCCGCCGGCACCACGTCGATGTGGCCGTTGAAGTGCACGCAGGGCCCCGGCCGCTTGCCCTCGATCCGGGCCACGACGTTGGTCCTGGGAAAGCGCGCGCTGTCCGCGACCGCGCCCTCGGCGCGGTGGTAGCCGACCTCGAAGCCACGCGCCGCCAGGCGCCGGCCCAGCGCCTCGGCGCAGTCCGTGTAGGCCTCGCCCGGCGGATTGACGGTCGGGATGCGGACCAGCTCCTGGGTCAGCGCGACCAGGTCCTCGGTCTTGTCGTCGATGCGGCGATGCAGGGCGTCCGGCACGGCTCCTCCGTCAGGTCCGTCGGGAATGCCGCGCGGTGCCGGGGCGCGCCGCGCGGGCGAAGGTGACGACTATAGCGGCTTCCGATAGAAGACGCGCGAGAAGCCGTCTTCCTCGCGGCGGTCGGTCTCGAGGTAGCCGAGCGCCGGGTAGAAGGCCTGGTTCTCGGTCATCTTGACGTTGGTGTAGAGCTCGACGGCGGCAAGGCCGAGCCGCCTCGCCTCGTCCTCGGCAAAGGCCAGGAGCGCCTTTCCGATCCCCTTGCCCTGCGCGTCCGGCAGGACCGCCACGTTCTCGACGTGAAGGTGATCCCCGCGGGGATAGAACACGACGAAGCCGGCGACCCTGCCCTCCAGTTCCCCACCCTCCAGTTCCACGACATGAAGCTTGCCGGCCCGGATCTGGGCCGCGAAGTCGGCGACCATCGGCGCCGGCTCCTTGCCCATGCGCGGGACATAGAGCGCGTAGGCCTGCCGGGCGCAATCCCGCACGCCGTCGAGATCAGGCCGTGCTGCCTTCCTGATGTTCATGGACACCTCCCTCCCGATCCCGGGAACCGAGGCCGGCGAGCCCCGGGCTTTCCAGCACGTCAGAGTAGACCACCAGCTCCCGTCGGCCCAGGGGCGTCGCCGGGTAGGTGCCGCGCTCGCCCCTTTGGAACCAGCCCTAGCAGGCTGTTGAAGAAGTCTGTGGCGGTATGGAGTTTTGCGTGATTCACTATCCTTGGTTTAGGCCGGGGGTGAGGGATGCGCGGCTCGGACGAAC
>JANQGU010000223.1 GCA_028282935.1 Kiloniellales bacterium
GGTGATCGAATGGGACAAGGACGACCTCGACGCCCTGGGCATCCTCAAGGTCGACGTCCTGGCGCTGGGCATGCTGACCTGCCTGCGCAAGGGCTTCGACCTGCTGGCCCGACACCTCGGCCGGTCCCACGACCTGGCCAGCATCCCGCCCGAGGACCCGGCGGTCTACGACATGCTCTGCAAGGCGGATTCCATCGGCGTCTTCCAGGTCGAGAGCCGGGCCCAGATGACCATGCTGCCCCGGCTCAGGCCGCGCAACTTCTACGACCTGGTGATCGAGGTCGCGATCGTCCGCCCGGGGCCGATCCAGGGCGACATGGTCCATCCCTACCTGCGTCGCCGCAACGGCGAGGAGCCGGTGACCTATCCCTCGAAGGACCTGGAGCGGGTCCTGAGCCGGACCCTGGGCGTGCCCCTGTTCCAGGAGCAGGCGATGAAGATCGCCATCGTCGCCGCCGGCTTTACGCCCTCGGAGGCCGACCGCCTGCGCCGCGCCATGGCGACCTTCCGGCACGTCGGCACCATCCACAACTTCCGCGACAAGTTCATCGAGGGCATGGTCGCGCGCGGCTACGAGCGCGACTTCGCCGAGCGCTGCTTCCGGCAGATCGAGGGCTTCGGCGACTACGGCTTCCCGGAGAGCCACGCTGCCAGCTTCGCCCTGCTGGTCTACGTCTCCTCCTGGCTGAAGTGCCACCATCCGGCGGTCTTCGCCTGCGCCCTGCTGAACAGCCAGCCCATGGGCTTCTACGCCCCGGCGCAGATCGTCCGCGACGCCCGCGAGCACGGCGTCGAGGTTCGTCCGCTCGACGTCAACCTCAGCGATTGGGACAGCACCCTGGAGCCTTCGGACTGCCCCGGTGGCCTGGCCCTGCGCCTGGGACTCCGGCAGGCCAAGGGCCTGGCCGAGGCCGAGGGCGAAGCCCTGGTCGAGGCGCGGGGCAACGGCTACGCCGATCCCCTGCAGCTCTGGCGCCGCGGCCGGCTCAAGACCCGCTCGCTGGAGGCCCTGGCGCGGGCCGACGCCTTCCGCTCCCAGGGGCTCGACCGGCGGGCCGCGCTCTGGGCGGTCAAGGGCCTGCCCGAGGCCGCGCCCCTGCCGCTCTTCGCCGCGGCCGGGGAGGAGGAGCAGGGCGAGGAGCCGGCGGTCGCCCTGCCGGCCATGGGCCTGCCCGAGCACGTGGTCGACGACTACCGCAGCCTGCGCCTTTCCTTGAAGGCGCATCCGGTCTCCTTCCTGCGCGCGCGCCTGGCGGCGGAGGGCGTGATCCCCAATGCCCGCCTGGCCGAGCTGGCCGACGGCGCCCGGGTCAAGGTCTCCGGCCTGGTCCTGGTCCGCCAGCGCCCGGGCACGGCCAGCGGCGTCATCTTCGCGACCCTGGAGGACGAGGACGGGATCGCCAACGTCGTCGTCTGGCCCAAGGTCTTCGCCCGCTTTCGGGCCATCGTCATGGGCGCCAGCCTGGTCGCGGTCGAGGGCAAGCTGCAGAAGGAGGGCCTGGTGATCCACGTCATCGCCGACCGCCTGATCGACAGGACCGCCTGGCTCGCCGACCTGGCGACCCCGGCGCGCGAGCTCTTCGACCCGCCCCACGCCCGCGCCGACGAGGTCAAGCGCCCCGGCCGCGACCAACGGGAAAACCAGCTCGGCAGGCACCCCCGCAACCAGCGGCTCTTCCGCTCGCGGGACTTCCATTGACGCGCCCCCGCCCCGAAACTCATCCAAGCCACAACAATCATCCAAAGGGAGATCTGAATGAAGCGTTGCACCTGGGCCGAGAAGAACAACCTCGAACGGGACTACCACGACAGCGAATGGGGCCTGCCGGTCACCGACGACCGGCGCCATTTCGAGATGATCATCCTGGAAGGCGCCCAGTCCGGGCTCAGCTGGCTGACCATCCTCAACAAGCGGGAAGGCTACCGCCGCGCCTTCGCCGGCTTCGACCCGGCCAAGGTGGCGAGATTCAGCGACTTCAAGCAGGAGCAGATCCTCGACAGCGCCGAGATCGTCCGCCACCGGGGCAAGGTCGCCTCGACGGTCAAGAACGCCCGGGCCTTCCTGGCGATCCAGGAGGAGTTCGGCTCCTTCAACGCCTACATCTGGCGCTTCGTCGAGGGCAGCCCGATCAACAACGGCTGGAAGACCACCGCCGAGGTGCCCGCCACGACCCCGCTCTCCGAGCGGATCGGCAAGGACCTCAAGGCGCGCGGCTTCTCCTTCGTCGGCCCGACCACCGTCTACTCCTACCTCCAGGCCGTGGGGATCGTGAACGACCACCTGCGGGACTGCTTCCGCTACCCGGCGGTGCTCGAGGCCCAGGCGGCGCTGCGGGTCGCGGTTTGAGCGGGGCGGCGCAATCCGCCGGCGCCCGCGGCACGTATCTTTGACAGGACCGAAGGCTCACCAAGACGAGGCAAGCCCCATGCTGCGCTGGACCGCGATCCTACTCGGCACGCTTCTGCTCACCGGATGCTCCGTCTTCGGCATCCGCTCGGGCACCGAGCAGCCCGCCTACGAGGTGGTCGCGGAGCTGGGCGAGGCGGCCGAGGTGCGCCGCTACGGCCCGCGCCTGGCCGCCGAGGTCGAGGTCGAGGCGAGCGGCGAGGACGATGGCCGCAACGCCGCCTTCCGGATCCTCGCCGGCTACATCTTCGGCGGCAACCGGGCGCAGCAGGAGATCGCCATGACCGCGCCGGTCGAAGTCGCCGGCGAGTCCGAAGGACGGGAATTCGCCCAGAAGATCGAAATGACGGCGCCGGTCGAGACGGCCCTGGTCGAGACGGCTAGGGGCGAGGGCGGCCGCCTGACCATGCGCTTCTTCCTGCCGGCCAGCCTGACCGAGGCGAACGCACCGACGCCGGAGGATCCCCGGGTGCGTATCCTGACCCTGCCGGGCCAGACCCTGGCGGTCCGCCGCTTCACCGGCTGGCGCGGCGCGGCGGACGTCGATAGTGAGGAACGCGCGCTGCGCAAGGCCCTGGAGGGCACGGCCTGGCGCCCGGCCGGCGATCCGCTCGCCTTCTTCTACGATCCGCCCTGGACGATTCCCTTCCTGCGCCGCAACGAGGTCGCCCTGCCGGTCGTCGAGGGCTGATTGGCGGGGGGCTGATCGGGAGGCTGGCCGGCGAGGTCTCGATCCCGCCGCAAGGAAACGAAGGGCGCGAAAATCACGCCGCGCCTTCCACCGGGCCTTCCACCGGGTCGGGGCAGCCTCTAGATTGGCTGGGTTGCCCGACCCGCGGATGTCCGAAAGCCCCGAGCATGCTCATCGATCCCGCCCTCGCCGAGGTTTCACCGCTGCGCCAGGCCCTGCGCGCGGCCTATCACGCCGACGAGACCGAGGTCGTCGAGGCCTTGCTGGCCGAGGCGGAGCTGCCGGGCCCGGCGCGCAAGCGGGTCGAGGAGCGGGCGACCCAACTGGTCGAGGAGGTGCGCCGCCGGCGCCTGGGCCAGGGCGGCATCGACGCCTTCATGAACGAGTACGAGCTCTCCAGCCGCGAGGGCGTGGTCCTGATGTGCCTGGCCGAGGCCCTGCTGCGGGTGCCCGACGCCGACACCGCCGACCGGCTGATCAAGGACAAGCTCGCCGAGGCCGACTGGCAGGCCCACCTCGGGCAGAGCGAGTCGCTCTTCGTCAACGCCTCGACCTGGGCCCTGATGCTGACCGGCCGGGTGATCCGCCTGGACCAGGGCCAGACCGACGACCTGGCCGACGTCCTGCGCCGGGTCGTGGCGCGCAGCGGCGAGCCGGTGATCCGCGGCGCGGTCACCCAGGCCATGCGCATCCTGGGCCGCCAGTTCGTCATGGGCCGGACCATCGAGGAGGCGCTGGAGCGCGCCAGGCCTCTGGAGGCCAAGGGCTACACCTATTCCTACGACATGCTGGGCGAGGCCGCCTACACCCTGGCCGACGCCGAGCGCTACTTCGCCGCCTACCGCGGCGCCATCGCCGCCATCGGCAAGGCCGCCCAGGGCAAGGGGCCGTTCAAGGCGCCGGGGATCTCGGTCAAGCTCTCGGCCCTGCATCCGCGCTACCTCTTCGCCCAGCGCGACCGGGTGATGGCGGAGCTGGTGCCGCGGCTCAAGACCCTGGCTCTGGACGCCAAGCAGGCCGACATCGGCCTGACCGTCGACGCCGAGGAGGCGGACCGTCTGGACATCTCCCTCGACGTCATCGAGGCGGTCTCGGGCGACCCGGACATCGCCGGCTGGAACGGCTTCGGCCTGGCGGTGCAGGCCTACCAGAAGCGCGCCGCGACCCTGGTCGACTGGCTGGCCGAGATGGCGCGGCGCCACCGGCGCCGGCTCATGGTGCGCCTGGTCAAGGGCGCCTACTGGGACACCGAGGTCAAGCGCGCCCAGGAGCAGGGCCTGGCCGGCTACCCGGTCTTCACCAGCAAGGCCTCGACCGACGTCTCCTACCTGGCCTGCGTCAAGAAGCTGCTGGCCGATCCCGAGGCCTTCTATCCGCAGTTCGCGACCCACAACGCGCACAGCCTGGCGACCGTGATGGAGCGCGCCGGCAACAGCGCCGACTACGAGTTCCAGCGTCTCCACGGCATGGGCGAGGCGCTCTACGAGCAGGTCGTCGAGGAGGGCCAGCTCGGCCTGCCCTGCCGGATCTACGCCCCGGTCGGCAGCCACGAGGACCTGCTGGCCTACCTGGTCCGCCGCCTGCTGGAGAACGGCGCCAACACCTCCTTCGTCAACCGCATCCAGGACGAGAAGCTGCCGATCGCCGAGATCGTCGCCGATCCCCTGGCCAAGGTGCGCGGCTGGGACCGGATCCCCCATCCCAACATTCCGCTGCCGGCCGAGCTCTACGGCAGCGGCCGCGTCAACTCCCGCGGCCTCGATCTCTCCGACGTCCCGGCCCTGGCGGCGCTGGGGCAGGCGGCGGCCGAGGCGGCGGCGCGGCCCTGGCGGGCCGGGCCCATCGTCGGCGGGCAGGAACGCCAGGGCGCCGCCCGGGACCTCCACAACCCGGCCGACCGCCGCCAGGTCGTCGGCGAGGTGACCGAGGCCTCGGAGGCCGACATCGAGAAGGCCCTGGCCTCGGCCAGCGCGGCGGCGCCGGCCTGGGACGCGGCTCCGGCCGCGGCGCGGGCGGCCTGCCTGGAGCGCGCCGCCGACCTCTACGAGGAGAACACCGCCGAGCTGGTCGCGCTCTGCATCCGCGAGGCCGGCAAGACGGTCAACGACGCCATCGCCGAGATCCGCGAAGCGGTCGACTTCTGCCGTTACTACGCGCTCAAGGCGCGCGAGGACTTCTCGGCGCCCCTGACCCTGCCGGGGCCGACCGGCGAGCGCGACGAGCTGTCGCTGCACGGCCGCGGGACCTTCCTCTGCATCTCGCCCTGGAACTTCCCGCTGGCGATCTTCACCGGCCAGGTGACCGCGGCCCTGGCCGCCGGCAACGCGGTCATCGCCAAGCCGGCCGAGCAGACCCCTCTGGTCGCCGCCGCCGCCGTGCGGCTGCTGCACAAGGCCGGGGTGCCAGGCGAGGTCCTGCACCTGCTGCCGGGCGACGGGCCCAAGATCGGCGCGCCCCTGGTGGCGGACCCGCGCATCTCGGGGGTCGCCTTCACCGGCTCGACGGAGGTCGCGCGCCTGATCAACCAGGCCCTGGCCGCGCGTGAGGGGCCGATCGTGCCGCTGATCGCCGAGACCGGGGGCCAGAACGCCATGATCGTCGACTCCACCGCCCTGCCCGAGCAGGTCACCCGCGACGTCATGGCTTCTGCCTTCCAGAGCGCCGGCCAGCGCTGCTCGGCCCTGCGCGTGCTCTTCCTGCAGGACAGCATCGCCGACGGCATGCTGGAGATGATCTCCGGCGCGCTGCACGAGCTGAAGGTCGGCGATCCGGCCCGGCTCTCGACCGACATCGGCCCGGTGATCGATGCCGAGGCCCAGGCCATGCTGCAGGCCCACGTCAAGCGCATGGCCGGGGAGGGCCGTCTGGTCGCCGAGGCGCGGCTCGGCGAGGACTGCGCCGCCGGCACCTTCGTCGCGCCCGCGGCCTTCGAGATCGACGCCCTGAGCCGGCTGCAGCGCGAGGTCTTCGGGCCGATCCTGCACGTCGTCCGCTATCCCTCGGACCGCCTGGACCAGGTGATCGAGGCGATCAACGGCACCGGCTACGGCCTGACCCTGGGCATCCACAGTCGGATCGACACCACGGTCGACTACATCCACCGCCGTCTCAAGGTCGGCAACGCCTACGTCAACCGCAACATCATCGGCGCGGGGGTCGGCGTTCAGCCCTTCGGCGGCGAGGGCCTCTCCGGCACCGGCCCCAAGGCCGGCGGACCGCACTACCTGCACCGCTTCGCCACCGAGCGCACCCTCAGCGTCGACACCACGGCGGCCGGCGGCAACGCCTCGCTGATGTCCCTGGAGGAGCTGCCGCGCTGACGGCCTGCCGGCGGCGCGGCGGCCTCCGAGGCTTGCTGCCGCGAAGGAGCGGCGGCCGCTCGGCGTCGGGCGTCGTCACACCGTGCGGGAACAAGACGGAGCCGGAAAAGGCGCCCTCATGCCACCCCACCTTCCGCGTCACGGCAAGCCGAGGAGGCCGGCGGCTGCGGAGCACGGAAGGTGGGCTTAGAGCAGCCCGCGCTCACTTAAACGCGGACAGGCTGATCTAACTATATGAAATAGATCAAATTGTCCCCGCTCAATTGAGTCCAATTGAACGGGGTTTGATCTAGTCACGATCGGCAAGACGAGAGCTACGCCCAGATCGCGAAGCAAAGGGGGCTTACGCGGCGAGGTCCTTCTTGCAGAAGTACCAGTCGATGTACTCGTAGCCTTCGGCGCGTCGCTTTTCGGCCTCTTCCGTCGTCTGCGGCGGCGGGATGATCACCTTCTCGCCACAGCGCCAGTTCTCCGGTGTGGCGACGCCGTGCTCGTCACTGGTCTGGAGCGCCTCGAGCAAGCGCAGGAATTCGTCGACCGAGCGCCCGTTGCTCATGGGGTAGTAGACCATGGCGCGCAGGCTGCTCTCGGGGTCGATGAAGAACGTCGCGCGAACCGCCGAGGTGTCGCTGGCGCCCGGCTGGATCATCCCGTAGGCGCCCGCCACCTTCATCGACAGGTCCTCGATGATTGGGAAGGGGATCTCGACCCCGAACTTCTCCTTGATGTTCCGCACCCAGGCGACGTGCGCGAAGTTGCTGTCGATCGAAAGACCGAGCAGTTCGCAGTTCAGGGCCTGGAAACTCTCGTAGGCCTTGGCGAAGGCGATGAACTCCGTCGTACAGACCGGCGTGAAGTCGGCCGGATGAGAGAAGAGGATCAGCCACCGGCCCTGATAGTCCTCAAGCGTCCTCCGCCCGGCCGTCGTGTTGGCCTCGAAACGCGGGGCCGGCTTGTTCAGTTGCGGCATCGCGGGCTGGGCCACCAAGCCTTCGCTTTCCATCTGCAGATCTCCTTTGGCACTGGGGTGATGCGGCTTCTCGGACCGCCCGTCTCCATGGCGCCGGTCGCTCGAAACCGAGTCCACCAGCTAGACCATAGCGGGGCGCCGGTCTGTGACGAAGTCACTGTCAAGCGGCGGCAAAGCCTTCACTTAGAAGCTCTTCGCTTCGGCTGCTGGTCTGCCGGCGCAAGGCGGCAACCGCCAGCCCGTCCCCGGCCGAGGCTCGCAATGACGCCTCATGCAGCTTGATCGGGATCAATGGCCGCGACTCCGCCCGGGTCTAGCGTCGCCTCTGCGCGGGGGAGGGAGGGGAGAAGATGCGAGGGGACCTGCCGGATCGCTTTCCCGCCCTGCGGGAGCTCGAAACCGATTCCTTGCGGCTGCTGACGCGTTCTGCCCGTCTGATCACCTTGCCGCCCGGCACCAAGGTCTTCGAGGCCGGAATGCCTTGCGGCAACTACCTCATGGTGGCAAGCGGCCGCGTGCGGGTGCAGCAGGTCTCGGAATCGGGCCGGGAAATCGTGCTCTATCGGATTTCCGGCGGCGAAAGCTGTGTCTTGACCACAGCCTGCCTGCTCGCCCACGAGGACTATGCGGCCGAAGCCATCGCGGAGACCGAGATCTCGGCGCTGGTCGTGCCGCGCGCCTGCTTCGACCAGCTCCTGGCGGACTCGCTGCGGTTCCGGGATTTCGTCTTCACCGCCTATGCCAGCCGGCTCACCGATCTCCTGCTGCTCGTCGAGGAGGTGGCCTTCGGCCAGGTCGACGCCCGGCTGGCCGAGCGGCTGCTCGATCTCCGGGATCCCGCGGGCGTGGTCCCGCTGACTCATCAGGATCTCGCCGCCGAGCTCGGGACTGCGCGCGAGGTCGTCAGCCGCCAGCTGAAGGAGTTCGAACGGCGGGGTTACATCCGGCGCGAGCGCGGCCGGATAGACATCCTCGATGTAGAGGGCCTGAGGGCGCTGGTCCGCAAAGCCTAGAGTGACTTTATCACCGACAGCTCCTTGCCATGCGCGCAGTTTGCCCTGACGGAAAGACGCATGCGCAAAGGAGCCCAGTCATGAAGAACGTCGGAACGATTGATCGCGTCCTGCGCGTGGTTTTCGGTTTGACGCTGATTGCCCTGGTGTTCATCGGACCCCAGACACCCTGGGGCTGGATCGGTCTGATCCTCTTGCTGACCGCCATGGTCGGCTTCTGCCCGGCGTACCGGCTGTTCGGGATCCGAACCTGCAGAATTGCTCCTCCGCAGGCAGGCCGCAGCTGAAGCCGCGCGGACCGTCCTCCGCTATGCCCCCGGCCAGACCGCGCCCAGGCCGTCGAGGATGAACTGGACCGCCAAGGCCGCCATGATGATGCCGAAGACCCGGGTCACCACGTTGATCCCGGTCCGGCCGAGGACCCGCATCAGGCGCGCGGTCGCCAGCAGGCAGAGCAGGGTGAGGACGAGGACGGCCAGCATCACCGCCAGGATGGCGCCCTGGGTGGCGAGCTGGCCCTGGGCCTCGCCCATCAGGAGCACGATCGAGGTCAGGGCGCCGGGACCCGCGATCAGCGGGATGCCCAGGGGGAAGACCGAGACGTCGCTGCGCTGCATGCCCTCCTCGGCCTCGCCCGGCGTGGTCTCGCGCAGGCCCGAGTGGCGGACCATCACCATGTCGATCGAGAGCAGCAGCAGGAGGAGGCCGCCGGCGATCTGGAAGGCCGGCAGCCCGATGCCCATCGCGGTCAGCAGGGCCTGGCCGCCGAGCGCGAAGGCGATCAGGATGACCGCGGCGATGGCCACGCCCTTGACCGCGATCTGGCGGCGCTGCGGCACGCTGTCCCTGGGCGTGATCGAGGCGAAGATCGGCGCGATCCCGATCGGGTCGATGACCACGAAGAGCGTGACGAAGGCGGTGACCAGGGTCTCGACCATGGCCGCCATGATACAGGAAAGAAAACCGCCGGGCAGCGCCTGCCGTGTCCGCTGTCATAAAGTAGCGAAGTGACACTCAGGCCCGCGACGGCCCCGCCGAGTCCCAGGGCGCCGTCGGCCCGAAGTGGTCGGCGAGATGATCCAGGAAGGCGCGGATCTTCGGGGAGAGCTGCCTGCTCGAGGGGTAGACCGCCGAGAGCGCGACCGGGTCGGGTTGCCGGAAGGCGGCGAGCACCTCCTCGAGCGCCCCCGAACGGAGGTGAGGCGCGACCATGAAGCCGGCGAGGCGGGCGATACCGATGCCGGCCAGCGCCGCGCGGAGGATCGTCTCGGCGCCCGTTGCCGAGAAGCGGCCGCGTACCTTGGTTTCGACCGGCCCACGGTCTCCGGCCTGGAAGGCCCACTTCTGCAGATGCGGCGCCGTGGCGAAGGCGAGGCAGTCATGGTCCTTCAGGTCCCCCGGTGTCTCCGGCCGTCCCCGTCGCACGAGGTAGTCCGGAGAGGCGACGACGAAACGTTGAAAGCCGGACAGGCGCCGTACCCGATGGCTCGAATCGGCCAGCGCGCCGCTGACGATCGCGACGTCGACGCCTTCGCCGATCAGATCGATGGGGCGGTCCGTCTCCCAGAGCTCGACCGCGGTCTCGGGGTAGCTTGCGAGAAAGTCCGCAAGGATCCCTGGCATCCAGCGTTCCGCCAGGGTCACGACGCAGCTGACCCGCAACACGCCGCGCGGCTCGGATTGCAGGCCGAGGACCTCTTCCTCGGCCGCCTCGAAGCCATGCAGCAGATCGCGGCCCCGCGCGTAGAACCTCTCGCCGGCGTCGGTCAGGCTGACCTGCCGCGTGGTGCGGTTCAGAAGGCGGGTGCCGAGGCGCGTCTCGAGGTTGGTGATCAGCCGGCTGATGCCCGAGGGGGCGACCTTGAGCGCGCGGGCCGCCGGCGCGAAGCCTTCGTGCTCGACCACCGCGACGAAGGCTCTCAATTCGGCCCACTTGTCCAAGGCGCTTCGTTCCGCCTATTGATGCGATTTATTGAACAGTATCTTCAAAAATCTTCCTATTAATCCGGAAAGTCAATTGATCTATGACGGCGCGATCCGACTGAAAGGAGCGCGCCGATGACCGCCTTCGATCCGCTCTGGGTGCCCTTGATCACCCACTACGACCAATCCGCGCAGCCGCGCCTCGACCGCGCGCGGACCGAGGATCACCTGCGCCATATCACCCCGCAGGTGCGGCAATACCTGATTGCCGGCACGACGGGGGACGGCTGGGAGATGTCCGATCGCGTGCTGGCGGACTGGCTGGACTTCGCGCAGACCTCGCGCGTCCTGACGCCCGCGCACAAGCTGCTGTTCGGCGCCTTCGGTGCAACGACCGAGGCCGTCATAGAAAGGGCGCGGGCCATCGAGCGCGCGGTCGAAGCCAGGCCTCTTGCCGCGACCTACGGGGGGCTGACCCTCTGCGCGCCGGTCTCCGCCGGCGCCGAGCAAGCCGAGATCGCCGATCACTTTCGCCGGATCCTCTCGGCGACGACCTCGCCGATTGCCGTCTATCAACTGCCCCAGGTGGTTCACTGCGAGATCGCTCCGGACACCTTTGCCGAGATTGCGGGATCCACCTCCCGCGTCACCTTGTTCAAGGACACCAGCGGTGCGGACGCGGTCGCACGCTCCGCCGTGGCGGCCGGCAGCGCCCGCCTTCTGCGCGGGGCGGAAGGCGACTACGCCGCGCAGCTCAAGCCGAGGGGCGCCTACGACGGCTGGCTTCTGAGCAGCGCCAACGGCTTCGCCCGGCAGCTGCGTTCCATTGCCGACTTGGTCGCGAATGGGCAATGGGAGGCGGCTGCCGCCGAGTCCGAGGCGCTGACCGCGCTGGTCGAAGCGCTCTTCGCGGCCGCGGAGGGTCTGCCTTCGGGCAATCCCTTCTCGAACGCCAACCGCGCGGTCGATCACGTCTTCGCCCAGGGCGCGCGGTGGCGCGACGCGCCGGCGCGCCTGGTCTCGGGCGAGGACCTGCCGGAGCCTTTTCTTGCGCGGATCGAAAGCCTGCTACAGGGCGCCGGCTTCGATACCAGCCAGGGCTACCGAGGGCGGTGACCGGGGCGTCGTCCGCGGCCGGCCTTCGCGTCACTTGGCTCCGACGCGTGCGAGGACCTCGCGCGGGACGGCGTAATGGTCGATGACGTCGTCGTGCCGGATCAGCCCGCAGAGCTCACGCTGAACCAGATAGCCATGGAGGGCGTCGGCGGCGGCTTGGACCAGGGGCGCCCGTTCGTCATCGGCCCCGGCGAAGGCCGTGAGCGCGCGCAGGCGCTGCTCGACGAGCCGGCCGGCGCGGCCGAGCGCGGCGGCCTTCTCCGCCAGGATCTCCGCATCGAGAACGCTGGCGCCGGTCTCGACCTTGAGTCCGGTGGTGAGGTTCTGCGGCAAGCGCAACGACATGGAAGGCCTCGCTCAGGCTGTGCTGGACTGAAACTAGAGCTCCCTGGCCGCCGCCGCCAGCCCCTGCCGGGCGCCCGTCGTCGCAACGGGAAACGGCCGGGCAGGGCCCGGCCGTTTCCGTCTCACCTGTGACCTCGGAGGTCTTTTCGTTGTTCGGGTTTCCCGCTCAGGCCGCCGCGGAGCTGTGGGGCTCGGGCTGGCTGAAGCGCTCCTCGGCGATCCGGTCGGCCGCCTCGCCGGTCGCGACGCCCTCGGATTCGGCGCGCCGGAAGATCTCCAGCAGGGTGTCGTGGATCTCGGCGACATGGGCGAAGGCCTTGCCCTTGTCGTAGTCGCGGCCCTCGTGGCTGATGTCGATGACGCCGCCGGCGTTGATCACGTAGTCCGGGGCGTAGAGCACGCCGCGCTGCTTCAGGATCTCGCCGTGGCGCGGCTCGTGGAGCTGGTTGTTGGCCGAGCCGGCGATCACCTTGGCCTTGAGGAACTCCAGCGTGTCGTCGTTGATCACCGCGCCCAGGGCGCAGGGCGCGAAGACGTCGCAGTCGACCGCGTAGATCTCGTCCGGGGCGACCCGCTCGGCTTCGAACTCGGCGACGGCGGTCTGGATCGCCGTCTCGTTGATGTCGGTGACGACCAGGCGGGCGCCGGCCTCGGCCAGGTGCTTGCAGAGATAGGTGCCGACGTGGCCCAGGCCCTGGACCGCGACCGTCAGGCCGTCGAGCTCGTTCCGGCCCAGCTTGTGCTTCACCGCGGCGCGCAGGCCCATGTAGACGCCATAGGCCGTGGCCGGCGAGGGATCGCCCGCGCCGCCCGTGGTGGTGCCGGCGACGTGGCGGGTCTCCTGCTGCATGATCTCGACGTCGGGCACCGAGATGCCGACGTCCTCGGCGACGATGTAGCGCCCGGCCAGGCGCTGCACGGCGCGGCCCATGGCGCGGAACAGCGCCGGGGACTTGTCGAGGCGCGGGTCGCCGATGATCACCGACTTGCCGCCGCCGTAGGGCAGCTTGGCCAGCGCCGACTTGTAGGTCATGCCGCGCGACAGGCGCAGGACGTCGGTCACCGCCTCCGCCTCGCTGGCATAGGACCACATGCGGCAGCCGCCGAGCGCCGGGCCCCGGTTGGTGTTATGGATCGCGATGATGGCTTTCAGGCCGCTGGCCGCGTCGTGGCAGAAGACGACCTGCTCGTGGTTGTCGAAATCGGACGAGCTAAAAACGGACATTTTCAATTCCCTGTTCGCGCCGGCTGCTGGAGCCGCTGATATAGATCTTGGGAATCGCAATTAAGTAGGCAATGGCAATCACTTAGAATTGCTTAAAAAGCCAGATGATTAGCTGCCGCGAGGGGGAGTCGTCAGGATCGGTCCGTTTGCGGAGACTTGAGGTAATTTTCTTTTCTCAAGAAAAGCCGCCGAAGGGGACCTCCGGCAGATTCGGCCCTCCGGCGCTCAATCGACCCGGCCTTCCAGGGCGTTCTCCATCATGGCGCGCAGGGCCGGAGGGTCGAGGGGGATCGGGTTGCTGGGCGCGGTGGGGTCGACCGCGGCCGCCTCCGCGATCTCCTCGACCCGGTCGTCGCCGACGCCGATCTCACGCAGGCTGTGCGGGATCGAGAGCGCGCTGCGCAGGCCGAGGATCCAGCCCTGGACCGCCGAAAAGGAGGGCTCCGCCAGGCCGAGCCAGGCCGCCAGGCGGACCATCTTGTCCTCGATGGCGGGCCGGTTGAAGGCCAGGACGTAGGGCATGACCACCGCGTTGGTCAGGCCGTGGTGGGTGTCGTAGATCGCGCCGATGGGGTGGGACAGGGAGTGGATCGCGCCCAGGCCCTTCTGGAAGGCGGTCGCGCCCATCGAGGCGGCGGCCAGCATCTGGGCGCGGGCGGCCAGGTTGCCGCCGTCCTCGACCGCGGTCGGCAGCCAGTCCTTGACCAGGCGCAGGCCTTCGACGGCGATGCCTTCGGCCATGGGGTGGAAGCCGGGCGCGCAGTAGGCCTCCAGGCAGTGCGCCAGGGCGTCCATGCCGGTGGCGGCCGTGATGTGGGCCGGCAGGCCGAGGGTCAACTCGGGGTCGGAGATCACGATCCCGGGCAGCATCTTGGGGTGGAAGATGATGCGCTTGCTGTGGCTCTCTTCATGCAGGATCACCGAGGCGCGGCCGACCTCCGACCCGGTGCCGGCCGTGGTCGGCACCGCGACGATGGGGGCGATGCCCGCCGGGTCGGCGCGCTTCCAGTTGCTGCCGACGTCCTCGAAATCCCAGATCGGCCGGTCCTGTCCGGCCATGAAGGCGATGGCCTTGGCGGCGTCGAGCCCGCTGCCGCCGCCGAAGGCGATCACCCCGTCGTGGCCGCCCTCGCGGAAGACCGCGACCCCGTCCTCGACGTTCCGGCCCAGGGGATTGGGCTTCACCTCGCTGAAGACCGCCGTCGGCAGGCCCGCCGCCTCGTTCGCCGCGACGGCCTCGGCGACCATCGGCAGGGCGGCCAGGCCGGGGTCGGTGACCAGCAGCGGCCGGGACATGCCCAGGCTCTTGCAGGCCCGCGGCAGCTCCGCGATGCGGCCGGGGCCGAAGCGGACCTGGGTCGGGTAGCTCCAGGTGCCGGTCAGGGTCTTGGGGTCGATCTGCATGGGGAACCTCTAGCTTCGAACTTGGGTGCCGGAAAAAGGGGTGAGGAAGGAAGGTCAGGAAAAAAAGGTCAGAAAAAAGGGGTCAGAGTCATTTTTCTGCGTATGCCGAGAAACGACAAGCTAGAGACCGGACAAGAAAAATGACTCTGACCCCTTTTTTCTGACCTTTTTTTCCTGACCTTCCTTCCTCACCCCTTTTCTCTAGACGGCGTTGCGCAGGTGGAAGGACTTGGGCCGGGTGAGCTGCTCGTAGCCGACCTGGGACAGGGTGCAGCCGCGGCCGGAGTCCTTGACGCCGGTCCAGGCCAGGGCCGGGTCCAGGTAGTCGCAGCGGTTCATGAACCAGGTGCCGGTCTCGACCCGGTCGCCGATCGCCAGGGCGGCCTCCTCGTCGCGCGTCCAGATCGAGGCGGTGAGGCCGAAGTCGGAGTCGTTCATCCGCGCGATGGCCTCCTCGTCGGAGGCGACCTTCATGATGCCGACCACGGGGCCGAAGCTCTCCTCACGCATGACCCGCATGGAATGGTCGACCCCGACCAGGACCTGCGGCGCCAGGTAGGGCGAGCCCTCTCGGTCCGCCGGGAACTCGGCCGGGTCGATCAGGGCGCGGGCGCCCTCGGCGACGGCCTCGGCGACCTGGCCGCGTACGAAGTCGGCGGCCTTGGCGCGGACCATGGGCCCCAGGTCGGTCTCCGGGTGCAGGGGATTGCCCAGCTTGTAGGCGCGGGTCGCCTCGACGAAGCCCTCGACGAAGGCGTCGTAGACGCCCTCCTGGACGTAGATCCGCTCGATGCCGCAGCAGGACTGCCCGGCGTTGAAGAGCACGCCGTCGACCAGGTTCTCGACCGCGTGCTCCAGCTTCGCGTCGGCGCGGACATAGGCCGGATCCTTGCCGCCCAGCTCCAAGCCGACGCCGATGAAGCGCCCGGCCGCGGCCGCCTGCACCGCGTGGCCGCCGGGCACCGAGCCGGTGAAGGCGACGAAGTCGACGGCGTCCCGGCCGATCACCGCCGAGGTCGCGGCGTGGCTCAGGTGCAGGAACTGGAAGACGCCCTCGGGCAGCCCGGCCGCCGCGAAGGCCTCGGCGTAGCGCTCGGCGCAGAGCGGGGTCTGGGCCGAGGCCTTGAGGATCACCGCGTTGCCCGCCATCAGGGCCGGGACGACGGTGTTGACCGAGGTCAGGTAGGGGTAGTTCCAGGGCGCGACGACGAAGACCACGCCCAGGGGATCGCGCCGGATGAAGCGGGTGAAGCCTTCCTTGGGTTCGACCGCGAGGTCGGCCAGGTGCCGGGGCCCGATCTCCAGCATGTGGCGGGCGCGCTCCTCGAAGCCGCGGATCTCGCCGGGCGTATGGGCGAGGGGCCGGCCCATCTGATGGGTGATCTCCTCGGCGATGACCTCGCCCTTGGCGACGAAGGCCTCGACCGCCTTGCCGAGCAGCGCCTGGCGCTCGGCCAGGGGCCTGCGGCGCCAGCCCTCCTGGGCCTGTCGGGCGCGCAGGACGGTCTCGACGACCTC
>JANQGU010000453.1 GCA_028282935.1 Kiloniellales bacterium
GCTGGTCCGGCCGTCCTCGTGGGTCCGCACGCTGGCGACCTCGCGGATCTCGCCGTTCTTGTCCCGCGTGATCTCGGTTTCGGTCCCCGGTCGCACGCCCTCCGCAGCGGCGCCCTCGTCGTCGCCGCTGGTGGCGAGGCCGGCCGACCAGTCGCGGGGATCGGCGGAGGGGATCAGCGGATTGCGGCGCCGGTTCTGGCCCGGCAGGTCCGGGGCCAGCTTGCCGAGCGGGTTTTCGTAGCCGCGGCGGTCCTCGCGTCCGGGAAGCGTCGTGAGGTCGAGAGTCCGGCCGCCCCGCCCGCCCAGGTTCGCGCCCGGTATGTCGGTCAGCCCGCCGCCCCGCGTCGGCGCGCCCGGCAGCTTGCGGAGGGCCTCCGCCGCGCCCCGGGCCGCCTCGAGGCCGCGCGCCGCCGCGGCGTCGGGCAGGTGCCGGATCCGCGGATCGACCGCCCCGCCCGGCACCACGGGCGGAACGGACGGTCGCGCCGTCGCCGGGGCCTCCCCCTGCCTCGGAAAGTCCACCTTCGGGCCCTCGATCACCAGGGCTTTCGGTTGCGGGGCCTTGGGCCGCGCCTTGCGAGACAGCGCCCGGCTCTGGGTCGCCTCCGCCTTGGCCTTCGCGTCGGCCGCCTGGGCCGGCGCGAGCGGCGCCGGCGCCAGCGCCAGGCCCAGAACGCAGAAGGCAAGGCCGCTGCGCAGGCTGCGGACGAGGTTGGATTGTCGGATCATCGGAGCCTCCCGGAGCGAAGAAGGGACGAAGCGTTTCGCTCTTGGGTCGTGCGGAGGGCGAGAGAGGTTCACCGTCTGGAGCGGCGGAGCCCCGCGCCGCCTTGGCGCTCAAAGACCGGGGGCGGCCGAAGCCGCCCCCCGCTGCCTTGGCTCAGCGCTCGCCGCGCGGATCGTCGGGTTCCGAGTGCGGAATCCGCGGCCCCTCTTCGAGGAGACGGCGTCCGGCTTCCCAGTTGTCGGCCTGGGCCGGCGCGTCCGGCGCGGGGTTGACGACGATCCCCTGGCCCGGATCGATCCGCGGACCGGGCACGAAGCCGCCCTGGGCCTCCACCGGCCCGGGATTGACGAGGGTGCCGCCGCGCACATCGGGACCGTCGATCTCGCCGCACTGCCAGGGCATGGCGTAGCAGAGCAGGGCGACGCCGTCCTCGCTGGGCGCGTCCGGGTCCAGGGTGCGATCGATGCCGCCGCCGCTCCGGCCCGGCGCGGCCGAGAAGTGACCCTCGGTGTCGGACTTGTCGACCGAACCGTCCGGGCCCTTGTGGATGGTCACCGTGACGCCGTCGCGGTGCTCCTGGTACATGCTGCGCATGGTTCCGTCGTTGTAGTGGACCTGCCGGTCCCGGGTCCAGGCGTTGGGATTGCCGGTGACGCCCCCGGTAACTCTCGGGCGTCCGTCGCTCCGGCGCTGGAGGCCGCCGTGCTGGCGCGACTCGGCCGACTCCTCCGCGTTGAGCTCGGGGCTCGGTAAGGATCGCCGGGAGTCCTGCCCCGCGGAACCGGTCATCCAGTCGCGGGGGTTGGCCGAGGGCACCAGCGGGTTGTGGCCGCGGCCGCGATGGTTGCTCGGCAGGTCGGGGGCGTACTTGCCCAGGGGGTTCTCGAAGCCGCCGTCTCGGTTGCGGCCGAGCCGTTCCATCGGATCGATCCTCCGGCCGTCGCGCTGGCCCAGGGTCGAGCCCGGGATGTCGGTCAGGCCGCCGCTGCGCTCCGGCATCTGGGCCGGCCCGAGGGGCAGGTCCTTGATGTCCTTCAGGCCGCGCGCCTGGTCCAGCTCGCGCAGGCGCTGGGCCCGGGACTCCACGGCGGCCCGGCCTGGCGCCTCGGCGCCGAGCTTGCCGCCCGCAACGCCGGGGACCGCCTCGGGACCCGGCAGCGCCTTGCGCTTCAGGAGCAGCGGCTGGGCCGACTGGCTCTTGAGCTTGGTCTTGGTCGAGGCCGGCTCGGCCAGGGCCGGCTGGATCAGCAGCGGCGCCAGGGCCAGGGCCAGAAGCGGGAGCCTGGACAGAGGGGCAAGACGGCGGGTGCGCATGGCTGGGACCTCCTCGGGCGGATCGCGATGATTCGCCCGTGGGTCGCGGCCCGCCGCCCGAGAGTTCAAAAATAACGGCCTGATCTCCAGGCCCCGATCGAAGCCAGGCGCGTTCGAAACCCGGGATTGCCCCGGACCCCAAGCTCTCGCTTTGTTAGATTCCGCACAGTCCGTCCTCAAGCGTTATGCGATTTTTGGAACGCAATCTGACAATCGGTTTAGAATCGCTTGGGTATCAGGTGAGCGACACCTTGAGAGCCCTAGGCCCCTAGGGTGGAGACATGGAACCGATAACCGCCGCCGTCGTTGCAGCCCTGGCCAACATCTCCAAGGAGGCGATCTCGGATGCCTATCAAGCCCTGAAGGCGCTCCTCAAGCGGAAGTTCGGCGAGCAAAGCGATGTTGTCGTTGCCGCCGAGAAGCTTGAAGCAGATCCTGATTCGGAGGCCTGGAAAGCCGTTCTCGAGGAGCAAGCGAAGACTCCCGAAGTTGCGGAGGATGCCGAAGTAAGAAATGCCGTCAATGATCTCCGAACGAACTTGGAAAATGCCGGCATATCCGTCCAGGTGACGCTTAGCGACAATGCGACCGCGCAAGGTGTCATCGGTGCCGGGAAGGTCGAGGTCGGAGAGATGACGTTCGGGAGCCCGAAAAAGGACTAGCCTTGGTGTCTGGAGAGGATCCGAAAGTCAGCGCGGAAGTCTCCGGGGGAACCGCCCAGGGGGTGATCGGCGCCGGCGAGGTTCATGTCGAGCGCCTCATCATCAACAACTATGCGCAGCCGAGCCCTGCGGCTGACAAGGCGGTTCGGACAGAGCCCCTGGTTCTTCCGGAGAACCCCTACAAAGGGCTTTCGCACTTCGGTCCCACTGACGCTGGTCTCTTCTTCGGTCGCCAGAAGGCGATCGACAAGCTGGTTCGCGCGGTCCAAACCAAGAGCTTCAACGCGGTCCTCGGGCCCTCCGGCTGCGGCAAGTCCTCGGTCATCCTGGCCGGTGTCGCGCCCGCGCTGCATGCCACCGGTCAATGGGCCTTCACCTACTTCCGGGTCTCGGACAGCCTGGAGAAGGATCCCTTCCTGGCCCTGGCCCAGTCTCTCCTGCCGCTCTACCTGCCCGAGCTGGACGAGACCGACCGGCTGGTCCAACGCCGCAAGCTGGGTGCGGCTTTGCGGGAAGGCGAGATCCCGATCTCAGACGTGCTGGACGCCATCCGGCGGAACCATCCCGAGCGCCGCGTGCTCCTGATCGCCGATCAGTTCGAGGAGCTCTACACCTCGAACATCGATCCCGGCCTGCAGACGCGTTTCATGGACCTGCTGATCGAGGCGGCGCGGACCTCGACAACCGGCTCTCCACCGGTGTTCTCACTTGCGGTCACCTTGCGGGCCGACTTCCTGGGTGTCGCGTCGCTGCACCGTCCCTTTGCCGATGCCATCGACGAGAGCGCCCACGTCCTCGGGCCCATGGAGGCGGAGGAGCTGAGAGAGGCGATCGTCGAGCCGGCCGGCCTGCGTGATGTCGTCTTCGAGGACGGCCTGGTCGAGACCATTCTCGCCGATGTCGGCCAGGAGCCGGGCAATCTGCCCCTGCTCGAGTTTGCGCTGACCCAGATGTGGGAACAGCAGCAAGACCGCCGCCTTACCCTCGCCGCCTACGACAGCGTGGGCCGGGTCACCGGCGCGCTGACCAAGCACGCCGACCGGGTCTTTGAGAGCCTCGCGGACGACGACAAGGCCGGGGCGCGGCGGGTCTTTACCCAGATGGTGAGGCTGGGAGCCGGCACCGAGGACACCCGACGGGTGGCCCGCAGAGACGAACTGAGCGACGCCATCTGGCCGCTGGTGCAGCGGCTTGCCGGGCCGGATTGTCGCCTTGTCGTGACCAATGCGACGGCAGATGAAGGCGAGACCGCCGAGGTCGTGCACGAGACCCTGATCAAGCACTGGGGCAGGCTCAGACATTGGGTCACGGAAGACCGGGTCTTCCTGACATGGCTGGAGGCCTTCCGGGTTTTCCTGGGCCAATGGGCCGAGCACGGCCAAAGAGACGAGGACCTGCTGCGCGGTGCGGCCCTGGGCCAGGCCGAGGAGTGGCACAGCAAGCGAGCGAAGGCCCTCAACGACACCGAATCGGCGTTCATCGATGCCAGCGTCGAAGCCCGAGACAGGCAGGCACGAGAGGAGAAGGAAAGACAAGAGCGGGAGCTCAAGACAGCAAAGGCTCTCGCGCGGCGCCGGAGGACCCTTGCCTATGGATCCGCGCTCGCGGCGACCGCGCTGGCCATCATGGGCTGGTTCCTCAACGAGGCCCGAATTGTGTCGGAGCAGGCACAAGCGCGAGCGGAGAAGGCGCAACGGATCGCAACCGCGCAGAACCTCGCCGCTGTAGGGGAACTGCAAGTTCTCACCGGAAATGCCGAAGAGGCCGCCCTGGGCGCCTTGCTCGTCATCGAGTCCTTGAAGCGCGCCTCGACGCTGCAGGGACGCAGGGCATACGAGAAGGTTCTGCAATACTACCCACCTCTGATTCTCGAGATGGACTACGACGAAGTCGGGGTTTCCAATTCCGGTGTGCCTCTGGCCGTGACGCCTGACGGCAGGCTGTTCGCCATAGGGACCTCGGATGGTAGAACGGAAGTCTGGGAGCTTGAGGCGCGTAGCTTGTTGTTCGAAGCGAAGGGAGCGGAGGGCGCGGTGCGGGCGGTCGCCTTCAGCCCCGATGGCACGCAGCTGGCCGCCGCCGGAATCGACGGAGTTACGCGCATCTGGAACCTCAGGGCAAGCAAAGTGGCCCAGGAGTTGGCGCATCCCCGTGGCGCTCAGACGATCTTGTACGGCTCGAATGAGACCCTGATCACCGGTGGTCTGGATGACACGGCGCGGATCTGGGATTTGAGGGAGCCGGACCCGAACACGACGCCAACGATCTTGGAGCACTTCACAGGCGATGTCGTCGCCTTGGGCCTGAGCCAGGACAAGCGATGGCTCGCCACGATCGGGTGGCATGGATCGGATTTGATGGAAGAGAACGTGCTCAAGGTATGGGACACCAAGTTCGGGGCACGGACAGGCGGCTACATCCACGGCGACGTGCAATCCACCGCCTTCAGCCCCGACGGGCGGTTCCTCGCGATCGGCGGCATCGCGGGCTATGGAGATGATGAACCCCGGATCCGCAAGACCCAGATACGATCGGTCTTGATCGAGAGCAGCAAGACTAATGAACCAGACTTGGTTCATCTGCCGGTGTTTGCCATGACCCGCGTTGGCAGCGTCCGCTCCTTGGTCTTCGATTCGGACAGCAAGTGGCTGATCATAGCGGGAGGCGGATATAGGAAGCGCGAGAGTTCCGTCACGGTATGGGACTTCGCCAAGGATCGCGTCGCGGCGTCGGTTGATCACAAGGATCCGTGGTTCGTCGCCCTGGTCTCCAACGGGGAAAGGCTTGTAACCGCAAGCAGGGACAAGGTGCGAGTCTGGGATCTCGCCCATGGGGAGGCGGTCTTGCCTGCTGGCGAAGCTGCTAATGCACAATCGGATGTAGCGGAGCTACCGGGAGATGTGCCGTCGGTCTGCGAGCGAATTGGCAGAAACCTGAGCGCGGAAGAATGGAAGCAATACTTCGGTGACCAAGACTACCAGGAGACCTGCCCAATCCGATGAGTTGGGCATGCGCTTCTATCGGGCTCGTCAGGCAACCTGCCCCACAAGGTTGCCACCGATCGCGCCGGCCACTCGTCCGTGAAGGCGCCCTTGGGCATTGACAGCCGTGCTACCCCCTCGCCCGCGCAAAAAAAGGCCACAGCGCGTCGATCAAGCATTCCGATCAAAGGAAGAACAAAAACGGAATGCCGCTGTCTGACCGATCCGCAATTCGTCTGCGGTCCGGTCGGTTCATCTTGTTAAGCTATAGAAAGCCGGCTCTTCGGCCCTACTTGTCGGCCGGCTTGATCATCCGGCCCAGGTCCTTGCCGCCGAAGAGGTGCAGGTGAAAGTGCGGCACCTCCTGGTGGGCGTCCGGACCGTGGTTGGCCAGGATCCGGTAGCCGGGCCCGTCGAGGCCGGCCTCGCTGGCGATCTTCCCGGCGGCGCGCACGAAGGCGGCGATCTCTTCGGGGCCGGCCTTCTGCGAGAAGTCCGCGAAGGAGACGTAGGCGCCCTTGGGCACGACCAGGATGTGGGTCGGCGTCTGCGGGCTGATGTCGCGGAAGGCCAGGACGTGGTCGTCCTCGTAGACCTTGTCGCAGGGAATCTCGCCGCGGATGATCCGGGCGAAGATATTGCCGTCGTCGTAGCTCATCGCTTTCCCCTCAATCCCCCTCGATCCCACGTCGGCCGGCTCGCGGCCGGACCTCAGCCTTGCGCCTCCGCCTTGGCGGCCTTCAGTTCCAGCCCGGACTTGCCCTCCCGGTCGGCCAGCGCCTCCCAGATGTCGTCCGGCGTCAGCCCGGCGAGGGCCCAGAGCACGGTCAGGTGATACAGCAGATCGGCGCTCTCCGCCGCAAGCTTGCCCTTGCGGTCCAGGACCGCCTCGATCACCGCCTCGACCGCCTCCTCGCCGACCTTCTGGGCGACCTTGGGGATGCCGCGCTGCATCAGCTTGGCGGTGTAGGAGCCGCTCGGATCTGCGTTCTTGCGGCTCTCGACCACGGCGAAGAGCCGGTCCATGATTCGCCCGTCCAAAGCAGGCTCGGCCTTCTTCTTGTTGTTGCCCATGGTTTGATCCTTCTGCTTCTGCCGGGCCGTCAGTCGCTGGAATCGACCGGGGAATCGACCGGCCGCACGGCGACGCCGGCGGCGGCGAGATGCGCCTTGGCCTCGGCGATGGAATGGCTGCCGAAGTGGAAGATCGAGGCCGCCAGGACCGCGGTCGCATGGCCGTCGCGAACCCCCTCGACCAGGTGGTCCAGGGTCCCGACCCCGCCGGAGGCGATGACCGGCACCGGGACCGCGTCGGCGATGCTCCGCGTCAGCTCGATGTCGTAGCCGACCTTGGTGCCGTCCCGGTCCATCGAGGTCAGCAGGATCTCGCCGGCGCCGGCCGCCACCATGCGCCGGGCCCAGGCCACGGCGTCGAGGCCGGTCTCCTTGCGGCCGCCGTGGGTGAAGACCTCGAAGCCGGAGGCGATCTCGGGCTTCTCGACCCGCTTGGCGTCGATCGCCACCACGATGCACTGGTTGCCGAACTTGCGGGCCGCGGCCTCGACGAAGCCCGGGTCGGCGACCGCGGCGGTGTTGATCGAGACCTTGTCCGCCCCGGCCAGAAGCAGGGCGCGGATGTCCTCCAGCGTCCGCACCCCGCCGCCGACGGTCAGCGGCATGAAGCAGACCTCGGCGGTGTGGCGCACCACCTCGAGGATGATGTCGCGCTTCTCGTGGCTGGCGGTGATGTCGAGGAAGCAGAGCTCGTCGGCGCCGGCGGCGTCGTAGATCCGCGCCTGCTCCACAGGATCGCCGGCGTCGCGCAGGTCGACGAAGTTCACGCCCTTGACCACGCGGCCGTCCTTGACGTCCAGGCAGGGGATGATCCGCGCCTTCAGCATGCCGCGGCGCCCTCCCCGACCAGGGCCAGGGCCTCGGCGGCGTCGAGGCGGCCGTCGTAGAGCGCCCGGCCGCAGATCGCGCCCTCGACGCCGGGCTCGCCCGCGGCCAGCAGCCGGCGCAGGTCCTCTATCCCGGCCAGGCCGCCCGAGGCGATCACCGGAATCGACACCGCCCTGGCCAGGGCCACCGTGGCCTCGACGTTGAGGCCGGAGAGCATGCCGTCGCGATCGATGTCGGTGTAAATTATTGTGGACACGCCCGCGTCCTCGAACTTCCGCGCCAGGTCGAGGGCCTCAAGCTCGCTGACCCGGGCCCAGCCCTCGACCGCGACCTTGCCGTCGCGGGCGTCCAGGCCGACCGCCACCTGGCCCGGAAAGGCCTTGCAGGCCGACCGCACCAGCGCCGGGTCCTTGACCGCGGCGGTGCCCAGGATCACCCGCCTGAGGCCGGCGGCCAGCCAGCCCTCGATCCCGGCGAGGTCGCGGAGGCCGCCGCCGAGCTGCACCGGCACCTCGACCGCGGCCAGGATCGCCTCGACCACCGCCCGGTTCTCCGAGCGGCCGGCGAAGGCGCCGTCCAGGTCGACCACGTGCAGCCAGCGGAAGCCGGCGGCGACGAAGGCCCGGGCCTGGGCCACGGGGTCCTCGTTGAAGACCGTGGCGCTCGCCATCTCGCCGCGGCGCAGGCGGACCGCCTGGCCCTGCTTCAGGTCGATGGCGGGGAAGAGGATCATCAGTCCTCGACCAGGTTCTTGTGATAGTAGTGGCCGGTCACCCAGCGGCCCTCGACCTTGGCGTAGTGCGGGTGGCTGCCCCAGCGCTGATAGCCGAGCTGCTCGTAGACCTGGATCGCCCGGGCCTGGGTCTCGCGCACGTCCAGGTTCATGATCTCGAAGCCGAGCTCGCGGGCCCGGGCCTCGACCGCCTCGACCAGGCGCCGGGCCAGGCCGTAGCCCCGCGCCCAGGGCGCCAGGAAGAAGGTGGTCAAGGTGCCCATGTGGGCGCCGGCCTCGTTGTTGCGGCCGGGGCGCAGGAGCTGGCTGGAGCCGGCGATGACACCGTCGAGCCGGGCCACGAAGAGCTCGCGCTCCGGAATCAGCAGGACGCCCTTCCAGTAGGTCTCCATGATCTCGCGCGGCGGCGGCTTGAGCCAGCCGAAGCCGCCGCCGTCGACGATGGCGGCGTCGGCCGCGTCGCAAAGATCGTGCAGGTCCGGGCCGGCCAGGGATTCGAGCCGTTCGACCGCGGTCGTGGGCTCGTGCCGGCTGCCGACTTCTGTCATGGAGACCACCTCAGGAAGTTGGAGAGGAGGCGCAGGCCGACGGCCTGGCTCTTCTCGGGATGAAACTGTGTACCGATCATGTTGTCGCGCACCACGGCGGCGACAATACGGCCGCCGTAATCCGCCGTTGCCACCTCGCAGGAGCGCTCGGCGCCGCGGAAGGCGTAGCTGTGCACGAAGTAGACGTGCGGCGCGGGCCCGAAACCGCTCAGCACCGGATGCGCCGGGTCCCGCACCTCGAGCTCGTTCCAGCCCATGTGCGGGATCTTGAGCGCCGGGTCATCGGGGGCGATGGCCGCGACCTCGCCCGGGATCCAGTCCAGGCCGGGATGCTGCCCGTGCTCCAGTCCCCGCGTGGCGAGCAGCTGCATGCCGACGCAGATGCCCAGGAAGGGCCGACCCCGCTCGCGCACTGTCCGCTCCAGCGCCTCGACCATGCCCGGCAGGGCGTAGAGCCCCTCGCGGCAGTCGCCGAAGGCGCCGACCCCGGGCAGGACCACCCGGTCGGCGTCGCGGACCCGCGCCGGATCGTCGGTCACGGCGACCTCGTGCGCGGCCCCGCTCTCCTGGGCCGCGCGTTCCAGCGCCTTGGCCGCGGAGCGCAGGTTTCCGGAGCCGTAGTCGATGATGACCAGCTGTTTCAAGGTCGTGTCGCCCCCGCGTTCCCTCGGGTGACGCCTTTAGAGTGAGCCCTTGGTCGAAGGGACGGCCTCCGCCTGCCGCGGATCGAGCTCGATCGCCTGGCGCAGCGCCCGGGCCAGCCCCTTGAAGCAGGACTCGACGATGTGATGGCTGTTCTCGCCGTAGAGGTTCTCGACGTGGAGGGTCAGGCCGCCGTGCTGGGCGAAGGCCTGGAACCACTCCTTGAAGAGCTCGGTGTCCATGCTGCCCAGCTTGTCCCGCGGGATCGCCACCTTCCAGATCAGGTAGGGCCGGTTCGAGGCGTCCAGCGCGACCCGGGTCAGGGTCTCGTCCATGGGGATCAGGGCCTCGCCGTAGCGGCGGATGCCCTTGCGGTCGCCCAGGGCCTGGGACAGCGCCTGGCCGAGCACGATGCCGCTGTCCTCGGTGGTGTGATGATAGTCGATGTGCAGGTCGCCCTCGGCCTTGAGGTCGATGTCGATCAGGCTGTGCCGGGAGAGCTGCTCCAGCATGTGGTCGAGGAAGCCGATCCCGGTCGCGACGTCGTAGCGGCCGCTGCCGTCGAGGTCGAGGCTGCCGGCGATCCGAGTCTCCTTGGTGTTGCGCTCGACGCTTGCCTTGCGCATGGGCCCTTGCCTCCGGTGATCGGGAAAGAACGGCGCCCTTGTAGCAGGATCGGCCCCCCGGGGCCAGCCTTGCAACCGTACATCGGGGTTTACCCCCGGTGCGCCTCGAGGCCGCAGCGAAGCCAGGGTTAACGCGCGGGAAAGACTAACAGACTCCACCCGCAGCGGCTTTGCCGCTAGGCTACGGCCAACATGGCGGGGCGACTCTTGTTGGGGGGAAACAAGAACATGGCGAAGCATCTGATCCTTGTGGCGGCGGCCTTGACCATGGCGCTGGGTGCCTGTGCGTCGGACCGTCAGGCGGCCGGCGTTGCAGGAGACGAGACGCCGCGGGACCAGACGCAGGCCGATCAGGAAACCACGCCTTCCAAGACCGGCCTCGCGAGTCTCAAGCGGATGGTCTCCGAGGATACCGAAGTGTTGCCGATTGGGCTGACAAAGCTCCTGGTAGAGCCTGCCAGCAAAGAATCGGCTGCGAAGCTTCGGGGCGGCTTCCTTCTCGGAGCCGGTTGCAGGATCAACAAGGAGAAGTACCTGCCCTTGGATCACAGGATCCTAGACAGCGACGAAGCCGATTATCGCTACACCTTCGAGCGAACCCTGAGCGAGATGGGCTACGCGACCGCGACCGGCGGAACGGAGATCTTCGCCTTCTCCGACGAGGACACGCGGATCGCCTATCAGGTCGCGGCAGTGCTGACCTATGTTGACATCGACCTCTGCCTGGAAGGCAACTGGTGGAACGGCGCTTACACCTGGCGCGCCCATGGTACCGGTGAAACCCAGGTGGCATGGCAGGTCTATTCGAACCTGGACCGGAAGACGGTCTACAGCACGATCACCAGCGGCGAGGTCACGCTGAACGAACCTACAGCGGGAGGTGCGCGCTTCTTGCTCCAGGGCGCGTTCCGCGAGGCCGCTCGTAAGCTGGGCGAGAAGCCCGGCTTTCTGGAGGCCGTGATCTACCAGGAACCTGGCAGCGCCAGCTCCCGCCTGACCGCAGACGGGGATACCAAGAGGTACCGTGAGCCGATTGCCATCCCCAGGCTTCCGCTCTTCAGTCAGCAGCTTGAACGTCATAGCGAGGAGGTTCTGGAGGCGACCGTTCTGATTCGGCCCGGGGGCGGCCACGGATCCGGCTTCTTCGTCTCGGAAGACGGCATGATCCTGACCAACCAGCACGTCGTCGGCAGTGCCGAGGTGGTGCGGATCCTTATGCATAATGGACTGATGCTCGACGCCCGGGTGGTAAGGACCGACCGGCGCCGCGATGTCGCCCTCCTCAGGGCTCCCGTCTCAGGCGCAAGGGCACTGCCGATCCGACACAAGGCCCTCGAGGTGGGCGAGCCCGTGTTCGCCATCGGCTCTCCACTGAAGGAGCAGCACAAGAACACGGTGACCAAGGGCACCGTGAGCGCATTCCGCAAAGACCCCTTGACGGGGCTGTCCAATATTCAGGCCGATGCCAGCATCGAGAAGGGCAACAGCGGCGGGCCGTTGGTCGATGCCCGCGGAAACGTCGTCGGAATCACGGCTTCCAGTTTCGTCAAGAGGTTAGAGGATCTGGAGGTATCCACCGGCATCAACTTCTTCATCCCGATCCGCAGCGCCCTGGAGCACCTCGAAATCGCGCTGCCGCCCGAGCCGACCTCCTAAAGGCGGCGGCCACCAGAGCTTGACCCGGCCGGCGATTCCGCCCATGTGACAGTCCATGTCGAAGGACGCACAGCAGTGGCACGGCACGACGATCCTCTCGGTCCGCAAGGGCGACCGGGTGGTGATCGCCGGGGACGGCCAGGTTTCGCTGGGCCAGACCGTGATCAAGGGCTCGGCACGCAAGGTGCGGCGCCTGGGCAAGGGCGAGGTCATCGCCGGCTTCGCCGGGGCCACCGCCGACGCCCTGACCCTCTTCGAGCGCCTGGAAGGCAAGCTGGAGCAGCACCCGGGGCAGCTCACCCGGGCCTGCGTCGAGCTGGCCAAGGACTGGCGGACCGACCGCTACCTGCGCCGGCTGGAGGCCATGATGGCGGTGGTCGACGCCAAGGCCTCGCTGGTCCTGACCGGCACCGGCGACGTGCTGGAGCCCGACGACAACCTGATCGGCATCGGCTCGGGCGGCAACTACGCGCTGGCGGCGGCACGCGCCCTGATCGACCGCGACGACCTCGACGCCGAGGCCATCGCGCGCAAGGCCATGGACATCGCTGCGGGAATCTGCGTTTACACCAATGACAACGTCATCCTCGAAAGCCTACCTGCCGCGTGACGCCGGCGGGCGCCGCGACCAGCCCGAGCCCGGCGCTTTCTCGCCGCGCGAGATCGTGTCGGAGCTGGACCGCTTCATCGTCGGCCAGGACGCCGCCAAGCGCGCCGTCGCCATCGCCCTGCGCAACCGCTGGCGGCGCCAGCAGCTGCCCGAGGGCCTGCGCGAGGAGGTCCTGCCCAAGAACATCCTGATGATCGGGCCGACCGGCGTCGGCAAGACCGAGATCGCCCGCCGCCTGGCGCGCCTGGCCCAGGCGCCCTTCCTCAAGGTCGAGGCGACCAAGTTCACCGAGGTCGGCTACGTCGGCCGGGACGTCGAGCAGATCATCCGCGACCTGGTCGAGATCGCGATCTCCATGACCCGGGAGCGCCTGCGCAAGGAGGTCGCGGCCAAGGCCGAGCTGGCCGCCGAGGAGCGCCTGCTGGACACCCTGGTCGGCGAGAACGCCGCGCCCGAGACCCGGACCAAGTTCCGCCAGATGCTGCGCGGCGGCGAGCTGGACGAGCGCGAGGTCGAGATCCAGGTCAGCGACAGCGGCGGCCTGCAGCTTCCGACCATGGACATCCCCGGCATGCCGGGCGCCCAGATGGGCATGATCAACCTCAACGAGATCTTCGGCAAGGCGCTGGGCGGCGGCCGCACCAAGCCTCGCCGCCTGACCGTCGAGCAGGCCATGCAGGTCCTGATCGAGGAGGAAAGCGACAAGCTGCTGGACCAGGAGGCGGTGGTCACCGACGCCATCGCCGCGGTCGAGCAGAACGGCATCGTCTTCCTGGACGAGGTCGACAAGATCACCGCCCGCTCCGACCGCGCCGGCGCCGACGTCAGCCGCGAGGGCGTGCAGCGCGACCTGCTGCCGCTGATCGAGGGCACCTCGGTCGCCACCAAGCACGGCACGGTCAAGACCGACTTCATCCTCTTCATCGCCTCGGGCGCTTTCCACCTGGCCAAGCCCGCCGACCTGCTGCCCGAGCTGCAGGGCCGCCTGCCGAT
>JANQGU010000009.1 GCA_028282935.1 Kiloniellales bacterium
ACGATGGCGACGCCGATCAAGGCCGCAATAAAGGCGTACTCGATAGCGGTCGCGCCGGATTCGTCTCTGACGAAGTTTTCGAGGTGCGACATGAACGCCAACCCTTCCCGATATCCAAACAGAAAGACTTGTGAATAGTACCCTCGATCCATTAATAAACTATTTCATGCCAGCTATTGTCACACAGGTACTCTGTTTATACTTATATCGTTACTATTATTTACCATGAGCTGACATCAGGGCCGGCGCTGAACTTCGACGCCGGCGTCGGCCGGGCTACCTGTGCCAAGACCCCCAGTGCTAAGACCCTGGGCGCCGAGGACCCGGGCAGCGGGCAGCCGCAGGGTCACCTTCGTCCCTTCGGCAAGCGCGCTCTCCAGGTCGAGCTCGCCGCCATGAAGCTCGACGATCTTCCTTGCGATCGGCAGGCCCAGGCCGGTCCCGGGGTAGCGCCGCGACCTGATGCTGTCGACCTGCTCGAAGGGCTCGAAGACCAGCTCGTGGTGCTGCCGGGCGATGCCGATGCCGGTGTCCTGCACCGAGAGCCAGAGGCCGCCGCTCAGGTCGCGGCCGGCGGTCAGGGTGATGCTGCCGCCCTCGGGGGTGAACTTGATGGCATTGGACAGGAGGTTGAGCAGAATCTGCTTCAACAGCCGGACATCGACGCAGATCCGCGGCAGGTCGGACGGCACTTCGTCCCGAACCGCCAAGCCGGCGTCCCGGGCGCGCTGGCCGATCAGCCTCAGGCAGGCACGGACCACATGCGCCAACTCCGCGTCCTCCTCGCAGAGCTCCATGCGGCCCGCCTCGATCTTGGAGATGTCGAGGATGTCGTTGATCAGCCCCAGGAGATCGCCGCCGCTCTCGCGGATGCTCTCGGCGAACTCCCGGTACTCCCGGCTGCCGAGCGAACCGTAGCGTTCCTGCAGGAGGACTTCGGAGAAGCCGATGATCGAGGTCAGCGGGGTCCGCAGCTCGTGGCTCACGTTGGCCAGGAACATCGACTTCGCGTCGTTCGCGGTCCTGGCCGAAGCCGCGCGCTCCTCGGCCTTGAGAAGCTCCGCCTCCGCCGATTTCAGGGCCGCGACGCTGTGCAGGAAGGCGCAGGCGTAGCGCCCGCCGTCGGCCTCCACCAGGTTCGCGCTGACCTCGACGGGCAGGGTCGAGCCGTCCTGGCAGCGCTGATTGGCCTCGAAGCTGAGGGCGCCGTCCTGGCTCAGAGCCCGCCAGCGCATTCGCCAGAGCTCGCCGCCGAGTTCCGGATCGACGTCGGCGACGGTCTTTGAGGGCAGCGCGTCCCGGTCGAAGCCCAGGCTGTCGCAGGCGCGGCGATTGGCATAGAGCAGCCGGCCCTCGTCATCGATCCACAGCACCGCGATCGCGGCGTTCTCCAGGGCCAGCCGCGGAAGCTGGGCCGCCCACTTCGCGGCCTTGCGACGCGCGGCCTGGCGCTCCAGGAACACCACCGCAAGCAACACCAGCAGGACGACAACGAGGCCCGTGGACATGGAAGGGTTTCACCCGATTCTTGTCGTTTCCGCGCCGGACAGCCCCGTGCTCGCCTGTCCGGCCGCCCTGTGCGGCTCGGCCGCCACACTAGGGCCGCAAGCCTGAAGAATCGGTTATGGAGACAATGCTAAGTATCTGAAACTAAATACATATTTCGATCTATCTCTGAAGCGGTACAAGCCGTTGCAGCGCTATTCCTTTGCGGCAGATCACCTTCGCCTTTGGCGTAAGGCCCCAGCGCTTCGAGCAAGGGACCCAGATGCCTTTCGTATCGCCGCCACTTGCCGATCGAGGAGGCATAGGGCGGCCTGCGGACCTGGACCCGGCTGGCGGTCAGGACCGGACGCCGGGTCTCGAAGAAGCGGCCGCAGTCCGGGTGCCAGTCCAGTCCGCAGAAGGCCAGGAGCCCTCGGCCCACGCCCTCGATATCGGCGACCAGGTCCTCGTAGTGGAGGTCGAGGACCTCGATCGGCAGGACCTCGGCCCAGGCCGCCATCATCTTTCGGTAGTCCTGGTAGAAGCGGCCGAGCTCGGCGAGATCGAAGCTGTATTCCTGGCCCTTGGCGAAGTTCTGAAAGAAGCAGGACAGGCAGGTGTCCAGCGCGTCGCGGCGGCAGTGCAGGATGCGCGCCTCGGGGAACAGCAGGGCGATCAAGCCCAGATGACGGAAGTTCAGCGGCGCCTTGTCGGTCACGACGGCGGCGCCTCCGGCCATCGCCAGGCTTTCCCTGCGATAGGCGGCGGCGAAGCCCGCCAGGACCGTCTCGGGCAGGTCGGGCAGGCACTCTGGATAGGCCCTGGCCGGGTAGGCCCCGGCGCCGATCGCCCCGGCGATGCGCTGGATGTAGGGCAGCTCGCCGGCTCCGAAGACCGCGGGATGGCTGGCCAGGACCTGCTCGACCAGGGAGGTGCCCGAGCGCGGCATCCCGACGATGAAGACCGGCCGGACGCCGCCCGGCCGCGCCACGGAGCGGCCGGAAAGAAGATCGCGGCCGCAGACCTCGAGGATCCGGCCCAGGTACTCGCTGCCGTAGGCCGGGTTCGGCCGGGCCCCCTTGGCGCGGTTGCCGGCCAGGAAGTGCCCGAAGGCGCGGTCCGGCTGGCCCAGGTCGTCGTAGACCTTGCCGGCCGTGAACTCGAGGAGGCAGCGCGCCTCCCGGCTCAGGCCGGGCTTGCCGCGCAGGGCCTCGAGCGCGGCGATGAGCGGGTCGCCGGGCGCGATGCGCAGCGACTGCGCCAGGTTGAAGTGGGCTTCCGCGTAGTTCGGGTCGAGCGCGATGGCGCGGCGATAGGCGGCCTCGGCCTCGCCGAGCCGGCTCTTGGCGCCCAGGACGTAGGCGAGGTTGTTGTGGAAGACCGCGCTCTCCGGCTGCAGCTTGAGGGCCCTGCCGATCATCTGCTCGGCGGCGTCGAAGTTGCCGCGGCCGATCTCCACCGTGCCCAGCAGGTGCCAGGCGTCGGCGTTGCGGTCGTTCTCCTGCAGGAGGCCGGAATAGACCCGGGCGGCTTCCAGGAGCCGGCCCGCCTTCTGCAGCGCAATGCCCCGCGTCAGGGCCTGCCGCGCCGCTGCCACCTCAAGAGGGATCCGCTTGGCGGCACCGGCGGGCCGATGCCTTGCGGCAGGGCGTCTTGGCAAGCGAGGGCGGCAGGGCGGAGGGCATGGTCCCGGATCCTAGCCGGGCGGCTTGAAACCTTGGTTAATCAGCCCTTCCGGCGCCCCTCCAGCTCCTCGATGCTGCGCGGCCAATCGGACTTGAGCAGGCGGGACAGCGAGCGGTCAGCGAGGATCCGGCCCTCGGTCTGGCAGCGCGGGCAGTAGTTGGTCTCGTTGCTGGCGTGGCGGATCCTCTGGACCTCGGTGCCGCAGACCGGACAGGCCTGGCCGTACTTGCCGTGGACCGCCATCTCGGGCCGGAAGGCGGTCACCTTGCCGGGAAAGCCCGCGCCGGTCTCCCGGCGCAGGCGGGCGCACCACTCCGCGAGGGTGTCGCGGGTCCCGGCGAAGAGGCGTTCGACCTCGGCGTCGCTCAGCTTGCCGGTCATGGCGACCGGCGAGAGCCGCGCCCGGTGCAGGATCTCGTCCGAATAGGCGTTGCCGATGCCGCTGAACACCCGCTGGTCGGTCAGCGCCCGCTTGACGGTGTGGTTCTCGCGCCGCAGCGCCGCCGCGAAGTCGGCCAGCCCGGCCTCCAGGACCTCCAGCCCGCCGGGGTGGTGGGCCAGCATGGCCTCGCGGCCGGCCTCGGCGTAGAGCGAGGCCCGCTTCTTGGACCCCGCCTCGGTCAGGATCAGGGTCCCTTCGGCGAAGTCGAAGGCCGCCAGGCCGCGCTTCTTCGGGATCTCGGCGCCGGCGTCCTTCCAATGCAGGCGGCCGGCGATCATCAGGTGCAGGACCAGCCAGAGGTCGCCCTCGAAGCCCAGGGCGATGCGCTTGCCCAGGCGCAGGATCTCGACCGCCCGGCGGCCTTCGAAGGCCGCCAGCGGCGGCGCCACGCTGCGCAGCAGGAAGGGGCTGCTGCGCCGGATGCCGACCAGGGACTGGCCGATGGTCCGCGGCTTCAGGGCCTCGATGTAGTCCGCGATGTCGGGCAGCTCCGGCATGGCGGCGCCATCCTCGCCCGGACCCGGCGCCGGATCAATCGCCAGAATATAGGATTATAAACCTATCTCGGACGGCTCGACAGCGGTCCTTAAGCGCAATTTAAGCCGCTTTTGTCATCATAATCGATCCGCCAAATCCGATGGCCCAAATCCGCTGGCAGGGACCTCTGGTGAGCAAGATGGCGCAGGAACGGGCGACGCTGGGCCCGGTCGATCTTCCGTTGCAGGAGAAGATCCGGCTGTTCTCCCTGGCGGAAGAAACCGCGCATATCGGTCACTGGCGCTGGACCGTGGCCAGCGATCATCTCTATTGGTCCGACGAGGTCTACCGGATCCACGGGCTCGATCCGGAGAGCTTCAAGCCCTGCGTCGAGCACGCCGTCGAGGCCTACCATCCCGACGACCGCCCGCTCGTCAGAAGCTACCTGGAGCGGGCGATCGCCGAGAAGGAGGGCTTCAGCTTCGAGCTCCGCCTGGTACGGCCGGACGGCGGCCTGCGTCACGTCGTGGTCCAGGGCCTCTGCGAGCTCAAAGAGCATGACGAGGTCGAAGCCCTGCTGGGCGTGGTCCAGGACGTCACCGAGCGGCGCCTGGCCGAACGGGCGCTCGGCAACAGCGAGCAAAGGTTCCGGGACTTCGCCAACGCGGCCTCGGACTGGTTCTGGGAGATGGATTCCCAGCTCCGCATCGTCTACATCTCGGATCGCTGGAGCGCCATCTCCGGGCTCGACCCGACCAGTCTGCTGGGCAAGACCCGCCGCGAACTCGTCAGCAACCCCGATACGCCCTACGTCAAGGAGCACCTCAGGCAGCTCGATGCCCGGGAGCCCTTCAAGGACTTCCGCTACGAGCACGTCGACGCCCGCGGCAAGAGCCATCACTGGCAGATCAACGGCAAGCCGATCCACGACGAGCAGGGGGTGTTCCGCGGCTATCGGGGCACCGGCTCGGACATCACCGCCGAGGTCGAGCTGCGCCAGGCCGAGCAGGAGGCGAAGGAGCAGGCCGAGCTGGCCAACCGCGCGAAGTCCGACTTCCTGGCGACCATGAGCCACGAGATCCGGACGCCTCTGAACGGCGTCCTGGGCATGCTGGGCCTCTTGCTCGACACCGAGCTGAGCGAGGAGCAGCACCTCTTCGCCTCGGTTTCCCGGCGCTCGGGCGAGCAGCTGCTCGAGCTGATCAACGATCTCCTGGACTTCTCGAAGATCGAGTCCGGAAACGTCGGGCTGGAGATCGCGAGCTTCGACCTGGTTTCCGCCGTCGACGGCGTCGCCGAGCTGCTCAGCCAGCGCGCCTCGACCAAGGGCATCGACTTCGCCGTCTTCATCTCGCCCGAGATCCCGACGCACCTCATCGGAGACGTCGGGCGGCTCCGTCAGATCTTGATGAACCTGACCGACAACGCCATCAAGTTCACCGACTCCGGCGGCGTCGCGATCGAGGTCCTGCTGGATCCCGCGCCGGGATCCGACGGCAACATCTTCCTGCGCTTCGACGTGACCGACAGCGGTCTGGGGATCCCGCCCGAGGAGATGGACAAGCTCTTTCAGCGCTTCTCGCGGCTGGACAGCTCCACGACCCGACGGCACGGCGGATCCGGACTGGGCCTCGCCATCTGCAAGGAGCTGATCGAGCTGATGAGCGGCGAGATCGGGGTCGACAGCGAGCCCGGCGAGGGCAGCCGCTTCTGGTTCCGGGTCCCGCTCGGGATCGACAACGATGCCGTGGACCGCTGCCGTTTCAAGGCGGCGCGATCCGCGCTCGCGCAGGGCCGCACCCTGATCGTCGAACCCCAGCCGGTCAGCCGCCGGATCCTCGACCTCCAGTTGACCTCGCTCGGCGCCCAGGCCCTGTCGGTGGAGGGGATCGCGGCCGCCCGCGAGGCCTTGGAGACGGCGGGGAAGGCCGGACGCAGGTTCACCTCGGCGGTCATCAGCGACGGACTGGAAGAACGGGACCGAGGGGAGCTGGTCGACCTGATCAGGAAGCACACGGGCGATCCCGCGCCCTTCCTGGTGCTCTCCGCCCATCACTCCGGATCGGATGCCGCGAAGGCCCGGGAGCTGGGCTACGACCGCTGCCTGACCAAGCCGGTCCGGCCCAGCAGCGTCCTTGAATGCGCCCTGCTGTCGCCCAGGGCCAAGACGTCGCAGGCGGACAGGGCCGGTCCCGAGGCCGGCCGCAGCGAAAAGGTCGCCAGCGATTGCCGCGCCCGCGTGCTGATCGCCGAGGACAACCAGGTCAACGCCATGCTGGCCCGGACCGTCCTGACCCAGGCCGGGCACTACGCCGACTGCGTCGGCAACGGCCGGGAGGTCCTGGAAGCCCTGGAGAACCGCCCCTACGACATCGTGCTGATGGACATGCAGATGCCGATCCTGGACGGCTTGAGCACCTCGAAGCGGATCCGCGAGCTGAAGGGGGAGATCGCGCGGATTCCGATCATCGCGCTGACGGCCAACGCGATGAGCGACGACCGCAACCGCTGTCTCGCCGCAGGGATGAACGACTACATCTCCAAGCCCTTCTATCCCGAGGACCTGCTCGAGAAGATCGTGACCTGGACGACGCCGGAGACGCCGGAGACCCCGGCGGCGGCGAACGGCGTCGGACACGCCGAAGCGGCCGCGGCGCCGTCGCGGCGAAAGGCCCTGGACGAGCTCCTGGCCCTGCTCCAGCGCGTTGAGACGGAACTCTCGGCCGAGGGCCGCCCTTCCCCCTGAATCGCCCCCCCCCTTGAATCGACTGGCGCCTTCGAAGCGCTCGGCCGACGCCCGGCGGCCGTCCCGCCACGGCATCGTGTCGCGGAGTGAAATATACCACTTCTACGAGTAGGAAATCTTGCTAGGTTACATCTGGTTGCGTTTCTATCGGTGGACACGATCCCACCGTTGTGCCGACCGAAGTCTTGGTCGGCCCTCCCTGCTTCTTGTAGAGGCGGCGCTCGCAAGTGCCGCCTCTTTTTTTTGGCGCGATCGGTCTTGGCGCGGGCGATCGATGCCCCGTCGGGTGCGGGGGCGACGGTCTCTCGCTGGAGCCGCCGTGGCGCTTGGGAAGCCCGGCGCGCTAATTGATGCTGTCGGCGAAGAAGCCCCAGAAGCCGCGCCCCTGGGAACGGGCGATCCGTTCGAGCGTCTTGTACTCGAAGGGCGCGTTCGGCAAGGCCACGGCCAGGCCGCGCTCGAGAAGAAAGGCGGCCAGGTCGGTGCGCGGCTCGAAGACTTGGCCCCGGCTCGAGGTCAGGCAGATCGCGTTGAGGCTCCCGTCCCGGTTCTTGCTCACGTTCTCGCAATAGACCACGCTCTGAATTCGGAAGCGCAGGGCGGAGGCCGCCCGCGAGGCGCAACGTATGGGCGAGATCGAGGAATCGCACTTACGGTTGCCCTTGGGAAGATAGATTCCGAAGAGGTGAACCTGACGCCCGTTGATCTTGAGGCTCCCGTCGTCTTGAACCAGGACGCGGCTGCCGACGGCCGCCTGACCTTCCGTCACGAGACCTTCCGTCGCGAAGAGAAGCAGAACGAGGCACAAGAGAGCGAGAGAGCAGCGCATACCTGGATCGACCCCTGAGTGGTGGCGCCCCGATCAGATCTAAGGGGCGCCGCAAAGGGAATCAACCTTTGGCTGTCGCCACTTCGCGCGCTTTTCCTGCTACAATCGCAGCGAGCGCTTCAAGGTGGACCTTGGGGAGCGATGCGGGCAGGCGCAGCTAGAGTCGGAAGATGGAGCCGGAACCGGGGGATCGCCCTGGTCGCCGTGCTGTGGGTCATCGTGCTGCTGGCGGCCATGGCGATCAGCTTCGTCGGCACGATCCGGACCGAGACCACGGTCACCCGCAACCTGGTCGACAACGCCGGCGCCCAGGCCCTGGCCGATGCCGGCATCTACCGAGCGATCCTGGCGCTCTACCACAGCTTCGAGGAGGTCGGGACCGGCGGCAGCGGCATCCTCGCGGCGCTGGACGAAGAGGCGGCGGGGACGAACCCCGGCGAGGACGACGGCGGCGTCGCCTTGGACGGTGGCGAGCTGCGCTTCGACGGCCGCCCCTACACCTGGTCCTTCGCCGAGGGCATCGTCCGCTTCGCGATCCAGAGCGAGGCCGGCAAGATCGACCTCAACGCGGCCCGGGAGGAACTGCTTCTGGGCCTGCTGCGCGCCAACGGAGTCGAGCAGCCCGAGGTCCTGATCGACCGGATCGCCGACTTCCGGGATCCGGACAAGGAGCGCCGCTCGCAGGGCGCCGAGGACGCCGACTACGAGAACGCGGGCCGCAACCAGGGCGCGAAGGACGCGCCCTTCGACTCGGTGGAGGAGCTGCAGCAGGTCCTCGGCGTCAGCCGGACGCTCTACGAGCGCCTGGCGCCGGCCTTGACGGTCTATTCGGAGGCGCGCGGCATCGATCCCCTGACGGCGCCGCCCGAGGCCTTGCGCGCCCTGCCCGAGATCGATCCCTCGGTGGTCGACGCGCTGCTCGTCGAGCGGCAGGCCGAGGACCCCGATCTGGCGGGCCTCCTCAGCGAGTACGAAGCCTACCTGGCCGGGCCCGGCAGCCTGGTCTACAGCATCTCCAGCGAAGCGGTGACGCCGGCCGGCGCCCGCTTCCGGCGCGAGGCCGTCATCGCGCTGGTGCCGGGCTCCGATCGGCCGTTCCGGGTCTTCAGCTGGAAACGGGGGCGGCTGCGGTCGCCCCAAGCCGCCGCGGAAGTCGTGGACGACCAGGCGAACTGAGCCTCGGGACGAGACGTCAGGTGCCCCCGGGCGCCCCTTCTTCGACCTCTTCTTCCGGCTCGGGCTCGTCTTCCGGCGGGAAGATGCCGGGCAGCTTGCGGCGCAGCTCGTCGGTCAGCGCCCGCGAGTCGTCGGAGTTACGGATCACCCGCGGACGCAGCAGGACCAGCAGCTCCGTCCGGGTCTTGTTGTCGTTCCTGGCCTTGAAGAGGTTGCCGAGGACAGGGATATCCATCAGGAGCGGAATCCCGTTCACGATCTCTTCGATCCGATCCCTGACCAGGCCGCCCAGGGCCACGGTCGCGCCGCTCTGAATCGCGATGGTGCTTTCCAGCTTGCGCTGCTGGATGGTCGGCGAGTCGATGTTCGAGGTGGTCGTCGCGATCGCGTCGCTGACTTCCTGAACGACCTCGAGGATGACCAGGCCGCCGGCGTTGACCCGGGGGGTGACGGTCAGGATGACGCCGGTGTCGCGCTGGTCCACCTCGTTGACCGAGGGCGCATCCGCGTCGGTGGTGCTGACCGAGGAGCGGGTCGTGACCGGCACCTGATCGCCGACCTCGAGCTTGGCGGTCTGATTGTCCAGCACCACGATCGAAGGCGCCGAAAGCACGTTGACGTCGGTGATCTTCTTCAGGGCGTTCAGGGCCACGCGGGCGTCGCTGGACTGGAAGACGTAGTTGAAGCCGGGGAAGGCGGCGCTGAGCGCATTGGTGGCGAGGTCCGAGAAGCTGAACTCGCTGTTGCCTTCCTGGAAGAACCACCGCAAGCCGAAATCGAGCTGGTCCGTCAAGGTGACCTCCGCGATGGTCGCCTCGATCAGGACCTGCAGGGGCAGGATGTCGAGCTGCTTGAGGGCCGCCTCGACCGCCCGGTAGTCGGTGGCGCTGGCCAGGGTCACCAGGGAGTTGCTTTCCGTGTCGGCGATGATCCGCACCTCGCCCAGGCCGCCGAGGCCGGTCGCGCTCCGCCCCGAGGGGCCGCCGCTCGGCGGCGGCGGGCTCGGCGCGACCTTGGTCTCCGGGACGCCTTCCAGGGACGGCTCGCTCGACAGCGTGACCGGAGTCAGGCCCGGCGCCAGGGACGAGGTCGTGTCGCCCAGGATCGAGGTCTCGACCCCGAAGATCTGGCCCAGGACCTCGGCCAGGTCGGCGGCCCTGCGGTTCTGGACGTAGTAGACGTGGAGCCGTTGCTGGTCCGTGCCGCCCTGATCGAGCCGCGCGATCCATCGCAGGGCCTCGTCCAGGTAGCGGGGCTGCTTGGAGATGACCAGCACCGCGTTCATCCGCTCGATCGAGACGAAGCGCAGCAGGTTCGCGAGGTCCGGTCCCGAGGGGTTGAGCAGGATCTGCTCCAGCTCGGCGATCATGGTCTCCGGCCCGGTCGACTTCAGCGGCTTCAGGGCGAAGGACATGCCCTTCATCCAATCGACGTCGAGCACGGAGACGAGGTTGGAGAGGTTGTTCAGCTCCTGCCGGGTGCCGGCCACGAAAACGAGGTTGCGGGCGGAGTCGACGGTGGTCCCGCCGGCGACCGAGGAGAAGGCCTGCAGCAAGCCCTCGATCTCGCTCGCCGCGACGAAGCGCAGCGGGATCACCCGGACGCTGAGGCCCCGCCCCCGTATGTCGTTGAAGGAGAGGTTAGGCGCCATCCTGCCCGCCTCCTCCAGGGGGACGATCCGGAACAGGCTGCCGGCCTCGACGAGCGCGGCGCCGTTCAGGCGCAGGATCTCCTCCAGGGTCGGCAGGAGCTGGTCGCGGCTGAGCGGCCGGCTGGTCTGCAGGGTCACCGTCCCCTGGATCCGCGGATCGATCGTGTAGTTGGTCTCCAGCGAGTCCTGCAGCACGGTGCGGATCACCTCGCGCAGGTCGGCGTCGGCGAAGTTAAGGGTGAACTCGCCGTTGCCGGTCTCGGCGATCTGGACCCGGCCGAGCGGGGTCGGCGCCACGCTGGTCTGAACGAACTGGCCGCTGCCGCGCTGGGTGAAGCCTTCGATCTCGGGCACCGCGCCGCGCTCGGCCTCGGGGCCGTAGAGCGTATCGAAGGGCCGGGGCGAGGGCGTGTCGCCCAGGGCCGCCTGCTGGCGCGCCGATTCGAAGAAGGCCGCGCGCTTCTTCTCGGTCGCACAGGCCGTGAGGAGAGTCGGGACGAGCGCCAGGATCGCCACGCAGGCGATCCCACCGTGCCTCCTGCCCGGTGTTCTCGGCCTTGTCGTTAACCTGGGCACGCGAGCGTCCCCTCCTTGCGCTCTCGCCTGCTTTTTCGGCGCCGAGTGTAGCAACCAAAGCGAGAGAGAATCCATGTCAAATGTCTGGCGGCCGGACCAGAACGGGCTTTGGCCGGAAAGGCTTGCCCTCGCCTCGCCCGGCCGTCCCGCCGGCGCGCCCCCGGATTACTGCGTATTCTGCTGCAGGGCGCGGCGCAGGTCCTCCGGCAGTTCCTCGCCCGCCTCCGGATCGATGGGCGCTTGCCGGCCCTGGGCCGGCGCCTGCTGCCTCAGGGCCGGATTGGCCGTGGCCGCCGGCCGCCGCTCACTCGCCTCCGCGTTGCGGGCCTGGCGCGGCTGCCGCCGCTTGGCCTTGGGCCGCTTGATCTTGGCGTCCTTGAGCTGCAGTTCGACCACTTCCTTGGCCTGGCTCAGGATCACCCGGTCCGGCAGGATTCCCTCGACCTGCCAGCCGTCGATCTTCTCGCCCCTGGCCAGGCGCTGTGCCGCTTTCTTTCCCGGGCGCTGGACCAGCGCGTATTGCTGGCTCGGCTGCAGGATGACGCCGATCAGGGTCAGCTTCAGGTCCCTGCGCGGCGCTTCCTGGCGCACCTGGGGCTGGGCCGAGACCTCGGGCGGGCGGCGCGACTGGGTGAAGGGCGGCCGCTCCACCAACTCCGAGAAGCGCTGCTGCGGCGGCATGCGGAAGGGCTGGAAGCTGGGGACCGCGGCCGCGTCCGGCGTCGTAGGCTTGGCCACGGCCTGCGCGGGCGGCTCGGCCGGCGGCGCATCGTAGGCCGCGAAGGCCAGCCATCCGAGGCTGCCGCAAAGCGCCGCCAAAGCCAGATTGAAGACCGAAAGCGCGCTCATGGTGTCGCCGCCACCATCCCTTCCCGCAAAGCGAATCCGCCACCCCGGCAGCCTGTCGCCAAGCTGGCACGGAACGCTAGGCTAGCATGAAACCGGCCGCTCCGAAGCCCCTGTCCGAGCGCCGGCACTCTCCGAACCGGACCGGGAGTATGGCACGAAAGGGGTGCGCCGTCGGTGGCCTGGGTCACACCCCCGACGGGCGGCCGCGGCCACAGCCATGACGTGCAAAGCTTTCCCTGGACAGGATACGCGGGCGCCTACGGCACCCTGCGGAAAACCTGGGCGCAAGACCCCGAGAACCAACATCGTCTTTCCCGCAATCCGTGTACTAGACTAAGGGCCTATATAGAACTGCGGAAGTCGAGACCTTGACAGCGTTAATGTATCTTTAACTTTTCGTTAAGTGTTACTTGAGGTTTGATGTCTACTACGACCCACTTATTTACCACAATTGGTCTAAGCCCTCTTTGCAATAGACAGAGGCAAGGAAACGAGGGCATAACACCTATCTTCTAGTTATACCTCTCCGGACTAGGACTTATCACAGGTGCCCCCTATGAATGTTAGCCCCAAAGATCCGACCCTAACCATTCAGGACGCGCTACTTTTGAGCGCTGCCGTCCATATCCTCAAGTCGATCGACGTCGATGACCGCGACACGGCTCAGGAGCTGAGCGGCCTTGCCGACCGCCTGAACGCGGTGGTCGAGGACGCCGCCGCCCCCGGCGGCAAGAAGATCCAGCTCGTCACCTGACATTCCAATCCAGACAGCCGCAGCGGGACGGACCCGGGGCATCGTCCGATCAGATGGACCGGCTTGGAGCTCCATCGGACCGGATACACTGCCCCGGCTTCCGGATGTCGGCTCAGGACCCTCGATCGGACCAGGCTCTGGACGGGACCAAGGCCTGAACCGGGCCAAGCTCCGAAGGGACCCGGCCTTGAACGGGCCCGAACTGGAACCGCCCATCCTGGAACCGCCCGTCCCGGAACCGCCCGTCCCGGAACCGCCCGTCCTGGCCGCTTCGCGTCGGGCCCGGGCTCAGGAGCCCTGGCCGGGCGGCAGCGCTGGCGGCTTTTCGGGCGCGAGGAAGCCGAAGACGTCCATTCGGACCAGAAGCTGCACTTCTTGCTCGGGTCCGTCCTTGTCGCGCGCGCGTCTCTTACGCCCGAGGCGGACGTCGAGGCTGTCGATGAAGAGGAAGGGGCGCGAGGCCTCGATGCGATGCAGGAGGTCGCGCAGCGCCGGCGTCGTGACGTTGATCTGGGCCCGCGTCGTCACCCGGCGGAAGCCGTTCTCGGACTTGACCGGCAGGACCTGGATCGAGCGCAGGGTCCCGCCCTCGGCCTCCACCGACGTCGTCACGAAGTGCTGGACGAAGGCCCCGGCGATGGCTTCGTTGTCGCCCTTGAGCAGGCCGCCGGCACCGCGACGGGCGCTCTCCAGGCTGCGCCGCTGCCGCTCCAGCGCCGCCGGGTCCAGGGTTTCCTGGCGAAAGCGCTCCAGCAGCCGCGAGGACTGCGCGATGCTGTCGTCGTAGTCGGCGAAGCGCTGCTGCAGCGGCGCCACGATCCCGGCGTAGGCGCCGAAGACCAGCAGCACCAGCAGCGTGACCGCCAGGAGCCGCCGGACGGGAAGGCTCAGGGCACTCATGATCCGCCCCCTCCGTCGCCCAGGATCCTCAGCTCCAGGCTGAAGCGATCGACGCCCAGCTTGGGATCCTGGGTCACCGGCGCCCGGAACTTCGGCTCCGCGAAGCCGGGGGCGTCCTCGAAGAGCTGGATCAGCGAGGAGGAGTTCGGCGCATAGCCGGAGATCTCGAGCCGGCTCTCGTTGACCCGAAGCTGGTAGAGCCAGGTGTCGTCGGGCAGCACCTGGGTCACGTTGTTGAGGACCGTCGACTTGGTCGGCGTCGCCAGCTTCAGCTCATGGACGTAAAGCACCTGGGCCTGCTGCGCCGAGAGCTCGCCCTCGAGCTGCCGCGCCGCCGCGGCGTCGCGCCGCGCCACCGCGACCTCGCTCTGCAGGCGCTCGACCAGCTGCGCCTTCCGGCCCAGGGGAATCATCACCGTCGCCGCGCCGAGGCTCGCCGCGGCGAGCAGCAGCAGCACCGTGATCGCCCGGGCGAAGCCGCCGGGCCCGCGCCGAACCTCGCGCTGCAAGAGGTCGAGGCCGCTCGGCTTGCCCGGCTCGGCGGTCGCCACGTCGACCCGCTCGGGCGTCAGGCCGAGCCGGCCGGCCTGCTCCAGGAAGGCGTCGACCGTGGCCCTGGGGCTCAGGGTCAGCTCGACCTCGAGCTGCTGCTGCTCGTTGTCGCGGCCCAGGACCCGCTGGTCGTAGTAGACCTCCTCCCGGCGGAAGGGCGTCAGCCGGTCCATCTCGAAGCCGATCACCTCGCGCAGGGTGTCCTCGGCCGCCAGGGGCAGCCGGACCCGCTGGGTCACCGCCCGGCCGGCGGGCAGCGCCAGGGTGACCGTGCGCCGCCCGCGCCGCGCCTTGGCCGGCAGGGCGGCGAGTCCCTCGCCGAAGCTGCCGAGCGCCTCGACCCCCTCGCCGCGCCGCAGGAACAGGCTGCCGCTCTGCCCCTCGGCGTCGCCGGCCGGCTCCAGGATCACGGTCTCGCCGCGCCCAGACAGGGGCCGCCGGAGGCTCCGGGGGATCAGGCCGGCAAGCTCGGACAGCCACCACTGCAGGAAGGCGCCGAAAAGGCCGAAGGGCATCTTGAGCCAGGTCATCATCGTGGCGTCATCCTACAGGGAAGCCAGCGAAATCTACAGGAACTCGTCGGTCATCAGGGCGACGGTCAGCTCGGGCCAGAGGCGCCGGTCGCCGCGGTCGAACTCGATCTCGGCCCGGATCAGCCGGGGCAGCGTCTCGACGTTGCGCCACTCGGGCCGCCATTGCGGCGACAGGGCCTCGTCCTCGGCTCCGAAGTAGCGCAGCCGAAGGCCCTCGACGCCGAGCAGAAGGACCTCCCGCTCGGCCGCGTCGGTGAACTCCAGGTCGGGACGCTCCTCGCGGAAGACCTCCCAGCGCAGGGTGAGCGCCCGGGTCGCCCCGGCGCCCTCGACCTCGAGGCCGATCAGGTAGTGGCCGCCCGGGCCCAGGTAGGCGGGCATGCGGCCGACGAAGACCACGCCGTCGCGGCTGCCCTCGAAGGCCAGGCGCAGGCGCCGCCGGGGCCCGCCCACCTCGACCGGCTGGGCCTCCGCGAAGGCCCGCCGCAGGAGGTCCTGCACCAGCAGCACGTCGCTTTGCCGGGTATCGGCCGCGCCGGCGCGCTCCCAGGCCCGGGCGCCGAAGTTGAGGCCGCCGTACATCATGACGCTCAGGAGGGCGAAGATAGAGATCGCCACCAGCAGCTCCAGCAGGGTGAAGCCGCGCTGCGCGGCGGCCCCGCCGGCAGGGCGCGGGCGCGCGGTCACTGCACCCCTCTCAGGCGCAGGCTGGACAGCGACACCTGGCGCTCCCGGCCGCCGTCCCGCCAGGTCACGGTCGCTCTGACCGCGAAGGCGCGGAGCAGCGAGTCCTCGGAGGGCTCCTCCTCGTAGGGCGTGACCTCCAGCCGCCAGGCCATGCCGTCGTCCAGGACCCCGGTGCTTTGCCCGGCCTCCAGGGGCTCCTCGATGCCCAGGCGCTCGAGCTGCGACTGGGCGTGCCCCAGGGCGACGGCGTAGGCGCGCGAGACCCCGGCGTTGCGCGCGCCGGCCGAGAAGATCTGCAGGATCGCGCCGAAGCTGAAGGCGAAGATCGTGAAGGCGACCAGGACCTCCATCAGGGTGAAGCCGCGCGCGCCGCGCCGCGGCCGCCTTCCGCGGTCACTCGGCAAGGCGCACCTCCCCGGTCAGCCAGCGCACCGTGACCTCGTAGCGCTTGCCGGCGCCGCTCAGGGTCACCGAGCCGCCGGTCGAGCTGCCGTCGGGAAAGAACTGGATCCGCGCCTGGGTCGCGTCGCTCAGGAGCTCGCCCGCGGTGCGGACCGTGGCCTCGATGCCCTCGGGCAGCGCGGCCAGCTTGCCGCGCCCCGGAAGCCCGAAGCGCCGGGCCTCCAGGTCCAGGAGGAAGGCGACCTCGCGGTTGCTGGCGATGGCCTGGCCGCGGGCCCGGCGCAGGTCCTCGGCCACCAGTCGGGCCGTAGACCGCAGCTCGACCCCCTCGCGCCCGCCGAAGACGCCGGCGGGCAGGACCGCGTAGACCAGCCCGATGACCGCGATGACGATCAGCAGCTCCAGCAGGGTGAAGCCCGCCGCCTGTTTACGACGCCCCGGGCTGCGACGCCCCGGGTCTCCTCGACGTGCGTGGCTACCAGCTGGTGACGTCGCTGTTGTCATCGTCGCCGCCTTCGGCGTTGTCCGCGCCCAGCGAGTAGAGGTCGTACTTCCCGTGCTGCCCCGGGTAGCGGTAGAGGAAGACCCGCTTCCAGGGATCGGTGATCGCCTTCTCGTCCTTCAGGTAGGGCCCGCGCCAGGCGTCGCTGTCCGCTGGCGCCTCGACCAGGGCCTTCAGCCCCTCGTCCTCGCTGGGGTAGCGGCCGTGGTCGAGGTAGAAGAGGTCGAGCCCGGCGGAGATCGAGTTGAGCTGCAACGCCGCGGCGTCGGTCTGGGCCTTGGTGAACTGGTTGATCGCCACCACGCCGGCGACCGCCGCCAGCAGGCCGAGGATGGTCATCACGACCAGCAGCTCGAGCAGGGTGAAGCCGGCCTCGCCGCGCCGGGGCCGCCGTTCCGCCGTCCGGTCCGCCCGCTCCGCTGGCAGTCTGCCGTCAGTGTCCGTCATGGGTCCTTGTCATCTCCGTCTGTCTAGAGCACGAGCTCGTTGATAGAGAACAGCGCCATCAGGATCGAGGCGATGATGAAGGCGATCAGCAGGCCGAGGCCCAGGGTCAGCATCGGCACCAGCAGCGCCAGCAGGCGCCGGATCGTGGTCGCCGCGTCGGCGTCGTAGATCTCCGACAGCTTGGCCAGCATCTCCTCCAGGTGGCCGCTCTCCTCGCCGACCCGCAGGAGCTGCACCGCCAGGATCGGGAAGAGGCCGCTCTCCGCCAGCGGCTCCGCCAGGCCGCGGCCGGCCTTGACGTCGGGCTCGATCTGGCCCAGCGCGTCGGACAGCGCGGCGTTGCTCAGCACGTCCCGGGTCAGCGCCAGGGCCGAGAGCAGGACCACGCCGTTGCTGAGCAGCGTCGAGAGCGTGCGGGCGAAGCGCGCGACGTCGATCTTGGTCCAGAGCGGGCCGGCCAGCGGCAGGCGCAGCAGGCGGCGGTGGCACCACAGCCGGGTCGCCGGCTGCGCCAGCGCCGCCCGCGCGCCGAAGAAGGCCGCCACGGCGCCCAGCAGCATCAGCCACCAGTAGGCCTGGAAGAGGTCGCCGGCCGCGATCACGATCTGGGTCGAGAGCGGCAGCTTGGTGCCCGCGTCGTCGAGCAGCGGCTTGAAGGTCGGGACCACGAAGGTCAGCATCACCGTGACCGAGAGGCAGGCGACGACCAGCAGGATGATCGGGTAGATCAGGCTCGACAGCAACTGGGCGCGGGTCGCCTGGGCGCCCTCCATGAAGTCGGCCAGGCGCGTCAGCACCGCTTCCAGGGTCGCGCCGGCCTCGCCGGCCCGGACCATGGAGCGGTAGTAGACCGGGAAGCTGGCCTCCTGCTTGTCCAGGGCGTCGGCCAGGGTGGCGCCGCCGCGCACCTCCTCGACGATCTTCGAGACCAAGCGGCGCTGCGGCGCCTGCTCGGCCATCTCGACCAGGATGTCGAGGGCCCGGTCGAGCGGCAGCCCGGCGCCCAGCAGGGTCGCGATCTGGCGGGTCAGGGTGGTGATGTCCTGGGAGCGCAGGCCGCGCCGGAAGGAGACGTCCTGCTTCAGGAAGTCGAGGGTGAGGCCGCTCGCCGCGCTGTCGATCTTCAGCGGCACGTGGCCCAGGCGCTGCAGCCGGGCGACCGCCGCGGTCTGGTCGCTGGCCTCGAGCTGGCCCTCGACGACCTCGCCGCTCTCGGCAACCGATTTGTAGTGGAAGGTCGGCATCGCTGCGGCTCGCTCGCGCTACTGCTCGCTGGTCACCCGGACCACCTCTTCCAGGGTGGTGACGCCCTGGCGGGCCTTGGTCACGCCGTCCTGATACATCGAGCGCATGCCGGCGGCGACCGCGGCCTTGTGAATCTCCTGCGACTCGGCGTGCTGCAGGACCAGGCGGCGGACCTCGTCGGTCATCTGCAGCACCTCCAGCACGCCCATGCGGCCGCGGTAGCCCTGGCCGTTGCACTGCTTGCAGCCCTTGGGCCGGTAGAGCGTCATCGGGCCCTGGGCCTGCGGGTCGATCTGCCGGACCAGCTCGGGCAGGGCCTCGTAGGGCTCGCGGCAGGCCGGGCAGAGCCGGCGCACCAGGCGCTGGGCCTGGATCCCGACCACGGTCGAGGTCACCAGGTAGTCCTCGACCCCCATGTCGAGCAGGCGGGTGATGGTCGCCGCGGCGGTGTTGGTGTGCAGGGTCGCCAGCACCAGGTGCCCGGTCAGCGCCGCCTGGACCGCGATCTGCGCGGTCTCCAGGTCGCGGATCTCGCCGATCATGATGATGTCCGGGTCCTGGCGCAGGATCGAGCGCAGGGCGTTGGCGAAGGTCAGGCCGATCTTGGGCTTGACCTGGATCTGGTTGACGCCCCTGAGCTGGTACTCGACCGGGTCCTCGACGGTGATGATCTTCTTCTCCGAGGAGTTCAGGTGGGTCAGCGAGGTGTAGAGAGTGGTGGTCTTGCCGCTGCCGGTCGGGCCGGTCACCAGCATGATCCCGGTCGGCCGCTCGATCAGATCCAGGAACTGGCCCCGGGTGCTGTCGTCGAAGCCGAGGGAATCGAAGTCCAGGACCACGCCCTCGCGGTCGAGGATGCGCAGCACCACGCCCTCGCCGTGCAGCGCCGGCAGGGTCGAGACGCGCAGGTCGATCTCCTTGCCGCGGGCGACGATCTTGATCCGGCCGTCCTGGGGCAGGCGGTGCTCGGCGATGTTCAGCTTGGCCATGATCTTGATGCGCGAGATGATCGCCGCGCGCAGCCGGGCCGGCGGCGCGTCGACGTCCTGCAGCACGCCGTCGACCCGGTAGCGGACCCGCAGCTGCGCCTCGAAGGGCTCGATGTGGATGTCCGAGGCCCGCGCCTCGACCGCCTTGGTGATCAGGTGGTTGACGATCCGGATGACCGGCGCCTCGCTGGCCAGGTCGCGCAGCCGCTCGACGTCGGCCTCGGTGGTCTCCTCGTCGGCCTCGTCCAGGGCCTCGGCGATCTGGTCGATCGAGGTCTTGCCGCCGCTGTAGAGCCGCTCCTGGGCGTTCTCCAGCTCGGCCGCCACCGCGACGTGCGGGCGCACCGGCCGCTCGGCGCGCAGGGCCACGGCCTCGATCGCGAAGCGGTCCAGGGGGTCGGCCATGGCCAGCGCGATCCCGGCCTCGTCCTCGGACAGGGGCAGGACCCGGCTGTTCTTCAGGAAGCGCACCGACAGCAGGCCGTCCAGGACCGGCGCCTCGGGGTAGTCGTCGGCGCCGACGATCGGCAGGTCGAGCTCGGCGGCCATGGCGTCGGCCATGTCGCGCTCGCCGACCAGGCCGAGCCGGGTCAGCACCCGGTCCAGGCGCTCGCCGCTCTCGGCGCGCGCGCGTTGGGCCCGTTCCAGCGCGCTCTGCTCCAGCTTGCCCTGGGCGACCAGCCGCGCGCCGATCAGGTCGTCGATCTCCGGAACCTCTTGGGCACGATCCAGCATGGGGACCGTCCCTCTCCTCGCTGCTGTCTCGCCAGTCTCCGCCGCCGGGCCGCTGCCCCGCGCGGCACCCCCCAAGGTTGCCGCCTCCGTCTCCCGATTTAGGGGCCCGGGGCCGCCGGGCGCAAGGCAGTTTAGCGCGCCCCGCCGCCGCGACAAAGTGTTTCAACCCGCACGCGAGGACCCGCCTCGCGGAGGACTTTCGGGCAACGCGCCACCGCCCTGCATATACCGGGTCCTCCATGAGGGCCGGAAAAATGTGACGCGGTGATGGCAGAAAGTGCGCAGGCAACAATTCCTCTATTGATTTACCCGCAAGAGTAGCGGTAGTCTTTCTCTCGTGTTGGCACTCTCGATGGTCGTGGACCGGCTGGCTGGCTTGGTCACCCGCCAGACGCCAGGATCGGAGAGAGCAGCCTTCCGGTGGCAAGTTGCGACCCTAGGCTGAACAAGAAGATCATCGCTTCGTCGACGGTTGGACGGTTCAGCCCACTCGCTCCACTCCCCCGCAAAGCGGGCCGGTCATGAAGACCGGCCCGCTTACTTTTTCTGCGGCCTTGCTCTCTTTCCGCGAAACACCTGGAATCGGGATCGGCGCGCCTGCGCCCAGCCAACCGCGGAGGCGCCGGCCTGGCCCGCGAAGGCGCGCGGCGACCGGTCGGAACGGCGCTCAGCCCTTGGTGTAGCCCAGGGACTCCATGCACTTGGGCTCGATGACCTTGATCCGATAGGTCGTCGGCGTGGTGCTGCCGCCGCCGCCGGCCTTCG
>JANQGU010000059.1 GCA_028282935.1 Kiloniellales bacterium
AAGCCCGGCCCGCGCGTCGGGTCGACGCCCTCGACCTCGGCCTGCCTGAACCACAGGCGCCAGTCCGGGTCGTCGGGCGTCCCCTGGACCACGTCGTGCAGCAGGGTGTGATGCTCAAGGTCCGCGGGCCGGCGCAGGGGATGCGGCCCTTCCAGCAGCTTGGGCGAGCAGATCGGGAAGATCTCGTCCTCCATCAGGAGGTCGACCCGCAGCCCGGGATAGCTGCCCAGGCCGTAGCGGATGCCCATGTCGAAGTCGTCCTGCTCGAAGTCGACCAGGGCGTCGCCGGCGGTCACCATGATGTCGATCTCGGGGTGCAGCCGCCGGAAGCCGAACAGCCGCGGCAGCAGCCAGGTCGAGGCGAAGGACATCAGGACCGAGATCTTCAGCGCGCCGCCCTCCTCGCGCTCGTGCAGGCGCTGGGTGGCGCCGGCGATGGCGTCGAAGGCGTCCCGGAGCGGCGGCAGGTAGGCCTGTCCGGCCTCGGTCAGGGCCAGGCGCCGGTTCAGCCGCCGGAAGAGCTGGATCCCCAGGACCTCCTCCAGCCCCTTGACCTGGTGGCTGATCGCCGCCTGGGTCACGTGCAGCTCCTGGGCCGCCTTGGTGAAGGAGAGGTGGCGGGCGGCGGCCTCGAAGGCGCGCAGGGCGTTGAGCGGGGGCAAGCGTCGAGCCATGACGATTAGAATAAGAAAATCTAATAGATCTGACAAGATATCGTCGTTTGCCCGGTGCGCCGGAAAACTTCATATACATGCGTGAACAAAGCGAGAAGTCACGGGCCGCGATCAGGCGGCCATCGGATAAGGAGTATTCACCATGACCGGCTTCGCTTCCGACCGCTGCGGAACCTATACGCTGCACCAGCCCGAGGTGCCGTCGTCCTTCCTGCGCCGGCTGGCGGGACTGCCAGCCCGGGTCCTGGACCGTCTTCTGATCTGGCAGGAGCGGGCGGCGGAGCGAGCCCACCTGGCCAGCCTCGACGACCGCATCCTCAAGGACATCGGCCTCTCCCGAAGCGAGGCCGACATCGAGGCCCGCAAGCCCTTCTGGCGTGTCTAGCCGCCGCCGTTCCGCGTCCCTGACCTCGGCCGTGCCGATGGGCGATGATCCCTCCCTCCGGCACGGCCGCTTTGTATGGGGCGGCCTCCGGGCTAGACTCTCTCCTCGGAGCGGAGGCGGATTCGGAGGGAGCCGATGAGCGCGAAGCGGGAGTTCTACAACCTCGACGACCCGACTCAGGGTATCAGGCGCGAGCTGGCGCCCGGCCTGACCGCGCGGATCTTCGCCGGCGACCACGCCATGCTGTCCGTCGTCTCCCTGGCGCCCAACGCCGAGGGCAAGGTTCACAGCCATCCCCAGGAGCAGTGGGGCGTGATCCTCGAAGGCGAGGCGGTGCGGGTCCAGGACGGCGAGGAGATTCCGGTCAAGGCCGGCGACTTCTGGCGCACCCCGGGCGGCGTGCCCCACAGCCTGCGGGCCGGCCCCGAGGGCGCCCGCGTCCTCGACATCTTCAGCCCGCCCCGAGACGAGTACCGGAAGCCCGGGTCCGGCTTCGGCGACGGCTGACCCCGGCCTCCGGCTCAGGTCCCGGATCGGGCCCCGGATCGGGCCCAGTCGATCTGCTCGAAGAGGCGGCGCAGCCGCCGGCCCTTGCCCGGATTGACGTTTTCGACCCAGGTCACACGGCCCTCGAGGTGGGCGCGGAAGTCCGCCAGCCGGTCCCGGTTCTGACTCTCCGGGCCGTGGCGGAGGCAGTTGTGCAGGGTGGCCTTGAGCCGGTCGAAGCCGTCGCGGGCGACGTTGACCTGCCGGTTGACCACCAGGCCGGTCAGCCGCTGGCGCTCATGCTGGCGCAGGATCCGGGTCTTGCGCGGATTCACCCCGAAGCCCTGGTCCCGGCAGATCGCCGCCACCTGTCCCAGGAAGCCCGCGCTGCGCCGGGCGAAGGCCGTGTCGCCCGAGAAGGCCAGATCGTCGGCGTAGCGCGTGTAGCGGGCCCCGGAGGCCCGCGCCAGCCCGCCGAGCCGGCAGTCCAGGCGCCAGGCGCAGAGGTTGGCCAGGGCCGGCGAGCTCGGCGCGCCCTGGGGCAGGTGCGCTTGGCGGAGCAGGCCTCGGGCGCGATGCCCCAGGCCCCCATGCCCGGGGGCCCCATGCCCGGGCCTCCCGTCCAGCGGCGCCCCGGCGAGGACGTCGGCGGGCGTCCTAGTGCTGCAGAGTCCGGTCAGGAAGCGGGCCACCGCCCAGGGATAGCCGAGGCTGCGAAACAGGCCGTGAACCTGCCGGAGCGGGACGCTGAGGAAGAAGTCCTCCAGGTCGAGGCAGAGCACCACCGCCTCGCCGGCATGGAGCTGCGCCGCGGTCAGGCAGGACCGGCCCTTGCGAAAGCCGTGCGCCGCCTCGTGGACTGGAACCGGATCCAGGATCCGGCGCAGGATCTGGCGCTGGATGCCCTTGAGGATCGGCTTGGGGGCCTCCAGCAGGCGCGGATCGCCGGTCTTCCTGGACCGCCAGAGGTAGCTGTAGTGCCGCGTCGCCTCCCCGCGGGCGGCGGCGCGATAGCCCTCGACGTCGGCGAACCAGGCCAGCTGCGCGGGCGGCAGGCCGATCCAGTCCGACAGCGCGCCCAGGGTCGGCAGGGCGGGAACGTCCAGGCCTCGGAACGCCGCGGCGGGGGCGAAGCGCGGCGAAGCGGTCACCGGAGGGCTGCGCGTGGCGCCGCGGCGCCTTTGCAGTGCCGAGCGCCGGAATCCCTTGGACGCCAGGATCAGGCGGGCCAGCGTTTCGGGCGCAGGCGGGTAGGAAGTCTCGCATCGCTCCAGGACCTCGGCCACCATGTCGCGCAGCCAGCGTGGCGCGGCCTCGCGCTTCAGCAGGGCCAGCGCGGCGCCTTCCAGCGCCTGCTGGTTCCAGTCGCCGGACAGGAAGGCGGCCGCCAGATTGCGCGCGTTCCAGGTCCGGGCATCCATGGCGCATCGCCCTCGATCGAGCCCCAGGGAGGCAGCGGGCCGTGGCAGGGCCCCCCAACCCAACGTGTCGAGCGTGACCAGATCTAGGCGAGGCCTAGCGGCGGTCACGCAGAGTCATGCCCAGGTATTCTCGCTTCCCCGGGGTTGCCCCGGAGCGCCCTGGTCGTCGCCTCGGCAACGGCCAAGACCTGCTTGGAGGGCCCGCCACGCGGGGGAGGATAGGAGGGTGGCGTCGCTTGTCAACGAGGCCGGATGGGTCAGCGGGGCGCGGCGTCCTGAGAAAAGGGGGGATTCAGAATTCCTTGCGGAGCTCGAGTCCGAAGGTCTCGACCCGGACGTCGTCGTCTTCGCGCGCCGGCTCGCCGCCCTGGCTGCGGTTGAGCAGGATCGGGTTGACCCGCCAGGCCTCGTCGACCTTCCTGGACAGGTCGACGCGGCGCTGCCCGTCCTGGGCCGCGCGGTGGCTGCCCGGTTCCGCGCCGGCCAGCGGAAGCGCCTTTTCCTTCTCTTCCGCCTCCTTGGCCGCCGACTCGACCTCGGCCGCGGTCTTGGCCGTGCGGGTGGTCTTCAGGGTGTCGAGGAACTCGGGATCGAGCTCGAGGGACAGGCCCTCTTCCTGCGCCGCACGGAAGCTGCCGGGCGCGCCGTCCTGGGCCAGCGCCAGGGACAGCAGCGCGACCGAAAGGCTCGTCGCCAGGAAAGAGACCTTCAACCCGCCGAAAGGTAACGCCATCG
>JANQGU010000167.1 GCA_028282935.1 Kiloniellales bacterium
CAGCGGCTCGTAAAGCCGGGCGACCGCGAGGTAGTCCTGCGGCGAGGGCGCGGCATCCAGGGCCGCCGCGATCATGTCCGCCTGATCCTTCGCCGTGGCCGCGTCGGCCATCGCCGCCTGATAGCGCAGCGCACGGGCCTGGCTGCCCTCCCATTCCAGGGCGCGGCTGCGGAAAGCGGCCAGATCGGCCTCGGCGATCTCGACCTGGCCGTAGAGCCGCCCCAGCTCCGTCGCCGGCAGGACCCCGAGGGCTACGGCTTCCTCGGCGACCTCGATCCGCCGCTCGAGGGCGAGATCCGGGCTGCGGGCCATGGCGAAGAGCATGCCCGGATGGATCTCCTGGGCCGTCTCGTCCGCCAGTGAGGCGTCCAGGCGGTGCAGGATCGACAGCTCGAAGACCGAGGGATTGCCGATCACCGGGATGTCCGACGCGCCGCCGGAGGCGGCTTCCGCCAGGGCGATGAAGCTGTCCTCGTCGCCGCTGGACTGTTCCCGTAGCAGCCCCACGCCGAGCGCCGCGCCGGCCATTTCGCCGGCATGGATCTGACAGAACACCAGGGCCTTCTGCCAGTAGAGGCTCTGCTCGCCCTGGCCGACGACGTTGCGTACCGAGCGGCAGGCCTGGTCGGCATTGCCGGCCAGGAGGTAGGCCTCGACCCGGGCCCGCTGGATCGCCTCGTCGGCGTTCCGCTCGGGCACCACGCGCAGCAGCTCTTCCAGGCCCTCGATCTGGCCCAGCGCCGCCAGGTGCTCGATCCGCAGCTTCAGCAGGCTGTCCGCCTCGCCCCGGCTCTGCCCCTCGGGCGGGACCGCTGCCGAGAGCAGGAGGCGCCCGGCCAGCTCGCGAAGCGAGGGCGATGCGATCTGATCCGAGAGCCGCGACATCAGGGGCAGCACCACGTGGCGCTTGGAGCCGCGCCACATGTCGCTGCCCAGGCCGCCGTTGCCCGAATCCAGGGTGCCGACGGCTTCCAGGTCGATGGTGCCGAGGCGGTTGACCTCGATGTCGCTGGAGGGCTCGGCCGACTCGGCCGGATTCAACCCCGGCCCGATCCTGGGCCCGTCGCTCAAGGGATCGGCCAGGGGATCGGCCAGGGGATCAGGCTGCAGGATCTTGGTCGCGTCGTCCGGGAGCAGCCCCGCGTTGCCGTCGGGGAGCAGGTTGACCGGCCGGTTGAAGGCCGTGGGCGCCTGCTCGGCGTCCTCCGCCGGCACGCCTTGGGCAACCGCCGTCGAGACGGCGACCAGGGCCGCCAGGCAGCCGAGGGCGGCCGCCAGAGCGGAGCGCGCGAGCAGGGCGTCAGCGCGGGAAACGATCATCCGGTAGGACCTTTTCCACCTGTACCGTCGGCGCCGGAATCTCCCAGGTCAGGAGAAGCCCGCCGCCGATGGCCACCACGGCCACAACCAAGGTCACCGCAACTATCGCTTTTGACATCGACCCCCGCGCTCTTGCCACGTTCCTCGATCAAACCGATCTCTTCTTGAAACCGATCCCGGGACGAAACCACTTCAATAACGGCGACCCGCCCAGTTGCCGCCCTGTCCGCCAAGCTCCGGCGACACGGGCTTGCGTGGCCCCATCGCCAGTATGCTAGGTTTCGACTATGGCCAATTTGCGGCAGTTTATCGGCGCTTTGAATCCCGCGCAACGGGGCTCCCGCCCTGGGCTTGCGGCCCGCCCGGCGTCCGGCCTCGCGGCGGCGCGGCGAGGCGCGTGATGCCGGCCGCCGGCGATCTCCCGGCAGACCGTACGATCGTGCTGGTCGGCCTGATGGGCGCGGGCAAGTCCTGCATCGGGCGGCGCCTGGCGGCCCGCCTCGGCCTGCCCTTCCGCGACGCCGACGCCGAGATCGAACGCGCCGCCGGCTGCAGCATCGAGGACATCTTCGAGCTGCACGGCGAGGCGGCCTTTCGCAAGGGCGAGAACCGGGTCATCTGCCGCCTGCTGGACGGCGCCCCGCACGTGCTGGCGACCGGTGGCGGCGCCTTCATGGATCCGGACACCCGCGCCGCGATCGGCGCGCGGGCGGTCTCGGTCTGGCTGCGGGCCGACCTTGAGCTGATGCTGAAGCGCACCGGGCGGCGCAACAACCGGCCGCTGCTGAAGCGCGGCGATCCCCGGAAGATCCTCTCCGCGCTGATCGCCGAGCGCTATCCCGTCTATGCCGACGCCGACCTGGCGGTCGACAGCGTCGACGGGCCGCCCGAGGTCACGGTCGAGCGGGTCCTGGCGGCGCTGCGCGACCGCGCGGCGGCGCAGGACTCCGCCCCGGATCCCGCAGCGGTCCCCGGCCGCGCCGAGGGAGCGGAGGCATGAGCCGGGTCGAGAGCCTGACGGTGGCCTTGGGCGCGCGTTCCTACGAGATCCTGGTCGGCGAGGGCCTGCTGGCCGAGGCCGCGGCGCGGATCGCCGCGGCCCTGCCCGGACGCCGCCTGGTCGTGGTCACGGACGAGACCCTGGCCGCGCTGCACCTGCCGACCCTTTCTGGCTCCCTGGCCGACGCCGGCCTGGACGGCCCGGCGATCGTCCTGCCGCCGGGCGAGGCGACCAAGGACTTCGGCCACCTGCAGGGGCTGACCGAGAGGCTGCTCGACGCCAGGGTCGACCGGGGCAGCGTCCTGGTCGCCTTCGGCGGCGGCGTGATCGGCGACCTGGCCGGCCTGGCCGCGGCCTTGACCCTGCGCGGGCTGGACTTCGTCCAGATCCCGACGACCCTGCTGGCCCAGGTCGACAGCTCGGTCGGCGGCAAGACCGGCATCAACACCCGCCAGGGCAAGAACCTGGTCGGCGCCTTCCACCAGCCGCGGCTGGTGCTGGCCGACATCGGCACGCTGTCGACTCTGCCCAAGCGCGAGCTGCTGGCCGGCTACGCCGAGGTGGTGAAGTACGGCCTGATCGGCGACCCCGATTTCTTCGCCTGGCTGGAGGCCGAGGGCGCGGCCCTGATCGCCGGCGATACCGCGGCCCGGCGCCGCGCCGTGCTGACCGCCTGCGCCGCCAAGGCCGCCATCGTCGCCGACGACGAGCGCGAGCGGGGGCGGCGGGCCCTGCTCAACCTGGGCCACACCTTCGG
>JANQGU010000186.1 GCA_028282935.1 Kiloniellales bacterium
ATCCAGGCCGCCATCGGCGGCAAGGTCATCGCTCGCGAGACGGTCAGCGCGCTCCGGAAGGACGTGACCGCCAAGTGCTACGGCGGCGACGTCACCCGCAAGCGCAAGCTGCTGGAGAAGCAGAAGAAGGGCAAGAAGCGCATGCGGCAGTTCGGCAACGTCGAGATCCCGCAGTCCGCCTTCATCGCCGCCCTCAAGATGGACGACGGCTGAGCCGGCTTCGACAGCCTTGGCTCCAGCGAACCGAAGAGTCACCCCCACCCCGGCCCTCCCCCATCAAGGGGGAGGGAGAGGAATGCGGCCGCCGACTTACGAAGCCCTCCCCCTTGATGGGGGAGGGTTGGGAGGGGGTGGCTCGCCGAGACCGGCAAGCCGGTGCCGAGCGGTCGCGCGGTACCCTTCCGATCGGAAAAGTTGTACACCTCTCGCTAGCCGCGCGGCCGTCGGCAATGGACGCCGGGCGGCCTAGTGCGGAGGGAGGCACCTGCGATGACCGGAGAGATGATCGAGATCGCTGCCGGGGACGGCGGCCGCTTCCAGGCCTATCTGGCCAAGCCGGCCCGGGGTTCCGGGCCCGGCCTGGTCCTGCTGCAGGAGATCTTCGGCGTCACCGCCTTCCTGCGCGCCCAGGCCGACCTCCTCGCCGAGGAGGGCTACGTCGTCCTGGTGCCCGATCTCTTCTGGCGCCAGGAGCCGGGCCTCGACCTCGGCTACGGGGACGAGGATCGCGAGAAGGCCCTGGCCCTCTACCGGGGCTTCGACGTCGACAAGGCGGTCGAGGACATCGGCGCGACCCTCGAGGCCCTGCGGGCCCGGCCGGAGCACAAGGGCAAGCTGGGCGCCCTGGGCTATTGCCTGGGCGGCCTGCTGGCCTTCCTGACCGCCGCCCGCTGCGATGTCGACTGCGCCGTGTCCTACTATGGCGTCGGCCTGGAAAACCACCTGGACGAGGCCGGAGCGATCGCCTGTCCCCTCGTCCTGCACGTCGCGGAGCAGGACGACCACGTGCCGGCGGCGGCGGTGGAGCAGGTCCGCCAGGCCCTGTCGGACCACCGGGAGGTCACGATCTACGGCTATCCCGGGGCCGGCCACGCCTTCGCCCGGCCCGGCGGGGCGCAGTACGACAAGCCCGCGGCCTTGATGGCCTATTCACGCTCCCTGACCGCGCTGCGCAAGGCCCTGGGGCCGATCTTCGACCTCAGCCAGCTCTGGGACCAGCACTGCTATCACGAGTTCGCCACCCGGGACGTCGACGCCACCATGGCGACCATGGTCGCCGAGCCCTACGTCAACCACATCCCGACCATGACCGGCGGGGTCGGCCACGACCACCTCAAGCGCTTCTACAAGTACCACTTCGTCGATTCCAACCCGCCGGACACCAAGCTGATCCCGATCTCGCGCACCATCGGCAGCGACCGCCTGGTCGACGAGATGCTGTTCTGCTTCACCCACAGCTGCGAGATCGACTGGATGCTGCCGGGCGTCGCCCCGACCGGCAACTACGTCGAGATCCCCCTGGTCGCCATCGTCTGCTTCCGCGGCGACAAGCTCTATCACGAGCACATCTACTGGGATCAGGCCTCGGTGCTGGTCCAGATCGGCAAGCTGGATCCCGAGGGATTGCCGGTCGCCGGCCGCGCCACGGCGCAGAAGCTGCTCGACGAGACCCGGCCCTCGAACGAGCTCATGGCCGCGCTCTGGAAGCGCAGCGCCGGCAAGCCGATCTGACGGCCGGCCGGCTCAGGACTGCGGCGCGGACCGGGACTGCGGCCCGGAGAGGCCGCGCAGCGGCAGGCAGTCGCCGCGGCCGCTGGCCGAAAGGATCCGGCCCTCCGCGTCGGCGTTGAAATCGAAGTCGCAGCGATAGGTGATCACCCGCCCGCCGGTGCAGGGCCCGACGCTGCGGATGCCCGTGGACCCGCATTGCGGCGGCTGGATGTAACGGCGCTCGGCATGCCAGGAATAGACGCTGCGCCCGCCCAGGGCCGGCTCGATCTTGTTCGGCGCGCCCCAGGTGTCGATCAAGTCCTCGACCGGATGGCCGACCCAACTCGCGGCCAGCTCCTCGGGTTTCGGCGGAGTCGTGCAGGCCGCCAAGGTCAGCCCGAGCAGGCCCGCGATGATGAATCGCCCGATCATGTCACCCTCCCGGCGCGAAGCCTCCGCGCCAATCCGATCCTAGCGCCACTCCGTGACGTCACCAAGATTGTCCGGCGGCAGGATTGTCCGGCGGCTCCGAGGCCAGGTCGCCCCCACCCCGAGTCGCAGCTTGGCGTTCTCGGTATATTTATGGCTTGTCCCTGTCTTGTTCCAGGGCCTTCCCGAGTCGCGGGTTCGATTCGCCCGCCCCGATTCGCCCGCCCGGTTCGCGGGCCGGGCCTGCGGTCAGGCGAGGCCGAGGTCCCGCAGCTCCGCCTTCCGCCGCCCCAGGTCCTGGGTCAGGAAGAACTCGTCGAGCTGCGGCGGTTCGACCGGGGTCTCCTTCAGCAGGGCGTGGACCTGGCCGCGGTGGTGGACCTGGTGCAGGAAGAGGTGCAGCAGCACCGCGCGCACCGGATCCTGAACCGGCTGGTCGTCGTAGTCGCTCAGGGTCACCGGCGCCTCGAGGCCGGCCTCGGTCAGCGACTGGATGAAATCCAGCAGCCGGCGGTCCGCCGTGCCCTGGGCGGCGGTCAGGCCGGGCAGGTCGGGGGCCAGCTCGCTGTCGTAGTCGAAGGGCTCCTCCACCCGTCCCGCCAGGCGGTCCAGGTAGTAGTGGTCGACCAGCAGGATGTGGTTCAGGGTGCCGTGGATCGAGCCGAAGAAGGCCGCGCGGCGCGGCTTGCGGTATTCGCCGCCGCTCAGCTCCGCGCAGGCGGCGTGGAGCCGGTGGTTCGACCAGAGGTTGTTGCGCGCCAGCAGGGCGAAATGGGCACAGAGGTCAGGCATGGCGTCGCCTCCCCAGAAGCCAGGTGATGAGCCCGAGGGCGGCGCCGGCCAGGGCGAAGACCAGGACCGCCGGCTGCTGCACCAGGGGGAAGATGACATGGTCCCAAAGCGTGACCGAGAGATAGCGCTCGGTCACCGCCTGCACCAGGTTCAGGCTGCCGGGGCTGAGCCAGAACCACAGGGCGCCGAGGGCGATGAACTGGGGGCTGCCGGCCTCGGTCTCGCCGAACAGTGCCAGGCCAAGCAGGGCCGCCGCGATCAGCAGCAGCGCGCCGGTCAGGCACCACAGCCCGGCCAAGAGGATCCGTCCGAAGCGTCGTACGGCCATCGGCGCAAGCTAGCAGGCTCGCCGGGCTCAGGCCAGCGGTGCCTCGGGGCGTTCCTGACAGCCTTTGGCAGCACCGCCCGCCGCGGCCGGCCGCCGCGCAGGGGGCGGGCGCCAACCCCGTTGCATCCGGCGGCATGGCGGGCTAACGTCCCGCCCCGCGCCGGGGTTTGACGTCCCCGGATGCCGGCGTGGAGGGGTGGCCGAGTGGTTGAAGGCGCGCGCCTGGAAAGTGCGTATACGGTGATGAACCGTATCGTGGGTTCGAATCCCACTCCCTCCGCCATAGACTTCTTTTTTCTATTTCGTTCTCCCAGCTGACCCGGGCGCGGGCCGACCGGGTCCGATCCCGGCCGACCTCACACTCCCGCATCTGCCGCCGAGCGCGGCTCCCGCCGCTCTATCTATCTGACATAGTTCGAATAAATCCCGTTCAATCGAGTCCGGTTGAGCGGGGTTTGATCTAGTAGGCGAGCCTGATCGACCAGCTCTTCAGGGTCCCGACGTCGGCCGCCGCCAGATCGCGGACCCTGAGGCTCCACTCGCCCTGCGTCGGCAGGCCGAGCATTGCCTGCAGGTCGGGCAGGGTGGCCAGGTCGTAGCTCCGCTTGATGTCGTCCTGCCACAAGCCCTGCTTGTCGTGGAGGCGCACCTGCTGGCCGGTCGGGGCAACGAGATCGATCTGGAGGTCGCCGATGTAGCTGTGCGCGATGTCGACCTCGACGGAGATGTCTTTCACGCTGCCCGAGACATCGGCCTCGATGCTGCTCGTGATGCCCGTGAAGTCGCTGTCGGGGATCTCCGCCTCGGGGGCGACGCTCTTCTCGAAGACGCCGGCGTCGAGCTCGTAGCCGATCTCGAGGCTCCACCTGACGAGGCGCCCGACGTCGGCCGAGGCTTCGTCGGTGACCTTCAGCGTCCAGTCCCCCTGGATGGGCTGCTCCAGCAGGGCGGCCAGGGGCTGGAAGTCCCCGCTCCGCCAGCTTCGGTCGATGTCGTCGCCGTTGAAGCCCTCCTTGTTGTGCAGGACGGCTTCGCTGCCGTTGGGCGCCGTGAGGGTCACCGTCAGGTCGCCGATCCAGCTGTGGATGATGAAGACGCCGACCTCGACCGAGGTCGACTTTCCGATCGTCTGGATCGGAATCCGGCTCGTCACGCCCGCCGGATCGTCGTCCGGAATCAGGAGGTTGGGCGCGCTTTCGCCGCGAACGACATCGGACGGCCCGATCTGCCCGACCTTGAAGGCGATTTCCGGGCCGCTGGGCGCGATGTCCGAGATGACCAGGCCGGAGTCAGTGCCGTCCCACTCTCGACTCGCGGGCACGGTGTCATGGGCGAGGGCGGTGCCGGCGATGTCCGAGAAGAGGTCGCCGTCGTCCCCGGCGTTCCGGTTGTTCTCGAGGTCGAGATGCCCGTCGGCCTGCAGCAAGGCGCACTGGTAGTGCCGGTTTCGGGTGCCGTCCTCCCACTCGTTCGACCCCAGGGTGTCGCAGTGGTAGACGGCCAGCCCGGAGGCCGGCAGGTGGGCGTCCAGGTCCTTGCGCGTGCGGTTCTCGACGATGAAGTACTCGTTCGCCTTGTCGGTCCGGTACTTCATCACGGTGTCGTAGCTGCCGTGCTCGGCGACGTGGGCGCCCGGAACGTTCAGGTCGACCTCCCTGTCGACCCAGCCGACCAGGTCGCGCAGGTAGCCGCAGACCGGGGCGGGCGTGCGGCGATGGTTGAGGTGGTTGCCGGAGCCCATCAGGCAGTAGCGGCCGATGCCCTGGCTCTTCTCGAAGTCCCCGTCTCGCTTTCCATAGTCGTACATGTCGGGAAAGCGGCACAGAAGGTGACCGTTCTCGTGGCAGATCGTGCCGATCCTGAGGTCGACCTTGTGTGTCCCCAGCCCGGTGATCTGATAGTAGTGCGTCCGCAGGTTTCCGTAGTGCAGCACCTTGACGCTGTTGTGAGGCCAGAGATAGCCGGCGTACTGCGAGTCGCCTGCATAGAGGAAGTTGATCGCGTCGACGATGCCTTCGTTCCTGGAATCGAAGTCCGAGAGGTCCACCCCGAAACTGCTGACCGCCTTGTCCAGGGCTTCCTGGACCAGCAGGTTGCCGATGTAGTGGCTGCGGCGCTTGTCCAGCTTGATCGGGCCGACGACCGTGTTCTCGTAGGTCAGCTTCCCGCTGGACACGATCCGGAAGTACTCCTTCACCGAGCAGTGGTTGCCGTTCTCCCGGTAGCCGTCTCCATTGAGCATCTCCTCGAGATCGGCCTTGGTGATCTGCATCTCGATGTCGTCGAAGTCGACCATGACCGTCAGGCCGCGGACGGTCCCTTGCGTGAGCTTGCGGCCTTCGAGGAGTCCGCCGTCGGGGCCGAGCGTACGGCTCTCGCTCGATCCGGACACCAGCTCGCGCGGCCGGATCTGCTGGTAGCGCCGTTCGAACTTCTCGTTTCGGACCTCAGGGCCTTCCTTCAGATGGCGCGGCAGACCGGAAGGCGCCGGCTTGTGCGTCGGCACGCCGGTCGACACGAAGCGCTCGGCCGCCAGCGTCGCATAGCAGTAACAGCCGAGCCCGGTGTCGTAGACCACGGTATGGCCCCCCAGCGTCTCGTACCTGGCGTAGAACTCGTCGCCGAAGGCGCGGAGCTGCACCGCTTCGCCGGAACTCTGATCGCAAACCACTAGCTCGCCGTCTAAGGCCGTCATGACACCCTCCGCTGGCGGCGACTCGAAGCGGGAACGCGACGCGCTTTCGGCCTGGAAAGGCTGGCCGAGCCCCCGGCATGAAGTCGCCTGGCATAGATGAATTGGTGAAAAGTCATGCGCTTGGACCGTGTTATCGAGCGCGCGCGGCGCCTTCGTCTTGTCAATCGGATCCTTGCAGCTTCCCCAGTCTAGGCGTCGTCCCATTAATCCAAAGGTGGGAAATCCCACATCCTTTGCCCTATGCGGATCGTGGTGATTCGCACAGGTCGGTACCGCGAATGACCCTAGTCTCCTTGGCGTGACAGCCTTGCGAGAGGTCTCGGCAAGCCTGTCCTTCCGGACGGACGCCGAAGGTGGAGCGAGCCGACCAGGAGCTTCGCCCTTCGGCGCCCGGCTCGTGAGCTCGGCGGCTTCAGGGGGGTGGAACCTTGCTCGATTCAAGTTGCGGCGGAACTTGGCGGTCGTTCCAGGAGAAGTCCCGCGGCCTAGGCCGTGACCTGGGCCGCGATCTGGGCCTCAGGCTGGGACTCCTCGGGCTGCTGGCGGCCTTGCCGGCCTGTACGACGGGCCAGGACCTCTTCGGCGAGGGCGCCCTTGCCGTCAATACGCCGACCTACAGGGCGAACCGCGTCTTCTACATGCAGCCGCGCGATGTCGACGGGCCCAACGGTGACGACAGGCTCTTCTACGACCTGCTGGATCCGGTCGTGCTGTCTCGAAGGCCGGGAAGATCGCAGGCCGCGGATCCGGTCGAGAACGGCGAGCCGGTCACCGTCGTCATCAACAAGGCCTATATCCCGGCCGACGCCGCGAGGTCCAGGCTCGACCGGACGCGCGACATCGCCGTCCTGGTCGACCTCGGCTTCCAGCCCGGCAAGGAGGCCTTCATCGCCGTCTGGTACCAGCGGGACGTGCCGGTGAACGAAGAGCTCTCCTTCTCGAGCATTCCGGTCTACAGCCTGGACGCCTGGAACTCCGACGCGCCGCCCCGCTTCCGCGTGCGCCTGGTGGACGTGACCGCCGAGCGCAACAAGCGCACGGCCGAGCTGCTCTCCCTTTCCTCTCAGGTCTCGGGTTCGGTGATCAGCCTGATCGGCACGCCGGCGGCCGGCGTGGCGGTGAACGTCGCCACCGAAGCGGCCAAGCTCGTCCTCGCGAACAAGAAGAACACCAATCTCGTCGACTTCGAGTTCTATCTCTATTCCGAGGGGCAGCTCGACGAGGCGGGCGGCGCGCCCCTGGCCTCGTTTCGGAAGGGCGCGATGGTCGTCATGGGGCGGCCGCGCGATGCCGACGAGACCTTCTGGGATCAGGCGCTCCAATACGATCACAGCCGCAAGCGCCTGCAGCTTCGGCAGGCCGGCACGGCCGGGCCGAGGGTCGACAGCCCTTACGTGTTGGCGAGCGTGCTGACGGCGGAAACGCTGATCTCCAACATCGTCAAGCAGCGCAGCGCGCTGATCACCAAGATCCTCACGGATTCGGCGCCCGCCGTTCAGGCCGACCTGTCGGGCCTCAAGAGCAACGCCGAGGCCTTGCTGCGCTCGCTCCAGGTGCTGGAGATCAGGCAGGACTTCCGCAACTTCCCGACCGGCGCCGGCTTCGAGGCCTTTCTCAACAACGCCAAGACCAACGAAGGGGTCATACCTCGCGTGGAGCGGAACTTCCTGCTTGCCAGCATCAAGAACACCACCGGCGTCGTTCGCGGCAGCGCGGCCGAGTACTTCGCCTGGTGGAGCAGTTGCAAGGCGCACTACACGATCGACGTGGCCCGGAAGAAGCTGAAGGAGAAGCCGAATGCCGCAATCCCGGCAAGCTGCAGGTAGCCGGCGCCTTCCGGGCCTAGTGCGCTAGCCCCTTGGAGAAGAGCCCATGTCTGCGATGGGATCGGTCGACCTGGTTCCGGTCACGGCACTGTCCGATCCGGAGGAATGCCGCGACTTCCTTCGCCTCCTGAAGCGGGAGGCGGAGAACGAACCGCTCGACGGTAGCGAAGTCAGCCGCTTCGAGATCTCCGACCTGGACGATTCGGACAGGTGGATGGAACTCGAATTCGACGCCCGCGGGGCGACCTACCGCATAGGCGGACAGCTGCTGTCCCCCGACCTGCTCTTGCCGCGCGACGCCGCGCTCTCCTTTCTGGGCCGCATCGCGTTCAGTTCCGCGGCTTTCAACGGCGCCCCTCTCGACGACACGAACGCGCGCGACGCCTTTGGCATCGTGAAGCCCGTGCTGCGCGCCCTGGCGCGTCGCGTTGCCGTCGAAGTTCAGCGCCGCCGCCTGATTTCCTGACCGCCGGGCCGGTTCCGAGGCCGGACGGC
>JANQGU010000197.1 GCA_028282935.1 Kiloniellales bacterium
GCCCTGACTAGGGAATGCCGGCCCGCCGGCTCCGTTCTATGGAGAGACAGGTCTTCGCTGGGGGGACAACGAGCCATGACGACAAGCCCGGCCGGTCGCGCCCGGCCTCCCTTTCGCAAGCTGCTGGTCGCGAACCGCAGCGAGATCGCCATCCGCGTGCTGCGCGCCGCCAGCGAGCTGGGCATCCGCACCGTCGCCATCTATTCCCACGAGGACCGCTTCGCCCTGCACCGCTTCAAGGCAGACCAGAGCTTCCTGGTCGGCAAGGGCAAGGAGCCGGTGGCCGCCTACCTGGACATCGAGGACATCCTGCGGGTCGCCCACGACGCCCGGGTCGACGCCATCCATCCCGGCTACGGCTTCCTGTCCGAGAACCCGGACTTCGCCGAGGCCTGCGCCAAGGCCGGGATCACCTTCGTCGGCCCCAAGCCCGAGGTGATGCGCCGCCTGGGCAGCAAGGTCGAGGCGCGCAACCTGGCCGAGGAGGCCGACATCCCGGTGATGCCGGCGACCGGCCCCCTGCCCCGCGACGAAGCCGAGGCGGCGAAGCTGGCCGAGGAGATCGGCTATCCGGTCATGGCCAAGGCGAGCTGGGGCGGCGGCGGCCGCGGCATGCGCAAGATCGAGCGCGCGGAGGATCTGGCCGAGCAGATCGCCGCCGGGCGGCGCGAGGCCAAGGCCGCCTTCGGCAACGACGAGGTCTTCCTGGAGAAGCTGGTCCAGCGCGCCCGTCACGTCGAGGTCCAGATCCTCGGCGACCTGCACGGCAACGTCATCCACCTCTTCGAGCGCGACTGCTCCATGCAGCGGCGCAACCAGAAGATCGTCGAGCGGGCGCCGGCGCCCTACCTCAGCGAGGGCAAGCGGGCCGAGCTCTGCGACGCCGCGGTGCGCCTGGCCCGCGCCGCCGGCTACGAGAACGCCGGCACGGTCGAATTCCTGATGGACGCCGAGACCGACGCGCTCTACTTCATCGAGGTCAATCCGCGGATCCAGGTCGAGCACACCGTGACCGAGGAGGTCACCGGGGTCGACCTGGTCAAGGCACAGATCCGCATCGCCGCCGGCGCGCGCATCGGCGAGCCGGAGAGCGGCGTGCCGGTCCAGCACCAGCTCCAGCTCCGGGGCAACGCCCTGCAGTGCCGGGTCACCACCGAGGACCCGCTGAACAAGTTCATCCCGGACTACGGCCGGATCACCGCCTACCGGGGCGCGACCGGCTTCGGCATCCGCCTCGACGGCGGCACCGCCTACTCCGGCGCGCTGATCACGCCCTTCTACGACTCCCTGCTGGAGAAGGTCACCGCCTGGGCCCCGACCGCCGAGGAGGCCGTGGCCCGCATGGACCGGGCCCTGCGCGAGTTCCGGATCCGCGGCGTGGCGACCAACCTCTGGTTCCTGGAGGCGGTGATCGGCCATCCCAAGTTCCAGCGCGGCGAGGCCACCACCACCTTCATCGATTCCACGCCGGAGCTCTTCGAGTTCCACCTGCGCCGCGACCGCGCGACCCGGCTGCTGACCTTCATCGGCGAGGTCCTGGTCAACGGCAACCCCGAGGTCGAGGGCCGGCCCCGCCCGGCGCGCCTGGAGCAGGTCGCCCCGCCCGAGATCCCGCCGGCCGAGGCCCTGGCCGAGCCGCCGGCCGGCAGCCGCCAGCGCCTGGACGCCCTGGGCCCGGAGGGCTTCGCCAACTGGATGCTGGAGCAGGAGCGCCTCCTGGTCACCGACACCACCCTGCGCGACGCCCACCAGTCGCTGATCGCGACCCGGATGCGCAGCTACGACCTGGTCGCGGTCGCGCCCTTCTACGCCCGCCGCCTGCCCCAGCTCCTGTCCCTGGAGTGCTGGGGCGGCGCCACCTTCGACGTCGCCCTGCGCTTCCTGAAGGAGGACCCCTGGGACCGCCTGGCCCGGCTGCGCGCGGCGGTGCCCAACATCCTGCTGCAGATGCTGACCCGCGGCTCCAACGGGGTCGGCTACAGCAACTACCCGGACAACGTGGTCCGGCACTTCCTGGCCCAGGCGGCCGAGGCCGGGGTCGACCTCTTCCGGGTCTTCGACTCCCTGAACTGGATCGAGAACATGCGCGTCTCGATCGACGCCATCCGGGAGTCCGGAAAGCTCTGCGAGGCGGCGATCTGCTACACCGGCGGCCTCTCGGACCCGGCCGAGAGCAAGTACGACCTCAAGTACTACGTGAGCCTGGCCAAGGAGCTGGAGGCGGCCGGCGCCCATATCCTCGGCATCAAGGACATGGGCGGCCTCTGCAAGCCCGAGGCGGCGCGACTGCTGGTCACGGCGCTGAAGGGCGAGGTCGGGATCCCGATCCACTTCCACACCCACGACACCAGCGGCATCTCGGCCGCCAGCGTCCTGGCCGCGGCCGAGGCCGGGGTCGACGCCGCCGACGCCGCGCTCGACCCGATGAGCGGCCTGACCTCGCAGCCCAACCTGGGCAGCATCGCCGCCGCCCTGGCCGGCGGGCCGCGCGACCCCGGGCTGGACAAGGAGGCGCTACGCGACGCCGCCACCTACTGGGAGACGGCACGGCGCAACTACGGTGCCTTCGAGAGCGACCTGCGCGCCGGCGCCTCCTCGGTCTACGACCACGGCATGCCGGGCGGGCAGTACACCAACCTGCGCGAGCAGGCCCGCGCCCTGGGGCTGGAGCGCCACTGGCAGGACGTCGAGAAGGCCTACGCCCAGGTCAACCGGCTCTTCGGCGACATCGTCAAGGTGACCCCGACCTCCAAGGTGGTCGGCGACCTGGCGCTGTTCATGGTCTCCAACGGCCTGACCCCCGAGGACGTCCTGGACCCCAAGCGCGAGGTCGCCTTCCCGGCCTCGGTGATCGCCCTCTTCCGCGGCGAGATCGGCCAGCCCTACGGCGGCTTCCCCGAGGCCCTGCAGGCCAAGGTCCTGAAGGGCGCCGAGCCGCTCTCGGTGCGGGCCGGCTCGGTCCTGCCCCCGGTCGACCTGAAGGCCGCCAAGGCCGAGGCCGAGAAGAAGACCCGGCGCCACGTCGGCGAGCGCGAGCTGTCCTCCTACCTGATGTACCCCGAGGTTTTCGTCGATTACGCCAAGCACCGGCGCAGCTACGGCGACGTCTCGGTGCTGCCGACCCCGGCCTTCTTCTACGGCCTGGAGCCGGGCCAGGAGATCAACGTCGAGATCGAGCCGGGCAAGACCCTGATCATCTCCTACCTGGCGCTGAGCGACCCCGACGAGGACGGCCAGCGCACGGTCTTCTTCGAGCTCAACGGCCAGCCGCGCAACGTCAAGGTCCCGGACCGGGCCCTGGCGGCCTCCGGCAAGCTCCGGCGCAAGGCCGACGAGTCCGATCCCGGCCAGGTCGGCGCCCCCATGCCGGGCATGATCGTCACGGTCTGCGACGCGGGCAAGACGGTGGCCGCCGGCGACCCGCTCTTCGTCATCGAGGCGATGAAGATGGAGACCGGGGTCTACGCCGAGGTCGCCGGCCGGGTCACCGAGGTCGTCGCAGGCACCGGCAGCCGGGTCGAGCCCCACGACCTGGTCCTGGTCATCGAGCCCGAGACGGCCGCCTAAGGCAGCCCGCGTTCAGGTGAACGCGCCGCAGCGTCGCGGCGCGACCCGACGACCATGATCTAGGCGGCGGCGCCTTCCCCGCTGGCTGTCTCCTCCGCCACGGGGCTCGGCTTCGGGCTTTTTGCCGGCCGGGCGTCGGGCGAGAGGAAGCTGTACCACCAGGCCGCGACCAGGCCCCAGACGGCATTCGCCACCAGGACCAGCACCGGCATCAGCTCGCCCAGGTTCAGGCCGGCCAGGCCCGGTCCCTGCTCGCCCAGGGTCTGCATGGGGAAGAAAACGAAGAGCGTCGCCGCGGAGGCGAGCAGGCTGAGAAGCAGCCCGCGGAGAAACCAGCCGCCCGTCAGCACCGGAACCGCGAGCAGGATGCCCCAGAGGCCGCCCCAGGCGATCTGCTTGTAGAGAAAGGCCGGGTAGGGCAGCTCGGGAAGCTGGATGTTCATGACGGCGATCAGGCCGCCCGCTCCCGCCGCTGCCAGGAACCCGACATTGGCGGCAGCACCCAGGCTGCCGGCCGCGAAGCCGAGCGAAATCTGATTCAGGAGTTTCATCGCGTTTTCTCCCTCTCATGATCGGGCCCGCTACCTGTCCGGGCCCCTCCTCGTGCCTTCCTGCCCGCCCTTGCGAACGGGCCGATCCGCGACGCGACGACGTTCCGGCGAAGCCGGCGGCACCCAGCGCCCGGCCCGCTTGCCATGGAAAGCGCCGGGCCAAGCGGCGCACCGACCGCAGTCTCGCGGCGATTCGCCCGAAGGGCGCCGCAGATGCCACCCACAGGTGAATACTGCCCGGAGAAATTACAAGCCATGGGCGCAGCCGGACCCGCCCTGCCGCCAGGACGGCGCCCTCGGTGCGGGGGACAATGGGCCGGACGCGGCACTCTGTCCCAACTTTGCCGTTTTCTTGTCATGGCCCCGAACCCGGCCCGCGGCCCGCGCGGGCCGTCCCTGTCCTGCGGCATCTCGGCAGTTATACTCTTTTTGCGCGTATTTCTTGTTTGAATCTGCCGTCGAATCCGCATGACCAAAAGTGGCCCCGCCTTCAAAAGACAGCATTGCTGACATATGCTGAGCGCCGGCCCAGCAGCTTGATTCCTGGGCACAGCCCTGGAGGCGACGCCGTATCAGCGGACCAATAATTCTATCTATATCAGAGCAATATCGGCTCAGATCTAGCTTTCGATGGCCTGCCCCGGCGCCGCACCTTCGTACCCAGGCTTCTTTGGACCCTCGGGTCCGGGCGGAGGTCCAGGGCGTTCACGGCAACGACGGACTTGCTCATTATGCCCGTATTGATTGTATACATACAATATCGACCTCGAGACGGCAAGCCCGGCGTCCGCCCTTTCATCTCCAACGCAGCGAAAGAAAGGGAGCACTCATGACCTACCGAAACTCGTTCTTCAAGCTGGCGGCGAGCCTCTGCCTGATGGCGCTGGCCCTGCAAGCCATCCCGCAGGCCCAAGCACAGGAGACCGGGGCGCAGGAGACCGGAGCCCTGGCCCAGGTTCAGACCCAGGCCCAGGTGCAGGCCATGACCCAGGCCATGGCCGCCCAGGAAGCCCAGGCCGCGGCCCTGATGCAGCGCGACGACGTGGTCGGGACCGGCGTCGGCATGGACGAGAACGGCGATCCCGTGATCAAGGTCTTCGCCCGGCACCGCTGGTTCGGCGCCATGCCGCAGCAGATGGACGGCTTCCCGGTCGAGGTCGAGGTCACCGGCACCGTCTACGCCCTCGACCAGCTCGCCGAGCCCGCGGCGCCCGAGGTGGAGGACTTCGGCGACGGCAGCGTCGAGGACGAGGGCGCCGGGTCCGCCGAGGCCTTGATGGCCAACCCCAGGGGGCGCTTCGACCGCCCGGTCCCGATCGGGATCTCGATCTCCAACACCGGTGCCTGCGGCGCCGGGACCTTGGGGGCCCGGGTCTCCGACGGGCGGGACGTCTTCATCCTGAGCAACAATCACGTCATCGCCCTGAGCAACGCCGCAGGGCTGAACTCGCGGATCGTCCAGCCCGGCCGCCTGGAGGTCAACTGCCGGACCATCAACAGGGACACGGTCGCCCGGCTGACCAGCTTCGTGCGGATCGATTTCTCCGGGCGCAGCAACCTGATCGACGCGGCCATCGCCCGCACCAACACCAGCCTGGTCGGCACGGCCACCCCGCCGGACGGCTACGGCCGGCCTCAGTCGCGGACCCTCGCCGCCCGCCTGGGCCAGCGCGTGCAGAAGTACGGCCGCACCACCGGCTTCACCCGCGGCCGCGTCACCGCCCTCAACGTCACGATCAACGTCGACTACGGCGGCGGACGCGTCGCCCGCTTCGTACGCCAGATCGCGATCGAGGGCGATCGGGTGAACTTCTCGGACCGCGGCGACTCCGGCTCGCTGATCGTGGAGCAAGGGAGCAACCGGCCGGTCGGACTGCTCTTCGCCGGCGGCGGCGTCTCGACCTTCGCCAACCGGATCGACGACGTCCTCGACCGCTTCGGCGTCTCGATCGACGAGTAGAGCCTTGAAGCGGCAAGCCGCGGAGTGACGCGCGGCTATGCTATAGGGAGCAGGCGCCGGATCCGCCCTCCGCTCGCGGGCGGGTCCGGCCGCCTGACTTCCGCGCCCCCGGGCTGATCCCCAGGGGCTGATCCCAAGGGAAGGAGATATCGGATGCCGTCGTCCCTCGATCGGAAGTCCCGCGCCCGGATAATCGCGGCCGGCCTCCTCCTGGCGCTGGTCGCGGCGCCGGCGGCGGCGCTCCTTTCCCGCGTCCAGGAGGACGGAGCCATGACAGAGAAGAGCATCGAAGCCGTGGTGGACGCCCATTCGCCCGCCCTGATGGCCCATCCCGAGGTCCTGGGCACGGGGGTCGGCCTCTGCGAGGGCCGTCCCTGCATAAAGGTCTTCGTCACCGCGCGCTCGGCCGAGCTGCAACGCCGGATCGGCGCCGAGATCGAAGGCTACCGCGTCGACCTCGTCGAGACGGGCCCGATCCGGGCTCTGGAGCCGGAATAGGGGGTTTCCGGCCCCGCCCCCCACCCGGCCGCAGTCTCCGGGACACCGAACTGCAAAAATGTGCTAAAAGCTGGTAATTATGCGCTGCTTTTCGCCAAACTGGCCTGGCATGATACCCTCGAAGCGGGTACTAGGGCTTCCTTCCAAGCGCCAGCTTGGCTAGGGTCTTACCGTAGCGCAGCAGAAGGGCCGGAATGAGCTACGACCTCTACTTCGGGACCAAGAACGGCCGGGAGCAGCCGAGCCAGGAGGAACTGGCCGCCTACTTCGACGGCCGCGCCTGCTATCGTGTCGAAGGCCAGCAGGCGACCTACGACAACCGCGACACCGGGGTCTACTTCCATTTCGACCTGGCCGACAGCCCGGAGCCCGAGATCCTGGCCGAGCTGGGCGAGGACGCCTTCCGCCACTTCGTCTCCTTCAACCTCAATTACTACCGGCCGCACATCTTCGGCCTGGAGGCCGCGCCGGAGCTGGCCGCCTTCATCGCCCGCTTCGACCTGGCGACCAACGATCCCCAGGTCGACGGCCGGGGCCGCAGGCCCTTCAGCGAGGAAGGCTTCCTGCAGGGCTGGAACGACGGCAACTTCGACGCCTACCAGAACTTCGCCAAGGACTACAGCGGCGAGGAGTTCCACGCCCTGCCGTCCGAGATCCTGGAGGCCGTCTGGCGCTGGAACCGCGACCGCGGCGCCCACCAGGAACGCCTGGGCCAGGGCGTCTTCGTGCCCAAGATCTCGATGGTGACGACGCCGGAGGGCGGCCCGCCCAAGACCATGGTGGTCTGGCCGGACGCCCTGCCCTGCGTCCTGCCCCGGGTCGACATGGTCTTCATCCCGCGCCAGCAGCTCGCGCCGCGCCGCTTCTTCCTGCGCCAGGAGGACCTGGCGGTCACCACCTGGGCCGACGCCGCCCCGCTGATCCTGGGCTTCCGCCAGGTGCCGGGACCCCTGCCCTACTGGAAGCTGGACTACGCCACCCCGCCCAAGGAGGTCGCCGCCTTCGTCGCCGGGCTGGAGCCGGTCAAGAAGGACGACTACCTGATGCTGGCCAACGACCAGGTCCTGACCCTGGAGCTGCTGCAGGCCGCCTGCGGCGA
>JANQGU010000265.1 GCA_028282935.1 Kiloniellales bacterium
ACGATTCAGCATGACTAAAGCATATGCGCGCCGTCAGGCCATTATCTATCGATTGAATCTGTCCGGTGCTTTAGCCTGGCTATATGCGGAACCTGAACCGTATCAACCTCGGCGGCCTTCGGGCGATCGAGGCGGTGGGCCGCCTGGGCGGCCTGCGCGCGGCGGCCGAGGAGATCGGCGTGACCGTCGGGGCGATCAGCCAGCAGGTCCAGAAGACCGAGGCCCAGCTCGGCCGCCGGCTCTTCGAGCGCCGGCCGAAGGGCCTGGTGCCGACCCCCCAGGGCGCGGAGGTCCTGCGCCACCTGACCGGCGGCCTGTCGGAGCTCTCGGCGGCGGTCGCGCTGGCCGGGCGCGGCCGGGACGACGTGCTGACGGTCTCGGTCGCGCCGGTCTTCGCGGGCAAGTGGCTGGTCTGGCGCCTGACCGACTTCAACGAGAGGCACCCGGAGATCCGGATCCGGGTCGAGGCGACCCTGGCCCTGGCCGACCCCAACCTCTCGGACGTCGACGCCTGCATCCGGGTCGGCAAGGGCCCCTGGCCGGAGGTCGAGGCGGAGAGGCTGCTGGAGCAGCGGGTCTTTCCGGTCTGCAGCCCGGCGCTGGCCGAGCGGATCCGCGCGCCCCGAGACCTGGGCCGGGTGCCGATCATCCGCGACGCGCGGGCGATGGTTGCCTGGAACACCTGGCTGGCGCCGCGGGGCGAGGATGAGAGCCTGCTGGGCGCGGGCCCGACCTTCTCGGACGGCTCGCTCTGCCTGGACGCGGCGGTCGCCGGGCAGGGCGTCTTCCTGGCCTGGGAGACCCTGGCCTGCGACGCCCTGGCGGCGGGCCGCCTGGTCGCCCCCCTGCCGGGGCGCGAGCCGACCGGCTTCTTCTACTGGTTCGTCACCGCGCGGCAGAGGCGCAAGTCGCCGAGCCTGCGCGCCTTCGAAGGCTGGCTGCGCGGCCGGCTGGACGAGGCGCTGGAGACCGGACGGCCGGCGGAGGGTCTCTGAAGGCTCGCCGTTTCCCGGCGCCGGCCCTGCCAGGCTGTCTTAACCTATGGTCGGTAGCGTCTCGGAGACCTTGCCCGCAGGCCAAAGGGACTCATCGCAAGGAGGGGCCAGCCATGCATCAGTTCTCGATCGTCCTGGAGGACGGGAGCGACGTCTTCTTCGAGCCCGACCACGGGCGCTATCTGCTGCTCTTCGAGACCCTTCTGAAGGACCTGGCGGAGCGGCGCGGCCTCCGCTGCCCCAAGGACTTCGACGGCTACATCGAGGCGGAGCGCGCCGTCGACTCGCGGGGAGAGGGCCTGTCCGCCCAGGAATGGCTCGCCGCCTATGGAGCGGAATGCGAGAGGACGCAGCCGCTGTGGTTCCCGCCGGCGGAGGCGCTGGACGACATCGAGGCCCTGCGGCAGGCGGTCGAGGACGACGCCGCGGACCCGGAGGATGAAGACCGCGAGCTTCTCCTGGAGGCGCTCGAGGTCCTGGTCGAGGCGCTGGCGGCGGCGAAGGCGCGCGGGACCAGGTTCATGATGGCCGTGATGTGATCCGCGAGATGGCCGGTCATGCGTGAAGCGCTCAAGGAACTGCCGACGCTGCTCACCTGCCTCGTCCTCTTCGCCATCAGCCTCTGGATGATCGCGGAGGGTCGGGCGGCGGGCTGGGCCGGCGCGATCCTCTTCGGCGCCGGCGGTGCCTACCTGACGCGGGAGGCGATCCAGCGAGCCCTTCGGACGCGGCAGACGAGGCTGTGGCGCGCGCGCAGGGACGCGGAACTGGAAGGGCTGATCGCGGAGGCCGCGCCCTTCGCCTTCGAGGACGCCGTGGACTTCTGGAAGGACCTGTTCGCCCAGACAGAGGCCACCTGGGTGGTCTTCGAGAACGGCACCCTGGTGCTCTGCGACGAGGGCCGGGACCCGGCGGCGTCCGCCCTCGAGGCGATCGAGATTTTCTCGGAGACCTTGCCCGGCAGCGCCCTCGGAGACTTCACCGTCACGCTCCGCCCCGACAAGGGCGCCTGGCTGGTATCCTACCCCGGCGGCCGGGTCTTCAACTACGTCGAGGCCGAGGGCTGCCCTTCGGAGACCGCGGCGGGAGTCCTCGCCCGGAGCCTGCGCGAGGAGGACGCGAGGACGAAGACGATCCTGCACATCGGCCGGCCCCGCCCGACCTAGCATGGTGGTTCCCGGTCAGAGGCGCTCGCGTCTAGGGCATTACATCCGGCCAGTTGGATCGCGTAGCGATTCCATCTGATCGAATAATGCCCTAGGCGAGCAGGAAGTTCAGCCGCGCGTCGGCCTTCGATGGGGCGATCTCGAGGATCTCGGCGGTCACCACCTTCTCGGCCACGAAGGGATCGTCGTTCACCCGGCTCTGCAGGTCCGGCAAGGAGGTGTTGTGCGCCACGATCCCGCCGCCCGGGCCGGGCTGAAGGCTGCCGGACAGCAGGAACACGCCGTCGTCGAAACCGCGCTCGAGCCATTCCTTGTGGCCTTCCATGAACTGGCCGGCCTTGTCCTTGTTGTCGGAAAACTTGAGGCAGACAACAAACATCGAATCCCTTCTCTCTTTCTCGCTGCCGGGATCTTCCCTGACTGAGTTTCGGCATCCTAGCCGAGCGCTCCTGACAGCAGCATGTCAGGTGATCCGCCCCCGCGGCCGCCCGTTCCGGAGGCCGCCGGCGGGCGGCAGCTTCGCCGGGCCAGGGGATGACACTTCGGCCGGGATCGAAACATCGAGCTCCGGACTCCGGTAGAGTCCGCTCGAAGGAGGACGGCGATGGTCAACACCAACCGGATCGCGGAGATCGGGGCCCTGGTCGGCGAGCCGGCGCGGGCGGCGATCCTCGGCGCGCTGATGGACGGCCGGTCGCTGACCGCGACCGAGCTCGCCGGGGTCGCGGGCATCACGCCGCAGACGGCGAGCAGCCACCTCGCCCGGCTGACGGCGGCGCGGCTGCTGGCGGTCGAGAGGCAGGGGCGCCACCGCTATCACAGGCTGGCCTCGCCCGCCGTGGCCCGGATGCTGGAAGGCATCATGCAGATCGCCTCCGGAGAGGCGGCCGAGGCCGGCCGCCGGCTGGTGGTCGGACCGCGGGACGCGGCGCTGCGCCGGGCCCGGACCTGCTACGACCACTTCGCCGGCCGGCTGGGGGTGGCCATCGCCGAGGGCCTGGTCGCCCAGGGCGTGGTCGAGCTCGGCGAGGAGGCCGGCTTGGTCACCGAGCCGGGCCTCGAGCGCCTGCGGCGCATCGGCATCGACCTCGCCAGCGCCGCCGGGACGCGGCCGCGCGCCTCGCGGCCCCTGTGCCGGCCCTGCCTCGACTGGAGCGAGCGCCGCTGCCACCTCGCCGGACGGCTCGGGGCCGCGATCTCGGCGCACTACCTGGAGCAGGGCTTCGTCCGGCGGGTCCCGGACTCCCGCGCCCTGGACATCACGCCCAGGGGCCGGAAGGCCCTGCGCGACATGTTCGGCATCACCGGGCCGCTCTAGACGGAGCCGCTCAGCCCTGCGGCGCGGAGGCGAGCTTGAGGAAGATCCGGTCCTCGCGGCGGATGAACCTCTCCCGCTGCGCGAAGTCGTAGTTCTCGCGGCCCAGGGGATCTTCGGCGAGCCGGGCCCGGTAGGCCTCGTAGGCGGCCAGGCTCTCGACGTTGTAGACGCCGTAGGCGACGACGCTCGAGCCCTCGTGCGGTGCGAAGTAGCCGATCAGGTCGGCGCCGCAGCGCGGGATCGCCTGCCCCCAGTTTCGCGCGTAGCGCTCGAAGGCGGGCGTCTTGAAGGGGTCGATCTCGTAGCGGATGAAGCAGGTGATCATGGGCGTCTCCTTCGGTTTCGATGCCGTCGATCCTGGCACCGCCGAAGGCGCCCTTGCTTCGGTGTCCGTCGAAGTGTCCGATGAGCGGCGCGGGCGGGCGACGGGGTCGAGCCCGGTCAAGACAGGCCGCGTGAGGAGCTTTTGGCGAAGGACCGTCAATGGATCGCATTCGACCCGACGAAGCCAGTCGTACAGATGATTGTAGACGACCAGTCTTGGGGCTGAGATGGATCCTCTCACGCGAAACCCATAATGCCTAAGACTAGTCATAAGAAATCACTTCGATTGGACCGATAACTCAATTTCGCGCTCGCAATCTGGATTGGAGAAAAAAAACTCAGACACGCCTTGTTAAGATCCACGCGCCACTTACACTCTTGCCTCCAGTCCACAACCCTAATTCGAGAACATCATGGCGAAGCGAATCACATCTGCCGCAGATTACGAGTCGATATTCTGCGAGTCTGAGCGACAGAAGCGTGCCCTCGAATATGCTCTTGATATCCGGAAGTTCGAAATCGATCTTTATTGGAGGCGCGCAACCTATTTCTGGACCCTGATTGCGGCGACATTTGCCGGATACCTAGCACTAGCCGGTGCTAGCACGAAACCGCTCCTCCTATTCTTGATCAGCTGTTTAGGTCTCGTTCTCTCTTTGGGCTGGTATCTTGTAAATCGTGGGAGTAAGTATTGGCAAACGAACTGGGAGCGTCATGTCGACTGTCTTGAGGATGAGTTCGTTGGCCCTCTTTACAAGACCAATGTATCCAAGCAGCAATTCTCGCTCTTTCGATTTTGGGAGGGCTATCCCTATTCGGTCTCTAAGGTCAACCAACTCATCAGTCTCTTCGTGTTCACGGTATGGCTAGGAATCGCCATCGTGTCCTTCCTGTCACTTGTTTGCCCATCTTTTGTGCGCAGCGACGGCACTTGGACAAAGGTCGGTGCTTGGCTGCTCGGCGTTATGACGGTCTTGTTTGTCGGCGCCCTGCTCTGGCTTGCATGTGGCAGCTCCAAAGGCAAGCCGCGGCAGGTCGACTTCTATATAAGCGATCTAGTTCCATCTAAGTACGACGGTGAGGCGTGATGGCGACTTATGGAGGACGGGCATCGCGCACCCACCCGTAAGCCATTGCGCGCGCGATCTACATTGGCCCTTAAATCCGATTACATGATTCGTGCCCCGGACTATGCCCAATATGTCACTCAGATTCTTGAACAGTGCTTGCGAAGTTGAAAGTTCAAATTCGCTGGCAGCCCGTTCATACCGTTTGGCGTTAATAGCCTTAAGAGGCGGTTCTGAGGTGTACAGAGCAACATCGATTGAGGACTGCCTTAGGTCAAAATCAGAAGTGTCTCCCGACCCGACGACCGGCTGCATTCTGGCGGACAGCAGATCTTGAACGCGACCCTAATGAAATGAACATTCCTGGCCGATCCCGGTCGTGCAATGCGGAAGGCCGGAATCCATACCGAGCAGCGCCTGCAAGTCGGCGGGCAGGTCTTTCCAGGGAATCTAGGGTCTCAGGCCGCCGCCCGGGCCGCGTCACCCGCCGCCGGCGGCCTCCTGGAAGCGCGCGGCGAGGTCCTTCATGGCGGTGAAGTAGGGACCCGGGCCGTGGCTGATGCGGGCGACGCCCAGGGCGGCCAGGGCCTGGGTGTCGGGGGCGCCGGAGAGCATCATGACGTTGACCGGCAGGCCGGCGGCC
>JANQGU010000307.1 GCA_028282935.1 Kiloniellales bacterium
AGGCCGGGTGACCTGCTTCCGGCCCGACCGCATCTTCACCGCGGACCAGGTCGCCCTGACCTATCCTCTGCCCTGCGGGAAGACGGTCCTCGCCGAGCGCTAGGCGCCTAGGGCCGCCGTGGGATGGCATGCGGCGAGCGGTCTACTACGGCTGAGCCCGCTCTAGGTCGTCATGGCCTCGGGTGCGCCCTTCGACGTCGAGGTCGTCGGGACCGAGGGGGGCTGACGCCGCCGTCGCGGCGGGGCCTTGTGAAGCGGTCCCGGCATCATCATCTATCGCTTTCGAAGGACGCCCGAGGATCGAGGCATTCGCAGGAGGCGACCCCATGTCCCGTAGCGAGTCCCTGCCGGCCGCATTGCTCGTTCTCAGAGTCACCCTGGCCGGCTTCTTCCTGATTTGGTCGGTCGAGAAGATCCTGGCCCCCGAACTCGCCCTGCGGGTCTTCGAGACCTTCTATTTCTCGTCGCCATCCACGACGGTGCTGATCGTCATCGGCGTCCTGCAGACGGGGGTCGTGCTGGCCTTCCTGGCCGGCGTCCTCAAGACCTGGACCTATGGCCTGCTGCTGGCGATGCACGCGGTCTCGACCGCGTCGAGCTGGGAGCGCCTGATCAACCCCTACGAGCCGCCGAACCACCTGTTCTGGGCCGCCATCCCGGTGCTCGGCGCCCTGGTCGCCCTGTTCCTCCTCCGCCGTCGGGACACCCTGCTCACCCTCCGGCTCGGCGCGCGGCGGCGGGTCTGAAGACGCCGCTGCCGGGTCCCGGCGGCCTGGCAGAACCCGGCGAATCCACCTGAGCCCTTGACCTCCGCCCGTTCCGCGGGGGACCCTGTTCGGGCACAGGGAGGACAATGATAAAAAACGCCTTCGACGAGATGAACGGCACAGCGGGAGACTGCCGGGAGCAGTATCGCCGGGTCGAGGACTGGCTGGCGGGGGTTTCCCCGGATCTCCTGGCGCTCAAGCGCCGCGAGGCCGAGCTGCTGTTCAAGCGCATCGGCATCACCTTCGCGGTCTACACCGAGGGCGGCGATCCCGAGCGGCTGATCCCCTTCGACATCATCCCCCGGATCCTGGACCAACACGAGTGGTCCCATATCGCCCGCGGCCTGGAGCAGCGGGTCAAGGCGCTCAACGCCTTCATCTGGGACGTCTATCACGAGCGCGAGATCATCCGCGCCGGCAAGGTTCCCGAGGCCCTGGTCCTGCACAACGAGAGCTTCCGGCCCGAGATGCAGAGCTTCGACGTGCCGCAGCGGGTCTACACCCACATCGCCGGCATCGACATGGTCCGGGTCGGGCCCGAGGACTTCTACGTCCTGGAGGACAACTGCCGCACCCCCTCGGGCGTCTCCTACATGATCGAGGACCGCGAGGTCATGATGCGGCTCTTCCCCGAGCTGTTCCAGAACCACGAGATCGCGCCGGTCTCCCACTACCCTGAGGAGCTGCTGGAGGTGCTGGCCTCGGTCGCGCCGCCGAACTGCCGGGACGAGCCGACCGTCGCCCTGCTGACCCCGGGCTCCTACAACAGCGCCTACTACGAGCACTGCTTCCTGGCCGACGAGATGGGGGTCGACCTGGTCGAGGGGCCGGACCTCATCGTCGAGGACAACATCGTCTACATGCGCTCGACCCGCGGGCTGACCCGGGTCGACGTCATCTACCGCCGGATCGACGACGACTATCTCGATCCGCTGGCCTTCAGGCCGGAATCGGCGCTCGGCGTGCCCGGGCTGATGCAGGCCTACCGGGCCGGCAACGTCACCCTGGCCAACGCCGTGGGCGCCGGCATCGCCGACGACAAGGCGGTCTACATCCACGTGCCGGAGATGGTCCGCTTCTACCTGGGCGAGGAGCCGATCCTGAAGAATGTGCCGACCCATTCCTGCGCCGAGGAGTCGGAGCTGGCCTACGTCCTCGACCACCTGGACGAACTGGTGGTCAAGGACGTCCACGGCTCCGGCGGCTACGGCATGCTGGTCGGCCCCGCCGCCAGCCAGGCCGAGCGGGCGGAGTTCGCGGCCAAGCTGAAGGCCAAGCCGGCCGGCTACATCGCCCAGCCGACCCTGGCGCTCTCGACCTGTCCGACCTTCGTCGAGAGCGGCGTCGCGCCGCGCCACGTCGACCTGCGGCCCTTCGTGCTCTGCGGCCGGGACATTCGCATCGTGCCGGGCGGGCTGACCCGGGTCGCCCTGCGCGAGGGCTCGCTGGTGGTCAACTCCAGCCAGGGCGGCGGCACCAAGGACACCTGGGTGATCCAGTCCTCCGGGCCCTCCGAGCGATCCCAAACGCAGTCGCAGGGCTGACTCCGTGCTCAGCCGCACCGCCAACAACCTCTACTGGCTGACCCGCTACATGGAGCGCATGGACTACGTCGCGCGCCTCCTGGAGGTCGGCCAGCGCATGGCCGGGCTGTCGCGCGGCGGCGAGGAATGGCGCTCGGCCCTGATCGCCGCGGGCTGCGAGCCGGGCTTCCACAAGAAGCACGAGACGATCACGACCGCCGCCGTGATCGACTTCCTGTTCCGCGACCCGGACAACCCTTCCAGCATCCAGTCCTGCATCACGACGGCGCGGCAGAACGCCCGCGCGGTCCGCACCGCGATCACCACGGACATGTGGGAGGCGCTCAACGGCACCTGGCAGGAAAGCCGCGAGCTCTTCGGCAGCGACTTCAGGCCGGGGGACCTGAACCGTGCCACGGACTGGGTCAAGACCCGCGCGGTGCTCTTCCGCGGCGCCTACGCCAGCACCATGCTGCGCAGCGAGGCCTATTGGTTCGCCCGCCTGGGCAGCCACATCGAGCGGGCCGACAACACGGCGCGCATCCTCGACGTCAAGTACCACGTCCTGCTGCCGGACTACGAGGCTGTCGGCGGTGGCCTGGACTACCACCACTGGACCTCGATCCTGCGCGCGGTCTCGGCCCTGCGCGCCTATCACTGGGTCTACCGGGACCGGGTCAAGCCCTGGAACGTGGCCGAGCTGATGATCCTGCGGCCGGAGATGCCGCGCTCGCTGCGCGCTTGCTACGACGAAATCACAAGCAATCTCGACCTCTTGGGGGCAACCTACGGCGGCCGCTACGGCGAATGCCACCGTCTGGCCGGCGAGCTGCATGCCCGCTTGCGCTTCGGCCGAATCGACAACATCTTTCAGACCGGCCTGCACGAATTCTTAACCGAATATATCGATAGAACCTTAGAGCTTGGCGACGAGATTTCGACCTTCTTCCTGTTCTAAGAGCTGTTCTAAGAGACCCGACATGCGGATTCACATCCGGCACCGCACGGTGTACCGCTATGACTCGCGGATCGACTACACCATCCAGCTCCTGCGCCTCTGCCCGCGCGAGCACGAGGGCCAGAGCGTGCTCGGCTGGAGCCTGCGGGTGCCCGGCCGCAAGGAGCCCCTGCCGGTCTCCGAGGACGGCTTCGGCAATATCGTCCACGTCCACACGGTCAACGGCGCCCACGACCGGACCGCGATCGAGATCGAGGGCGAGGTCGAGACCAGCGAGACCCACGGCGTGGTGCGGGGCGAGGAACGCCTGCCGCCGGCCTTCTTCCTGCGCCCCAGCGCGATGACGGCGCGCGATGCGGCCATCGAGGACCTGGCCCGGGGCGCGGTCGCCGGGGTCTCCGACCCCATCGAGCGGCTGCACCGCCTGATGGACGAGGTTCGCCGCCGGATCGCCTACAGCCTGGGCGCCAGCGACACGACGACCACGGCCAGCGCGGCGCTGGCCAGGGGCGAGGGGGTCTGTCAGGACCACGCCCACGTCTTCATCGCCGCCGCCCAGAGCCTGGGCTATCCGGCGCGCTACGTCAGCGGCTACCTCTGGACCGGCGACAACGCCGAGCCCTACGAGGCCGGGCACGCCTGGGCCGAGGCCTATGTCGAGGGCCTGGGCTGGGTCGGCTTCGATCCGGCCAACGGCGTCTCGCCGAGCGAGGCCTACGTCCGCACCGCGGTCGGCCTGGACTACCAGACCGCGGCCCCGGTCCGCGGCCTGCGGCGCGGCCTGGCCAGCGAAGACCTGGAAGTCGAGGTCCGGATTGCCGCCGTCGCCAGTCAACAGTAGCCTTCAGCCCGGTTCCAGACTCTGGAGTGAGACAGCGGCCATGACCTACTGCGTCGGCCTCTACCTGCGGGACGGCCTGGTCCTGCTGTCGGACACCCGGACCAACGCCGGGGTCGACCACATCTCGACCTTCAGCAAGATGCACGTCTTCGAGACCCCCGGCGAAAGGGTCATCGTCGCCATGACCGCCGGCAACCTGGCGATCAGCCAGGCGGTGATCAACCTGCTGAGCGAAGGCCTGGACAACGGCGGCGGCGACGGCGAGGAGGCGGCAGCCGAGACACTGCTCACGGTGCCCTCGATGTTCCGCGCCGCCCAACTGGTCGGCCGCGCGGTGCGGCAGGTCTTCGAGACCGACGGCCCGACCCTCAAGGCCCAGGGCCTGTCCTTCGACGTTTCGGTCCTGCTGGCGGGGCAGATCAAGGGCCGCAACATGCGGCTCTTCCAGGTCTACGCGGCAGGCAACTTCATCGAGGCCACCGAGGAGACGCCCTTCCTGCAGATCGGCGAGCACAAGTACGGCAAGCCGATCCTGGACCGGGTCCTGACCCACGACAGCGACATCGACGACGGCATCAAGCTGGTGCTGATCTCGATGGACTCGACCCTGCGCAGCAACCTGACCGTCGGCATGCCCCTGGACCTGCTGGTCTACCGCCGCGACAGCCAGCGGGTCGAGCTGAAGCGGCGGATCTCGGAGGACGACCCCTACTTCCAGGGCATCCGACAGCGCTGGTCGGCGGCCCTGCGCGAGGCCTACCAGTCGATCCCGCGTCCGGACTGGGACTGATAAGCCTCGGAGCGGGGACGCATTTTTCGTTTCCTTGTGGGTTTTGCCACCTTCAACTCTGGAGGGTGGGGGCAGTATCCGGGCCTCGGCTTCGTGCCGAGGCGGGCACCTCCATCCGGGTGCTCGCAGACACCACGGTCGCCATGTCCGGGAGGGGGTGTGCCTAACTTTATAGGCCGCCGGGCATGGCGATCCGTTGTGCTGCCGTCCCCTAGGGCATTACATTCGGCCAGATGGAATCGCCTTGCGATCCATCTGGCCGGATGTAATGCCCTGACTTCCAAGTGTTAGCGCACGACTCCCGGCCAGACGCGAAAGCGTCTGATCGGGGAGTGCGCTAGCCGGTCCGGCCGGCCCGGCGGCAGCCACGGCGCGCTTTTCGACCAGAGATGCTATGATGTCCTCCGCCGCCGGGTGCGCGGCGGCCTTGGTATGGGGCATCATGGTTGCCACCTACGATCCGCTGCTGATTCTGCTGTCGGTGGTGATTGCCATCTTGGGCGCCTACGCCGGCCTGCGGCTGGCGCGCGGCCTGCTGCGCGAGGGCGGGACCCTCCGCAAGGCCCTGCTGTCCGCCGCGGCGGTGACCATCGGCGGCGGCATCTGGTCGATGCACTTCGTCGGCATGCTGGCGCTGGAGCTGCCGGTCACCATCGACTACGACGTCCTGCTGACCCTGATCTCGGCGCTGGTCTCGATCCTGGTCACCGGGCTCGGCCTCTCGGTCGCCAGCTACGGCGATGCCAGCCTGCGCCGCCTGGCCGCCGCCGGGGTCTTCATGGGCCTGGGCATCTCCTCCATGCACTACATCGGCATGGCCGCCGTGCGGGCCAACTGCGTGATCAGCCATTCCTACGGGCTGGTGGCCGCGTCGGTCCTGATCGGCATCGCCGCCGCGAGCCTCGCGCTGTGGCTCGCCTTCAACCTCAAGGGCCCCTGGCAGACCCTCGCCGCGGCCGTGGTCATGGGCCTGGCGATCTCCGGCATGCACTACACGGCCATGGCGGCCGCCACCTTCCTGCCGGTCGAGGTCCTGATCGAATACGCCGCGCCGGCGCTCAGCCCGCACCTGCTGGCCATCGTGGTCGCCCTGGCGGCCTTCCTGATCTTCGGCCTGGCGCTCCTGGTCGCGCTCCCCGATCAGGCCGCTGCCGCGGGGGCGCCGGCAGCCGAGGCCAAGCCGCAGCCGGCCGCGAAGGCTGGGCAGCCCGGACGGCTGGCCCGCCTGCCGGTCGAGCAGAACAAGACCACCCTGCTGCTCGACCCCGACCAGATCGTCTCGATCCAGGCCGAGGCGCACTACACCCAGGTCTCCGACGGCGCCGAGACCTATTTCTGCTCCCTGTCGCTGTCGGAGCTGGAGGCCCGGCTCGACCCTGCGGTCTTCCTGCGGGTCCACCGCAGCCACATCATCAACCTCAGGCACGCCCGGGCGGTCGAGAAGCACCGCGAGCAGGCGGTCGTGCGCCTGCGTGGCCGGGCCGGGGCCAGCGTTCCGGTCAGCCGCCGCAACGTGCCGCGGCTGCGCGAGGCCCTGGGCCTGTCGTCCTGATCTCACCTTCCTGACCTGCCATTCGTGCGCCGAGGCCGCCGTTCGTGCAGGCGGCCTGCCGTTGGTGCGCCGAAGTTGGTCTTTCGTCACACTTTCGCTACGCTTGGTGTAGGGCTGAAGGCGGTAGACGTTCGGCGGTGACGCTGGCGCGACCTCGGCCCCAATTGGTCCGGGCCGATGTCGGCCGACAGAGACCGAAAGCGATACAGGAGAGGCAAGACCGTGATTCCAGGACCCTTCGAGTACCATCGGCCGGGCTCGGTCGATGAAGCCCTGGCGCTTCTCGCCCGGCATGGCGAGGACGGCCGGGTCATCGCCGGCGGCCACAGCCTGGTGCCGATGATGAAGCTGCGCCTGGCCGCGCCGGCGCACCTGATCGACCTCCGCAACCTGGCGGAGCTTCGGGGTATCCGCGAGGCCGACGGCAGCCTCGAGATCGGCGCCATGACCACCCAGCACGAGGTCATCGAGTCGGAGCTGCTGCAGGCGCTCTGCCCGATCCTGCGCGAGACGGCCCTGATGATCGCCGACCCGCAGGTGCGTTACTGCGGCACCCTGGGCGGCAACGTCGCCAACGGCGATCCGGGCAACGACATGCCGGCGGTGATGCAGTGCCTGGGCGCCAGCTACCTGGTCCGCAACGCCAGCGGCCAGCGCGAGATCCCGGCCCGCGACTTCTACGAGGGCGCCTACTTCACCGCGCTGGGCGAGGACGAGATCCTGACCGCGGTCCGGATCCCGCGCCCTCCCGAGGGCCAGGGCCAGGCCTACGAGAAGATGAAGCGCAAGGTCGGCGACTACGCCACGGCAGCGGCGGCGGTGGCCCTGAGCCTCGACGGCGGGACCTGCAGCCAGGCGGCGATCGCCCTGACCAACCTCGGCCAGACCCCGATCTTCGCCGAGGCCGCGAGCCAGGCCCTGGTCGGCAGCAGCCTCGACGAGGCGGCGGTCGCCGAGGCCGTCCGCCTGGCCCGGGAGGCCGCCGATCCGGTCGAGGACCTGCGCGGTCCGGCCGACTTCAAGCGCCATGCCGCCGGGGTCATGGTGCAACGTGCCGTCGCGCGGGCGCGCGAGCGGGCCAGCGCCTGAGCGCAGGGAGGCAGAGGAACATGAGCAAGATTCCGGTCAAGATGACGGTCAACGGCGCGGCGGTCGAGGAACTGGTCGAGCCGCGCCTGCTGCTGATCCATTTCCTGCGCGAGAAGCTCGGCATCACCGGGCCGCACGTCGGCTGCGAGACCTCGCACTGCGGGGCCTGCACCGTCGACCTCGACGGCAAGTCGGTGAAGTCCTGCACGGTCTTCGCGGTCCAGGCCGAAGGCGCCCAGATCACCACGATCGAGGGCATGGCCGAGGCGGACGGCACCCTCTCGGCCCTGCAGGAGGGCTTCATGCAGGAGCACGGCCTGCAGTGCGGCTTCTGTACCCCGGGCATGATCACCCGGGCCCACCGCCTGCTGCTCGAGAACCCCAACCCGACGGACGAGGAGATCCGCTGGGGCCTCTCCGGCAACCTCTGCCGCTGCACCGGCTACCAGAACATCGTTAAGGCGGTGCGCTACGCCGCCGACAAGATCAACGCCGGCAGGGAGGCCGCCGAGTGATGAACGACGTCAAGGAAATGACCCTGGAGGAGCGCGAGGCGACCCTCGGCGGTATCGGGACCGCGCGCAAGCGCAAGGAGGATGCCCGCTTCATCCGCGGCAAGGGCAACTACGTCGACGACATCAAGCTGCCCGGCATGGTCTACGGCGACTTCGTGCGCAGCCCCTACGCCCACGCCAGGATCAAGTCGATCGACACCGAGGCGGCCCTGGCCGTGCCGGGGGTGGCCGCCGTGATCACCGCCAAGGACCTGGAGCCCCTGGGCCTGCACTGGATGCCGACCCTGGCCGGCGACGTGGCCGCGGTCCTGGCCGACAAGAAGGTGCACTTCCAGAACCAGGAGGTCGCCTTCGTGGTCGGCGCCGACCGCTACGCCGTCGCCGACGGCGTGCAGGCGGTCGAGGTCGCGTACGAGGAGCTGCCGGTGCTGGTCGATCCGCGCAAGGCGCTCGACGAGGACGCGCCGGTCCTGCGCGAGGACGTCGCCGAGAAGGACGACGTCGGCCAGGGCCAGCGTCGGCATCCGAACCACATCTTCCACTGGGAAGTCGGCGACGCGGCGGCCACCGACGCCGCCTTCGCGGCGGCCGCGGTGACCGTCAAGGAGCACATCGCCTATCCGCGCAACCATCCCTGTCCGATGGAGACCTGCGGCTGCGTCGCCTCGATGGACGCGACCAACGGCGTGCTCACGGTCTACGGCACCTTCCAGGCGCCGCACGTGATCCGCACCGTGGTCTCGCTGATCACCGGGATGTCCGAGAACAACATCCGCATCGTCTCGCCCGACGTCGGCGGCGGCTTCGGCAACAAGGTCGGGGCCTATCCCGGCTACGTCTGCGCCGCCGCGGCCTCGATCGTGACCGGCCTGCCGGTCAAGTGGATCGAGAGCCGCATGGACAACCTCTCGACCACGGCCTTCGCCCGCGACTACCACATGACCGGCGAGCTGGCGGCCGACGAGAACGGTAAGATCACCGCCATCCGCGCCTCCGTGCTGGCCGACCACGGCGCCTTCAACACCCACGCCCAGCC
>JANQGU010000437.1 GCA_028282935.1 Kiloniellales bacterium
GACGGACGCGACGTCTGGTACCACGAGCTCATGGACCACGCCTCGGCCGACTGCCCGCCCACGGAGATGGACGCCGAGGATCCGCTGTTCATTCTCTACACCTCGGGCTCGACCGGTAAGCCGAAGGGCGTGCTGCACACCACCGGCGGCTATATGGTCTACGCGTCGATGACCCACCAGTAGATGTCGCCGTCGTGGTAGTCGAAGACGTACTGGTGGGTCATCGAGGTGTAGACCATGTAGCCGCCGGTGGTGTGCAGCACGCCCTTCGGCTTCCCGGTCGAGCCCGAGGTGTAGAGGATGAACAGCGGGTCCTCGGCGTTCATCTCGGCCGGCGGGCAGTCCGGCGAGGCGGCCTCGGTCAGCTCGTGGTACCAGACGTCGCGACCGTCGTCCCAGTCGACCGCGCCGCCGGTGCGCTTGACCACGATGCACTTCTTGACCGAGGGGCAGGAGGCCAGGGCCAGGTCGGCGTTCTTCTTCAGGGGCACCTTGCGGCCGCCGCGCAGGCCCTCGTCGGCGGTGATCACGACGTTGGAATCGCAGTCCTGGATGCGGCCAGCCAGGGAGTCCGGCGAGAAGCCGCCGAAGACCACCGAATGGATCGCGCCGACCCGGGCGCAGGCCAGCATCGCCACCGCCGCCTCGGGTATCATCGGCATGTAGATCGTGATTCGGTCGCCCTTCTGGACGCCGATCTCCTTCAGGCCGTTGGCCAGGCGGCAGACCGCCTCGTGCAGCTGCCTGTAGGTGATCTTCTTGTCGTCCTTGGGGTCGTCGCCCTCCCAGATGATCGCGGTCTGGTCGCCGCGGGTCTCCAGGTGCCGGTCCAGGCAGTTGTGGGCGGCGTTCAGGGTGCCGTCGTGGAACCACTTGATGTGGACGTCGCCCGGGCCGTAGGACACGTCCTTGACCTTGGTGAAGGGCTTGAACCAGTCGATGCGCTTGCCGTGCTCGCCCCAGAAGGCCTCCGGGTCGGCGATCGACTGCTCGTACATCTTGAAGTAGGTCGCTTCGTCGGCCCAGGCCCGCTCCGCCCAGGACTCGGGAACGGGAAAGACGTGGTGCTCCGTCATGCTTCTTGGCCTCCCTGCTGAGGATCGCTTTGCTGCCGGAGGCTAGCACCCGGCCGCCGCGTTCCCTTTGTCATAGGTCAAGTCTTCCGGCCTATTCTGGGCAAGACGCGACAAAAGACAAGGGGCGGTCGCGGCTTGGCGGGAGGGCGGCGCGCGCCTACCGTCTTAAGTCGCGGAGACGGTCGAATCCAAGGTCAGATCTCCGGCGCAGCCGATGACCGTCTCCAGCGCCGAGGAGACGCGCTGCGGGTTCCAGACGAGCTGCGTCTCGACCTCCGGCGCCGGCGGCACCAGGTCGCGATAGACCACGCCCGCGCGTTGCAGTGTCGTGAAGCTGCGGGGCCCCAGCGCCACGCAGCCGGTCGTGGCGATGACGAAAAGGATGGTCGCGATCTGGCTGACCTCCTGATCGATCCGCGGCTCGAAGCCGGCGGCGCGGTAGAGCTGGTTGTAGAAGTCGTGCGCCGTCGGCTCGTAGTCGCGGCCCAGGTTGAGGATCGGCTCCGCCTCCAGCTCCGCGACCGCGACCCTCGGCCGCGCTGCCAGCCGATGCGCCGCGGGCAGCAGGCAGATCACCGGCTCCCGGAAGACCGTCTCGAAGCGCAGGTCGGGGAAGCGGCGCGCCGAGCGCATCACGCCGAGGTCGATCGCGCCCTCGGCCAGCGCGTGAAACTGCTCCTGGGCCGTCATCTCCCGGAAGGTGAAGCGCAGATCGGGCGCCCGCCGGCGGACCCGCTCGATCAGGCGCGGCATGACCTCGAAGGTCGCGGCGCCGATCAGGCCCACGGTCACGTCGCCGCGCCGGCCGTCCTGGATCGCGCGGGCGTTGTCCACCGCCCGGGCCAGCCGTCGCAGGATCTCCTTCGCCTCCGGCAGGAAGACCCGCCCGCCGTCGGTCAGCTCGACCCGCCGGTTGCTGCGCCGGAACAGGGGGAATCCGAGGCGCTGCTCAAGGTCCCGGACCTGCTGGCTGACCCCGGACTGGGTCGCGCCCAGGCGCGCGGCGGCGCGGCGGAAATGTAGCTCCTCGGCGACGGCGCAGAAGGTCCGGAGCAGTCTCGGTTCCACGGCCACGTTCATAAGTAATGATCAATCATTCAGACCAAATAATTAGACGTGATCATAAGGCCCGATCATATCGAGCGGCAAGGCTCACAAACGGAGAGACGAGACGATGACAAGCAGGCGACTCGCCGGCGCCCTCGCGTCGGGCCTCCTGTTCACGAGCGCCGCCGCCGTTGCGGCGGAGCAACGCGCCGCGCCCCTGGACTTCCAGGGCCGCATGCTGCTGTCGGTTTCGGACGCGGACATGCTGGCCTCGGCCTATGTCGATGGCCGCCTGGGCCCGCGCGAAGGCCGCGACAGCCTCAGCGTGGTGCCGCTCGGCGGCCACGCCCGGGACCTCCAGGCACACGAGATCGAGGCCAGCAACTCGGTCGCCGGACCGCCGGTCGCCCTCGCCGCGACACCGGACGGCCGTCATGCCTTCGTGGTCGAGACCTGGGCGTCCCGGCCCGAGGGCCCCGCCGAGGCGCAGACCTTCGCCGACCTGCGGCACGGTGACCGGATCGCGGTGGTCGACCTCTCGACCCCGAGCCGACCCCGGGTGGTCCAGAACCTGACCCTGGCCGAGCGTCCGGACTCGGTCAGCGTGAACGCGGCCGGGACCCTGCTGGCCGTGACCTTCCATCCGGCGGGCGCCGGGCGCGAGCGGCCGCTCGCCCTGATCCCCTTCGACGACGGCGAGCTCGGGACGCCAATCTACGTCGAGGTCCCGGGGCTGCCCGAAGGCAACCGCCTGATCCACGCGGAATGGCATCCGGAGGACGACACCCTGGCCCTGGTCGACTCGAGCGACGCCCGGCTCTCCTTCTCGCGGGTCTCCGCGGCGGGGGAGGGTTTCCGGCTCGACGCCTGGGGCAACGGCGTCCAGATCGGCAAGGCGCCCTACATGGCGCGCTTCGCCCCCGACGGCCGGCACCTCATCGTGAACAACCTCTATTGGGGCCCGGATGTCGAGGGGACCTGGAACGAGGCGCCGCGCGGCGACCTCGTCTCGATCCGGCTCGAGGCCGGGCAGGCGGCCGACGGCGGTCCGCGCCACGCCCTGGTCTCGCGGGCCATGACCGGCGTCAGCCCGGAGGGCCTGGCGATCAGCCCGGACGGCCGCTTCGTCGTGACCACCAATCTGGAGCGCAGCTACCTGCCTTACGACGACGACCGCATCACCTGGTTCAGCAGCCTGACCCTGATGACCCTGGACCCGGAAAGCGGGCAGCTGACCCGGATCGGCGACTTCCCCTACGACGGCATCCTGCCCGAGGCGGCCGCCTTCGACGCCTCCGGCCGCTACCTCGCGGTCGCGACCTACGACCACTTCGACGACCGGATCGCCGGCGGTTCGATCGACTTCTGGCGCCTTGCCGTCGATCCGCTCGACCCCAAGCCGGTCCTGGTCAAGACCAACCACAAAGTCCCGGTGACCCGCGGCGTCCACTCCTTGGTCCTGGTCCGGTAGAGCTTATCTGCATGTTTCGGAGGTTCACCCCCACCCCGGCCCTCCCCCTCGATGGGGGAGGGTTGGGAGGAGGTGACTCTCCGATATCTTCAATTCGGCACCAGCAGATTTAGGTTCTTAGCCGAGTGTCCGGGGCTCAGCCTTCGCCGGGTTCCCCGGGCGCCGGGGCTAGGTGGACGGCGCCGTCCTCGGCGAGCCGGACCGCCACCGGGGTCAGGCTCGCCCCGGCGCAGGGGCCGGCGACGCAGTAGCCGTCCTCGATGCGGAACAGGGCGCCGTGGGTGTGGCACATGAGGTAGCTGCCGTCGGC
>JANQGU010000007.1 GCA_028282935.1 Kiloniellales bacterium
CCGCCGTCAGTCAACTCAACTGCCGCGGTCCGTAATCGCGCCGCCGACACCCACACTGTCATGCCCGGACTTGATCCGGGCATCCATGGCGCCGCTTGGTGCCCGGCCTCGGCCATGGATCACCGGGTCAAGCCCGGTGATGACAGCGGTGGGAAGGGTCAGATTGCGATCTCTGGGTAGAGGTCGCGCCAGGTCGGGTTGCCGCTGTGAGTCAATTCAGCTGTCGCGGTATGTAATCTCACCGCCGACACCCCCCTGCTGTCATGCCCGGACTTGATCCGGGCATCCATGGCACCGCTTGGCGCCCGGCCTTGGCCATGGATCACCGGGTCGAGCCCGGTGATGACAGTGGAAGGGGAGGCTTAGAGCGCGATCTCGGGATAGAGGTCGCGCCAGGTCGGGTTGCGGGTTTCTATCAGATCGACCTTCCAAGCGCGCGGCCAGCTCTTGATTGCCTTCTCCCGCCGGATGGCTTGCCTCACGTCCTGGAAGACCTCGAAGTGGACAAGCAGCTTGACGCCGTAGCGATGCGCGAAGCGGCTGCCGATGCCTTCCCTGTGTTGATAGCCGCGTCGCACCAAGTCCTTCGTCACGCCGGTGTAGAGTGTGCCGTTTCGACGGCTGGCCAGGATGTAGACGTAGTAGGACACCTTCGGCTTCTTCCTCCCTCTACTTCAATCCCGACTGTCATGCCCGGACTTGATCCGGGCATCCATGGTTCCGCTTGGCGCCCGGCCTCGGCCATGGATCACCGGATCAAGTCCGGTGATGACAGGGGAGAAGTGGGGCCGTTCGGCGCCACTCTTAAAACAGCGTCAGCTGGGCGCTCTTCGGTTCCGGGCGGAGGAACTGGGTGGTGTCGAGGGTCCAGTCCTCGCGCTGGTGGTTGAGGCCGAGGCGCTTGGCGGCGAGGTCGAAGCGGCGGGCCAGCAGCTCGGCCTCGATGCCCTTGCCGCGCATGCGCTCGCCCCAGCGGGCCACGTAGATCCGGCCGCCGCGTGCCGCGCGCAGCTGGTTGAGCACGCGCTCCTTGCGCTCGGGGTAGTGCGCCTCCAGCCACTCCTCGAAGAGCTCCTTCAGCTCCAGCGGCAGGCGCAGCAGGACATAGCCGGCGAGCTTGGCCCCGGCCTCGGCGCCGGCCTCGAGGATCGCCTCCAGCTCGCTGTCGTTCAGGGCCGGGATCATCGGCGCCGCCATCACGCCGCTCGGCACCCCGGCCTTGGCGAGCGTGCGGATCGCCGCCATGCGCTTGTTCGGGGTCGGCGCGCGCGGCTCCATGACCCGGGCGAGGTCGCGCTCGAGCGTCGTCACCGAGATGCAGACCTTGGCCAGGCCCTCGGCGGCCATGGGCTCCAGGATGTCGAGGTCGCGGACCACCAGGTCGGACTTGCTGACGATGGTCACCGGGTTGCGCGCCCGCCACAGCACCTCGAGGATCTGCCGGGTCAGCTCCAGGCGTCGCTCGACCGGCTGGTAGGGATCGGTGTTGGTGCCGAGCGCGATGGGCTGAGGCTTGTAGGAGGGCTTGGCCAGCTCCTTCTCCAGGAGCGCGGCGACCTTGTGCTTGGCCATGATCCGGGTCTCGAAGTCCAGGCCCGGCGACATGCCGAGATAGGCGTGGCTCGGCCGGGCGAAGCAGTAGACGCAGCCGTGCTCGCAGCCACGGTAGGGGTTGACCGACTTGTCGAAGGGCACGTCCGGCGAGTCGTTGCGCGCGATCACGCTCTTGGAGCTGTCGGCCAGGACGACGGTGCGCAGCGGCGCCTCCGCCTCCGCTCCGCCTTCCGCCGCCGAGGCCCAGCCGTCGTCGACCGCGACCCGGCCGGTGGACTCGTAGCGGTTGTCGGGGTTGGAGACGGCGCCACGGCCCTTCCTGGGGCGATCCGGCAGCCGCTCGTCCATGCTTCGAGGGTACCGGGATCTCTGGAACAAAACAAGAACAATTGCCATCCTCAGCAAGGCACATAGAGCGCCTTGTCAGGCGCGCCTCACCCTTCGACAGGCTCAGGATGAGGCTTCGGCCGGCTCGGTATGAGGCCGAGCGGCAGGCGCCGCGACCTTTGACCTCATCCTGAGCCTGTCGAAGGGTGAGGCGGCACCGCGTCGCGGGGCGAAGGCCTAGTGCCGGCGCACCTCGTAGACCGTCCGCCGGCCGAGGCGGTTGTCGAGGACCAGCCGGGAGAGCACGTCGATGGTCATGGGCTCGGTCCGCAGCGGCGAGTCGCCGGCCCAGGCGGCCTGCACCAGCATCAGGTCGTGCGCCGCCTCGCAGAGCACCTCCAGCGCGCGGGCGATGCGGGTCCGGCCCTCGGCGCTGAAAGCCCAGGTGCCGTCTTCGCCCTGGACCTCGTCGGTCAGCAGGTCATGGGCCTCCGGCAGCTCGACCACCGGCGGCGTGGTCGCGGAGAGCCATTCGGGCTTGGGATCGGAGACCCGCAGGCCCGAGACGTCCCTGGCCGCCTCCACCGCCTGCCGGATGGCGTTGGGATGGGCGCGGGGAAAGGTCACGGTCAGGATCAGGGTCATGACCGCAACAGTGTGCCAGAGCCCCGGCCTTTCGCCATATCCTAAATCAATGCCTCCAGCCCGGGCCGGGCCAGCCACTCGCCGCGCATGCGCTGCAGCGTGGCGGCCGAGAGGTAGTCGTCGACCCGGCCGGCGACGTGGGCGATGGTGGTGGCATCGGTGTTCTCGGCCGACCAGTCCTCGGCGCTCTCGGCCGCGTGCTTGTCGGCGGCGCGGTCGCGGCGGTGCAGGACCCGCCACTTGGCGCACCAGGTGATGGCGCGCAGGAAGAGCAGGCGCCGCAGGGGGACCAGCCAGGGCCTGAGCGCGGCGGCCAGCTCCGGCGCGGCGATCTCCAGGTAGTGGCGGTAGAAGGCCGCGACCTCCTCGACCGAGAGCTCGGCGTAGACCTCCAGGTCCCAGGTGGTCGAGGAGTAGACCGTGGCGTGGGCGAGGTCGATGCCGGGCGAACCGTAGAGCGCCTTCTCCAGGTCGACGATCACCGCCTTGGTGCCCCGCTCCGGGCCATCCTCGATCAGGAAGTTGCCGGGGTGGGTGTCGGTCAGCACCAGAGTGATCGGTTGCGGCCGCCCCGCGACCTCGGCGCGGAAGCTTCGGGCCCAGGACAGCTCGGCCTCGATCTCGGCGCGGGCCGCCGAGGTCAGCCCCGCAGCATCGAGAAAGCGCGCCTGGGTCTCGATCTCCTCCATGGCACCGGCCACCGGGTCGCGGTGGTCCTCCAGCGGCGGCCTCTCCTCAGGCGGCGGGACCGGCAGGGAATGCACCCGCGCCATGCAGGCGGCGAGGGCCGGCAGGTCCTCGGGCAGGCGCGGCGGCCGGCCGGCGATCTCCTCGACCAGCAGCGCCCCCATGGGCAGCGCCGCCGTCGGCGCAAGGACGCCGTGCAGCCGCGGGGCCTGGCCGCTGTGGCTGGCCCGCTCGAAGCAGGCCGCCTGGTAGCGCAGGTTGACCTCGGCCGAGAGCCCGAACTGGCTCTGCTTGGGCACCCGCAGCAGCAGGCCGCGCCCGGCGACGCGGATGTGGTCGTGGGCCAGGCCCTTGTCCTGCAGCGGCACCAGCTCCGCCGCCGTCACCTCGGCGAAGCCGGGCAGCCGGACCAGCGCGGCGTGAAGGACAGAGAGGTCAGCCATGGCGGCGCATCGATGCGGCCTGCCGTCAGCGCAGGCCGAGCTTGCGGACCAGCCGGTCGCGGCGGTTCAGCCACCAGCCGAACTCGGGCTTCCAGAGGCCGAAGCTCTCGTCGCGGCCCAGGGCCTCGGCGGCGCGCAGGGTCCAGTTGGGGTCGCTCAGGACCTCGCGGGCCAGCGCCACGAGGTCGGCCTGCCCGCCCTCGACGATGGCGCTGGCCGCCTCCGGGTCCCAGATGAAGCCGACCGCCATGGTGGCGATCCCGGCCTCGCGCCGCACCGCCTCGGCGAAGGGCGCCTGGAAGCCCTGGCTCAGGGCCATGCGCCGGGGCCGCTCCTTGCCGCCGATGCCGCCGCTGGAGCAGTCGATCATGTCGACGCCGCGCTCCTTGAGCCGTCGGGCGAAGGCGACCGTGTCCTCCAGCTCCCAGCCGCCGTCCAGCCAGTCGGTCGCCGAGAGCCGGAAGATCAGCGGCAGCTCCTCGGGCCAGACGCTGCGGATCGCCTCGGCGATCTCCAGGCCCAGGCGGGTCCGGCCCTCCAAGTCGCCGCCGTAGGAATCCTCCCTTCGGTTGGCGATAGGCGAATAGAACTGGTGGATCAGGAAGCCGTGGGCGGCGTAGACCTCGATCACCTTGAAGCCCGCCGCCTGCGCCCGAAGCGCGGCGTCGCGAAAGGCCGTCACGACCCCGGCGATGTCCTCGCGGCTCATCTCCGCCGGGGCCGGCCAGTCCTCGGCATAGGGCAGGGGCGAGGGGCCGATGGCGGTCCAGGGCGCCTCGCCGCGCAGCTCGACGTCCTCCGCCGTCACCGGGGTCTCGCCGTGCCAGGGCCGCCGCTCGCTGGCCTTGCGGCCGGCGTGGGCGAGCTGCACGCCGGGCACCGCGCCCTCGGCCTCCAGGAAGCGGACGATCCTGCTGAGGCCGTCGACCTGCTCGTCCCGCCACAGGCCCAGGTCGCCGTGGGTGCGGCGCCCGCGCTCCTCGACCGCCGTCGCCTCGCAGAACACCAGGCCGGCGCCGCCGAGGGCGAAGCGGCCGAGATGCACCAGATGCCAGTCGTTGGCGAAGCCCTGCTCGGCGCGGTACTGGCTCATGGGCGAGACGACCACGCGGTTCGGGAACGCCACGCCACGCAGCTCGAAGGGATCAAAAAGGGGCATGCTCGACCTTCTGTTGGGGATCACCGGGCGACGTCCGGTCAGATGGTAACCTTCGCGGCGCTGCGCCCATCACATATCCGTCAGGCTTTCGGCGCTGTCGAAGCGCTGCGGCCGGACTGGTGCAGCCGCAGCGGCGATTAAGGCGAAACGCGCGGAGGAGTCAATTTGCACCCCGCCATCGGCGGGCGGATCCCGGGCGTTTCGGCGCAGCATGCAATTTGGGTTATAGTCCTTGGCCGAGCAGGCCTCCGAACCCTCCGGAGGTCTCGGCAGGGGAGCGGATGGAGAGATCGATGACGACGAGGATTCGGGGCGGGCGATCCCGCCGCGCGGGGCCCTTGGCCGTGGGCCGGCGGTCGCTGCTCGGCCTGGCGCTGGGGGGCCTGGCGCTGGCGATGCTGGCCGCCGTCTGGGCGCCCGATCTCGGCCATGCCCAGACGTTTATCGGCCAGCCGGCCGGCGAGGCGGCGCCAGCCCCGGAAGAGGTGGCGCTGCCCGAGGACCTGTCGCCCTCGCAGGTCCGCGACCTGGTCGCCGGGCTGTCCGACGAGCAGGTCCGCGCGATCCTGCTGGAGCAGCTCGACAAGGCGGCCGGCGCCGCGGCGCGCAACCCGGACGCCGGCTCGATGAACGTCCTGATGAGCATGGAGAGCATGGGCGGCAGCCTGCGCGCCCGCCTTGCCGAGGTCCTCGCCCAAGCCCCCGAGGCGCCATCGATGCTGACCCTGGTCGCGACCCGGCTAGAGGGCAGCGGCGGGGTCCTGGTCACGCTGCTAGGGCTGCTGGTCGTCCTCGGCCTCGGCTTCGCGGTGCGCTTCTTCTGGCGCCGTTTCGTCGGCAAGCACCAGGAGCGGCTGGCGGCACGAAGCGCCGATGTCGGGGCCTACGCCTCGCTCGCGGTCTTCGGCGATGCCATCGTCTGGCTGCTGCTGGAGCTCTCCGGCGTGGTCATCTTCTACCTGGCGGCGATCGTCGTGGTCTTCACCTTCTGGCACGGCGACGAGGCGGCGCGCTTCTTCCTCGGCACCTTCGTCTCCGCCACCGCCGGCACCTTGTTCGTCATGGCGATGACGGAGTTCTTTCTCCCGTTCAAATGGCGGGTCTACCGGCTCCTGCCCTTGGAGGACCGGCCGACCCTGCGCGTTCGCCGCTTCGTGCTGGCGCTGGCCTTGATCTGGAACTTCGGCTTCCTGACCTGCGCCCTCCTGGCGATCTACGGCGCGCCGCCGACGATGCACCTCTTCCTGGTGACGATGGTGGGGACGGTCTTCATCCTGCTGCTGATCGTCGGGCTGTGGAGCATCCGCAAGGACGTCGCCGCCTTGATCCGCGGCGACTCCCAGGAGGCCGGCGCCTGGAGCTACCTGCGCCGCCTGCTGGCCGACAGCTGGCACTACCTGGCCAGCGCCTACATGCTGCTGGTCTATGGCCTTTCCATGGGGCGGCTTCTGCTGCAGGGCGAGCAGACGAACGACACCAACACCGGGCTGATCAGCCTTCTGCTCTTCGTCGCCGCCCCGGCCCTCGACATCATGATCGGCCGTTTCCTCTCCGCGCGCTATGGCGCCGACAGCGCCGTCTGCGCCGCGCTCAGGCGCGCCATACGGGTCCTGATCGTGGTCGGCGCCGCGGCGATCTTCCTCTCGCTCTGGGGCTTCCACGTTGAGACGCTGGAGGCCGTCGGCATCGGTGGCTGGCTGGTCGCCGCCGCCGTTAACGTCGGCGTCACCGCCCTGGTCGGCTACGTCATCTGGCAGCTTGTCAGCGCCATGATCGACAGCCGCCTGGAGGCCGAGGGCGGCGGCGAGCCGGGTGAGCAGGAGGCCCCGGGAGGCGAGGGCGGCGGCGCCGGGGCGACCCGGGCGGCGACCCTGCTGCCGCTGCTGCGCACCTTCGCCTTCGCGACGATCGCGGTCATGGCGACCATGACCGCGCTCTCCAGCCTGGGGATCGACATCGGGCCGCTGCTGGCCGGCGCCGGCGTCGTCGGCATCGCCATCGGCTTCGGCGCCCAGACCCTGGTGCGGGACATCGTCTCGGGCGCCTTCTTCCTGATCGACGACGCCTTCCGGATGGGCGAGTACATCGACGTCGGCGCCGCCAAGGGCACGGTCGAGAAGATCTCGATCCGCAGCCTGCGCCTGCGTCACCACCGCGGCCCCCTGAACACCATCCCCTTCGGCGAGATCCAGACCCTGACCAACTACTCGCGCGACTGGGTGATCATGAAGCTGCCGATGCGCCTGACCTACGACACCGATCCGGTGAAGGTGAAGAAGATCGTCAAGCAGATCGGCCTGGAGATGTCCGAGGACCCGGACCTGGGCCCGATGCTGCTCGATCCGCCGAAGTCCCAGGGCGTCCTGCAGATGGATGACTCGGCGATGATCCTGCGGGTCAAGTTCATGGCCAAGCCCGGCGAGCAGTTCGTGCTGCGGCGCGAGCTGCTGCACCGCATCCGCGCCGCCTTCGCGCGGGAAGGCATCACCTTCGCCAGCCGCGAGGTCACCGTCCACGTGACCGGCAACGCCGAGGAGAACGGGACCAAGGAAGCGGCCGCCGCGGCCGCCCGCCGGGTCCTGGACGACGAGGCCGAGCGCCAGCAGGCCGCGGCGGCGGCTGGTGCCGGCGACACGCGTTAGAGCCGGCTGCTGAGCAGCTTGATCCCGGCGAAGCCGAAGAAGGCGCCGAGGGCCGCCTGGATCCCCCGCCGTGCCCTTCCGTAGAGCCGCAGCATGGCGGCCGTGGAGAAGGCGAGGGCGTAGAGGCAGTGGATCAGCAGCGAGAGCAGGCTGGTCCCGGCGACGATGGCGAAGCCGACCCAGAGCGGCGCGTCGGCCTGGAGGCCGAGGGAGATGATGGCGATCCAAGCCAGCGCGGCCTTGGGGTTGGTCATCTGGATCGCCAGCCCGCGCAGGACGTAGCCGAAGGGGCCGCGCCGGCCGCCGGCCAGGGCCGTGGCCGCGAGGTCATGGACGGAGGCCGCGGCGCGGAAGGACTTGTAGGCGAGCCACAGCAGGTACAGGCCGCCGACGACCTTGATCACCGCGAGCGCCGCCGCGTAGGAGGCGAGCAGGGCGGAGAGGCCGGCCGCCGTCAGCAGGGCCCAGCAGCAGGAGCCCGCGGAGACGCCCGCCGCCAGGCCGAGTCCCGCACGCCTGCCGCCGCTCATCGAGGTCCCCAGGATCGCGAGGACATTGGGCCCCGGACTCAGGATCGACAGCAGGAAGGCCGAATAGGCGAGGAGGAGTCCCGGAAGGTGGATCGTGAGCTCGGTCACGGCATGGCTCCCTTCGAGGTCCGTCGACGGTCGGAGCCTCTTTGCATAGCAGAGGCCTGCTGACAGGACAGCGTCAGGAGCCTGCCCCGGAGAGCGCTGGGTATCGCGACGTGGCGCGAAGGCCGGCCGCTTTCCACTTGGCCTCCGGCGGGCGCTCACCAAATGGAAAGGCAGCGGCCGGGCCGCCGCCCGGACCTGGACGCATCGACAGGTGGACAGTCATGACCAAGGACAGGAAGGCACGCGCAGTCGGGTTCAACCACGTGGCGCTGGAGGTCGGCGACATCCAGGAGGCGCTCGACTTCTACGGCCGCTTCCTGGACTTCGAGCTCAAGAGCCAGAGCGAGACCATGGCCTTCATCTATTTCGGCGACCAGTTCGTCAACTTCTCCAAAGGCCGCCGCCAGGCGCCGGACGACGCCCGCCACCTCGGCCTGGTCGTCGACGACAAGGAGGCGGTGCGCGAGCGGCTGAAGGAGATGGAGGTCGAGATTCTGCCCGGGCCCTTCCTCGACTTCCTCGATCCCTGGGGCAACCGCATCGAGATCGTCGGCTACCGGAACATCCAGTTCACCAAGGCGCCCAACGTCCTGCGCGGCATGGGCCTGGCGCACCTCGAGAAGTCCGAGAAGGCGCTGGAAGAACTCGCCAAGAAGGGCATGGCCCCCGACCCCGCCGGAGGGTGACGGCGCGCGCCTGTTCCTCGTTTCATCCGGCCTGGCAGCGGTACCGCAAGCCACACACTGTGCTATCACGCCGCCATGGCAGCTGGGCGGATCGACATCGTGATTCCCGTGCTCGGTGCGCCGCCGGTCCTGGCGGCGACGCTGGAGGCGCTGGAGGAAGGGCGGTCGGCCGGCCTGGTCGGCGAAGTTCTCCTGGTCGGCGGCGACAGGAGTCCGGAACTGGAGCGGCGCTTCGGCGCGGCGGCGAAGATCATCGCCGCGCCGCGCGGCCGTGGCCAGCAGCTCGCGGCCGGGGCCGAAGCCTGCGGCGCGTCCTGGCTCCTTTTCCTGCACGCCGATACCCGGCTCGCGCCGGGCTGGGCGGCGCCGGTCGCGGCCTTCATCGCCCGTCCGGAGGCCCGGCGGCAGGCCGCGGTCTTCCGGCTCGACTTCGACGATCCCCACCCGGGTGCGCGGCGGATCGCGGCGCTGGCGAACTGGCGCAGCCGCCGGCTCGGCCTGCCCTACGGCGATCAGGGGCTGCTGATCGCGCGCGGCCTCTACGAAGAGATCGGCGGCTTTCGGCCGCTGGTCCTGATGGAGGACGTCGACCTGGTCCGGCGCATCGGCCGGCGGCGCCTGGTGATGCTAGAGGCGTGCGCCGTGACCTCGGCCGCGCGCTATCGCCGCGGCGGCTGGTGGCTCAGGCCCTTGCGCAACCTCTCGATCCTGGCGCTCTATTTCCTCGGCCTGCCGCCGGCGACCCTGCGCCGGCTCTATGGATAGGAGCTGCCGCTTGCCGCCCCCGCAGAGGAGACCCGCCCAGAGGAAACCAGAGCGACACCTAGTCGTCTTCGCCCGCGCCCCGCGCCTGGGGCAGGTGAAGCGGCGGCTCGCCCGGGATTTGGGGACGCTCGCGGCCCTGCGCTTCCACGACCTCAACACCCGCGTCCTGCTGCGTCGCCTCTCCGGCGATCCGCGCTGGACCACCTGGCTCGCGGTGACGCCGGATCGGGAGGCACGGCGCGCCGCCGCTCTCTGGCGTCACCGCGAGCCCCTGCTCGCCCAGGGGGCGGGCGACCTCGGCGCGCGCCTGGGGCGGGTGCTGACGTGGCTGCCGCCCGGGCCGGTGGTCATCGTCGGCAGCGACATCCCCGGCATCGACCCGCCGCGGATCGCCACCGCCTTCCGGGCCCTGGGGCGGGCCGACTTCGTGCTCGGGCCGGCGGCGGACGGGGGCTACTGGCTGATCGGGGCGCGGCGGCGCCCGGCGCTGCGCCTCTCCTTCGCCGGGGTCCGCTGGGGCGGGCCGCAGGCCTTGGCCGACACGCGGGCGAGGATGGCCGGGCGCCTGGTGCTTCTGGAGGAACTGCAGGATGTCGACACCGCCGCCGATCTGGCGCGGGTCGATCCGGCAAGCTGGCGGCGCGCGATCACTCCGCCGCGTCGAGGTGCTCCTTGAGCCGCGGCATCAGCTCGGCGAGGTTGCAGGGCCGGTGCCGGATGTCGAGCTGGTAGCGCAGGATCTCCTGCCAGCCGTCCTTGCAGGCTGAGGGCGAGCCGGGCAGGGCGAAGAGATAGGTGCCGTCGGCGACCCCGCCGATGGCCCGGCTCTGCATGGTCGAGGTGCCGACCTTCTGGAAGCTGATCCAGCGGAAGAGTTCGCCGAAGCCCTGGATCTCCTTCTCGATCACCGCGGCGAAGGCCTCGGGCGTCACGTCGCGCCCGGTCACCCCGGTGCCGCCGGTCGAGATCACCACATCGACCTCGGGATCGGCGGCCAGCGCGCGCAGCTTGGCTTCGATCTCGGCCTGCTCGTCGCGCAGGATCTCGCGCCGCACGACCTTGTGGCCGTCGGCCTCGATCATCTCCTGGAGCGTCCGTCCGGACTTGTCGTCCTCGAGGCTCCGGCTGTCGGAGACCGTCAGGACCGCGATGTTGACCGCTTGGAAAGCCCGGCCCTCATCGATTTTTGCCATTCTGCGCCACCCCGTGCTTGTCGCCGTCGAGCGACTTATAGCTCGGCCAGTCGCCGGCCGCCAGGGCGTCCAGCGAGGGTGCGGGCTGGCCAAGGCGCTCCCGGTAGATCCACAGGTTGGTCAGGACGCGCTCGATGAAGAGGCGGGTCTCGCGGGCGGGCAGGCTCTCGATGAACAGCAGCGGATCGTTGTCGTAGTTCATCCGCTTCTGCCAGCGGCTCAGGTTGCCGGGGCCGCCGTTGTAGGCCGCGGTCAGGCGGAAGAGATTGTCGCCGACCCGGGGGGTGTCGAGCAGATGGGCGACGTACTTCTGGCCCAGCTCGATGTTCAGCTCGGGATCGAAGAGCCGGTCGCGTCCGGAGCGGCGCTGCAGGCTGCGGTCGCGGCCGATGAAGCTGGCGGTGCGCGGCATGAGCTGCATCAGGCCGCGGGCGCCGTCCGGGCTCTTGGCCCGGGTCTTGAACGCCGATTCCTGGCGCATGAAGGCGTAGACCAGCGCCCGGTCGACCCGGAAGCCCTTGCGCGGCTCCCAGGGCGGCAGGGGGTAGAGGGCGACGTCCAGGGAGGTGCCGTTCCAGGTCGTCTGCCCGGCCCCCTGGTCGAGGCGGCGCGCCAGCTTGAGGGAAAGCGCCGGCAGTCCGGCCCGGTCGGCCACGGCGAGCAGCGCGTTGACGGTTTCCGGCTCGTTCCAGTCGCGCATCCGCAGCAGCTCGCGCTGCGCCATGTCGCGCCGTCCGACCTGGACCAGGGCCAGGGCGCGGGCGCCGGCCGGCCGCGCCATGATGCTGTCGACCATGGCCTGGGAGAAGCGCGGCGGCGTGAAGTCGAAGCTGGCCTCGATGCCCAGGGCGCGGCGCGCCAGCAGGCCGTAGAAGGTGCGCGGGTACTCGGCGGCCAGGGCCAGCCAGCGGCTCATCTCGGCCGGCTGGCGCAGGCGCAGATGCGACCGCGCGGCCCAATAGGCGCCCGAGGACTTGTTCCAGGCCGAGACCCGGTCGGACTCGCCCAGGGCCTCGAAGTGGTCCGCGGCGGCGGCGAAGTCGCGCAGGCGCCAGGCGGCCAGCCCGGCGGTCCAGTGGGCGATCGGGATCTTGCTGCCCGAGCGCCGGGCGGCCGGGTCGGCCAGGGCGAAGGCCTTCTTGGGCTTGCCGTAGTAGAACCAGGCGGCGGCGACCTGGGAGTAGGCCTCGTCCAGCTCGACCTGGTCGAGCAGCCTCCGGGTGGACTTCTTCGCCAGGAGCCTCTCGGTCGCCGAGAGCCGGGTCCGGTAGATGTTGCGCCGGACCTGGCGCTGGATCTGCCGGACCTTGCGGCCGGTCCTGGCGCTGCGCTTGCGCGGCGACATGTACTCGCTGGTTCCGACCTTGCGGATCGGGCTCAGCAGCGAGCGGCTGGGCGAGACCGGGCGCTGGGGACGCTTGTAGTTCTTCGGCCGCCGCTTCAGGGCCAGGCGGTAGACCCGCGCGGCGTCGGGGTGGTCGGCATAGCGGTCCATCCACCCTTTGAGCTCGCTGTACTTGGCGCGATAGGAGCGCGGGTGCATGTAGCGCTGATAGAGGACGTGGCCCATCAGGCGGCGGTCGGTCAGGGCCGCGATCTGCTGGTCGGCGGCCTTCCACTTGCCGCTGCGCTGCAGGAAGAAGATCTTACGGTAGCGCTCGGCGTCAGCCTCCGAGAGGACCAGGGGCAGGCCGTTCCGGCCGATGTTGCCGGTCGTGGCGTCGGCCAGCTGGACCTGGTCCTGCTCCTGGACTTGGTCCTGGACCGGGGCCTCGGCCAACACCGGGGCCAGGACGAGGTCCGGCGGCGCGGCCTGGGCCGTCTGGGCCAGAGCGACGAAGACGGACGCCGCGACGGCGGCGACGAGAAGCCGGTGGATCTGCCTGAATCTCACTAAGCTCTCCCCTAGGGCGCAGAAACTGACGGTGGTTAATGCTGCCGCAACCAATGCCTCGAGGCTCTTTATCAATTGTTCTCGATAACATCTGGTTAACGAAATCGATCATGATCAGGCGGCCGGGTCGCCGCCGCTCGTGAAAGCCGCGCGGAAGCTGAGGAAATCGCGCCAGGCCAGGCGTTTCTGGGCCGGCTGGCGCAGCAGGTAGGCCGGGTGCAGCGTGGCCAGGGCCGGGATCGGCCGCGGCATCTCCGGGGACTGGTAGTGGAACCAGCGGCCGCGCAGCTTGAGGACGCCCTCGCTGCGGCCCAGCAGTGACTTGGCGGAGGAGCCGCCGACCAGCATCAGGTAGTCGGGCGCCACCAGCTCGATGTGCCGCTCGGTGAAGGGCAGGCAGGTGGCGATCTCGGTGGCGGTCGGGGTGCGGTTGCCGGGCGGCCGCCAGAACAGCATGTTGGTGATGTAGGCGGTTTCGCGGTCCAGGCCGATGGCGGCCAGCATGGCGTCCAGCAGCTTGCCGCTGGGGCCGACGAAGGGGATGCCCTGGCGGTCCTCCTGCGGCCCCGGCGCCTCGCCGACGATCATGTAGCGGGCCTGAGGATTGCCGTCGGCGAAGACCAGCTTGGTCGCGGTCTGCTTGAGGGGACAGCCGTCGAAGCCGGCCAGGGCCTCGCGCAGCTCGTCGACATTGCGGGCGCCGGCGGCGAGCCGGCGCGCCGTGGCGACCGCATCGCTGCCCGAGCGCAGCTCGGCCGGCGCCGCTTCCCAGAAGCCCTGCCGGCCGCCGGGTGCCCGCGCCGCTTCGCGCTGCGGCGGCCGCCCGGCCGCGGCTCTGTCCCGGGCCTCTGCCTGGGCCTGGGCCTGGGCCTCGGCCCGCTGCTTGGCCTCGGCCGCCTCCGCCGAGCGGGCGAAGCGGTCGACCGCCTCCTCGCCGATCGCTTCGTCGGCGCCGGCTTCGATCTGCCAGGCGAGCGCGGCCAGCGCGGCGTCTTGCTTCAGGAGGGCAGGCGGCATGGGCGAAAGATAGTCTCGAGTCGGCCCGGACGAAAGTGACCACATGACGGCTAGCGAGTCTCTGGCTCGGGCGGCTTGACGAAGTCCTGGATGGTGAAGGCCTGGCCGGCCTCCGCGTCGATGTAGCGCATGCTGCCGTCCGCCCAGATGCCGGTCTTGCCCAGGGTCGGGAAGCTGGCGACCTCGACCGCTGTGCGCTCGCCGCCCATCAGGTAGACCAGATCCTCCGGACCGTCGTTGATCAGGTGGTGCACCGCGCCGTCGGTGGGGAAGCCGACGTAGTCGCCGGCACCGACGTCCAGCGCCTCGCCGTCGATCTCCAGCCGGGCCTTTCCCTCGAGGATGAAGATGAACTCCTCCTGGCATCTGTGCGCGTGCGGGATGAAGCTCTCCTTGCCGCTCGGGATCCGTGCCAGGCTCAACTGCGCGCGCTGCATGCCAACCCGGTCGGACAGCAACTGCATCTGGATGTCCGACTTCGGGTTCAAGGGGTGGCGAAACCTGGCCGCCTGGGCGGCAGAGAGATCTCGGGTGCGGACGACATAGTCCGCAGCCCTGCGCTTCCGGTCGTTCGGCATCGTCCCTCCAGAGCTTTGGCCCCACGGCGCTGCGGCCTCTAGATAGCGCCCTTGGCCCCGCGGCGAAAGCGGGGCGCAGCTTTGTCACGAGGTCTCGGCCTTCAGCGCCGGCTTCTCGTGCAGGGCGATCAGGTTGCGCAGGTGCGCGGTGTCGGCCTCGACCCGGGTGACGTCGGACAGGTGAAGCAGGCTGTAGGGGCGGTCGAGGCTCTCCTTCGGGCCGTAGAGCCGCAGGACCACGGTCTCCTCGTCCATCTCCTCGACCTCGCCGGCGGCGGCCAGCTCGCTGTCCAGTTCCTCGGTGAAGAGCACGGCGTGGCCGAAGTGGGCGTTCAGGGTCCGGATCACCGTCGGGAAGGAATCGAGCTCGATCTTGGGCCTTTCGGGAAGCTGGCCGCTGCGCCGGATCAGGCGCGTGATGGCCTCGCGCTCCCGGCCGCTCCAGGCCAGCCGCGTGATGTCGTCCTTGCGCAGCACCGAAAGGCCGTCGTAGCGGCCCTCGTCGTCGAAGCGCCTGAGGTAGAGGTAGCTGTAGGACATCTCGATGATCGCGCCGCTGACGTAGCTGTCGCTCATGTGCTCGCGGTGGACGTCCACGAGGGCTTGGCGGACGATCAGTTCCTTTATCGTGCGGTCCAGTAGCATGGTTCTTCCCTGCCGAGGCCGATCTGCCAGGCGCCCTGGCCATAGCTGGCGGGTTCGCGAGGCCTCGGCGTGAAGCAACGGTTTAGAGCGGCGGGCCTAGCGGCGTGGCTTGGCGTCCCGCGGGCGTTCGGCTATACCGCGAGGCGGGGTGCAGGGAAAGAGCGGAAAACGGCGGGTCCGCGGCCGGGCGCCGCCGATCTAATGGGGAGATCGGGCCGATGGAACGAGAGGCGATGGAATACGACGTGGTGATCGTCGGCGCCGGACCGGCAGGTCTGGCGGCGGCGATCCGCCTGCGCCAGCTGAGCGCCGAGAGCGGCCGGGAGATCAGCGTCTGCGTCCTGGAGAAGGGCTCCGAGGTCGGCGCGCACATCCTCTCCGGCGCGGTGCTCGATCCCCGGGCCTTGAACGAGCTGATCCCGGATTGGAAGGACAAGGGCGCCCCGCTGAACAGCCCGGTGACCGCCGAGAAGTTCCTGATGCTGCGCGAGAAGCGCGCCTTCTCGGTCCCGGTCTGGGCTCTGCCCGCACAGCTCCACAACCAGGGCAACTACATCGTCTCGCTCGGCAACGTCTGCCGCTGGCTGGCGGAGCAGGCCGAGGCCCTGGGCGCCGAGATCTATCCCGGCTTTCCCGCCGCCGAGGTGCTGTTCCATGAGGACGGGCGGGTCAAGGGCGTCGCCACCGGCGTCCTCGGCGTCGGCCGCGACGGCCAGAAGAAGGACAGCTTCGAGCCGGGCATGGAGCTGCACGGCAAGTACACCTTCTTCGGCGAGGGCTGCCGCGGCTCCCTGTCGAAGCAGCTCATGGCCCGTTTCGGCCTGCGCGAGGGCGTCGATCCCCAGACCTACGGCCTCGGCCTCAAGGAGCTCTGGCAGCTCGATCCTGCGCAGCACCAGCAGGGCCTGGTGATCCACACCGCGGGCTGGCCCGTGGACAACGACACCTGGGGCGGCTCCTTCATCTATCACCTGGAGGACAACCAGGCCTACGTCGGCTACGTCGTCGGGCTGGACTACCGGAACCCGCATCTCTCGCCCTTCCACGAGTTCCAGCGCTTCAAGACCCATCCGGCGATCCGGCCGATGCTGGAAGGCGGCAAGCGCCTGGCCTATGGCGCCCGGGCGCTGAACGAGGGCGGCCTGCAGGCGGTCCCCAAGCTGGTCTTCCCGGGCGGCGCCCTGATCGGCTGCTCGGCCGGCTTCCTCAATGTCCCCAAGATCAAGGGCAGCCACAACGCCATGAAGTCCGGCATGCTGGCCGCCGAGGCCGCCGCCGCGGCCCTGCAGGCCGGCGAGGGCGCCGAGGCGGAGCTGAGCGCCTATCCGCGCGGCTTCGAGGCCTCCTGGGTTCACGAGGAACTGCACCGGGCCCGCAACTTCCGCCCGGCCTTCGCCAAGTGGGGCCTGATCGGCGGCACGCTCTACGGCGGCTTCGACCTCAAGGTGCTGGGCGGCAAGGCCCCCTGGACCCTGCGCCACACCCAGCCGGACCACGAGAGCCTGAAGCCGGCTGCGGACATGCCCAAGATCGACTACCCCAAGCCGGACGGCGTGATTACCTTCGATCGTTTATCATCTGTTTACCTTTCCAATACGAATCATGAAGAAGATCAGCCGGTGCACCTGCAGTTGAAGGACCCTGCCGTTGCCATCGACCACAACCTGGCCCTCTACGACGCGCCCGAGCAGCGCTACTGCCCGGCCGGAGTCTACGAGATCCTGCGGGACGACGACGGCGGCAATCCGCGGCTGCAGATCAACGCCCAGAACTGCGTCCACTGTAAGACCTGCGATATCAAGGACCCGACGCAGAACATCGACTGGGTCACGCCCGAAGGCACCGGTGGACCGAATTACCCGAACATGTGAGCCCGGCGTGATTTCCTGATGCTTTCACTGGGAGAAGTCTTGCGGGACAGTTGTCGAAGGCTCATAGGGTCATGTAAAGTCGAGTTACCCGGACCGGCCAAGGGCCGGCGGGCTTCAGCCAAAACGATCCGGAGCGACATGGTGCCGAGGATGACCGATCTGAGGCCAGGCCGCGGAAAATGGATGCCGATCATGGCGCCCGTCTTTGCCGCGGGCCTTCTGGCTGCCTGCGAATCCCTCCCCGAGACCGTCGAAGCCGGGAATCCGAGCGACCAACCCGTTCTCCTGGCCGCCGCCGAGGGCGCCGAGACCGGCGGATACCTGCTGGCGCGCTCGCCCTACGGCCACTACCTGGCGGGGCGTCACGCGGACCGGCAGCGGGACCTCTCCCTGGCCGCGGACTTCATGCTGCGCGCGCTGGAGCTCGATCCGGAAAACCTGCCGATCCTGGCCCGGGCCTTCGCGCTTGCGGCCGGCGACGGCCGGCACGTCGAGGCGATCGACCTGGCCAAGCGCCTGATCCGGATCCGGCCGGACCATGCCACGGCACGGCTGGTGCTCGCGGTCGACGCCATGCTGCGCGGCGACTATCCGGATGCCGAGGCGCAGATCGCGGCCATGCCCGGCGACGGCCTGGCGCAGGTGGTGTCCAGCATCGCGGGCGCCTGGATCGCCCTGGGCGACGACAACAAGCAGCTCGCCCTGGAGCGGGTCAACGCGCTGGCCGAGGTCAACGGCTTCGAAGCCATCTACAACCTTCAGATGGGCCTGCTGCTGGACGTGGCCGGCGACACCGCGGCCGCCGAGGCCGACTACGATCAGGCCCGCGAGGCCTCCGGGCGGCCCTGGCTGCGGCTTGCGGTTCTGGCGGGCAACGCCTACGAGCGCCTGGGCCACAAGGACAAGGCCGAGGAAACCTATCGCGAAGTCCTGTCGCGGAGCCCCGAGACGACCTTCTTCGACCCCATGCTGGCGCGCCTCTCCAGGGGCGAGCGGCCCGAGGCCGAGGTCGCCGATCCCCTGGCCGGCTTCGCCGAGTCCCTCTTCAACCTCGGCAGCCTGCTCGGCCAGGAGCGCTCCGAGGACATGGCGCTGATCTACACCCACCTCGCGCTGCGGCTGCGGTCCAGCTTCGACGCGGCGCAGGTCCTCAAGGGCGAGATCCTGCAGCAGCAGGAGCGCGGCGACGAGGCGGTCGCGGCCTACGAAGGGGTCAGCGAGGACTCCCCCTACTACTGGTCGGTTCAGCTGCGGATCGCCGAGGAGTTCGGCCGGCAGGAGCGGATCGACGATGCCGTCGCGCGCTTCGACGACCTGGCCGCCCGCAAGCCGAAGCATTTCGAGCCGCTCTACTACATGGGCAACCTCCTGCGCACCCAGGAACGCTTCGAGGAGGCGGTCGTGGCCTACGACCGGGCGCTGGAGCGGATCGGCGAGCCGCAGGCCCGGCACTGGTCGGTCCTGTACTTCCGCGGGATCGCGCTGGAGCGGACCGACGCCTGGGACCGCGCCGAGGCCGACTTCCTCAAGGCGCTGGAGTTCGAGCCGGAGCAGCCCTACGTGATGAACTACCTGGCCTATTCCTGGGTCGAGAAGAAGATGAACCTCGACAAGGCCAAGACCATGCTCTACCGCGCGGTCGAGCTGCGGCCCGAGGACGGCTACATCGTCGACAGCCTGGGCTGGGTCTACTACCGCGTCGGCGAGTACGAGAACGCGGTGAAGTACCTTGAGCGGGCGGTCGAGCTGCGGCCCCACGACCCGGTGATCAACGATCACCTGGGCGACGCCTACTGGAAGGTCGGCCGCGAGGCCGAGGCCCGCTTCCAGTGGCGCCGGGCGCTGAGCTTCGAGCCCGAGGCCGACATCGTGCCGATCATCGAGGGCAAGCTCGACGAGGGCCTGAGCCCCAACAAGCAAAGCAACATCTAACGTCCAGGGTCGAAATGCCGCAGGCGGGGGGCGGGGCGCTGCTTCTGCGCGCCCGGGCCAAGGTCAATCTCTATCTGCATGTCACCGGCAAGCGGCCGGACGGCTACCACGAGCTGGACAGCCTGATGGTCTTTCCGGAGCTCTGGGACGAGCTGGCCGTTGAGCCGGCCACCGAGCTGAGCCTGGAGGTCGCCGGGCCCTTCGCCGTGGCCCTGGAGGCCGAGGGCGGCGAGAACCTGGCCCTGCGCGCCGGCCGGCGGCTGGCCGCCGAGG
>JANQGU010000163.1 GCA_028282935.1 Kiloniellales bacterium
CGGGACCGCTTCGTCCACGCCGCCGAGGACTTCATCGAGGCCCAGCGCCACCACATGGAGATGGAGGGCCAGCACTTCTTTCCCATGGTGCGCCACGAGTTGACGCCCGACGACCTGACCGACGCCGCCCTGGAGGCCCTGACACGCGAGGACCCGCTGTTCGGGCACCAGGCGCAGCCGCGCTTCGACGCCCTGCGCCGGGCGGTCCTGGCGGCCGAGGTCGGCTGAGGCCTTCCCGCTGCCTTCGCTTTGGCTCTGGTACTGACTTGCAGACTTCAGAGAATCACCCCCACCCAACCCTCCCCCATCGAGGGGGAGGGCTTTATTGAACGGCGGCCGCCTTCTTCCCCCTCCCCCTTGATGGGGGAGGGCCGGGGTGGGGGTGGAACACCGGTATCTGCAAGTCGGTACGAGCAGGGTGTTGAGAAAAAGTGCGAGCGGCCAACCTCGCCCTTCGAGAGGGGGCGCAGAATTTCTTCAACAGCCTGCTAGCGACCAAGGTCCGGCTCGTCCTCGCGGACCTGGACCATGGAGCGCAGCAGGCGCGAGGCCGCCACGTCCAGCATGCCGCCCCGGAAGGAGGCGCGGACGATCTCGAAGACGCTGTCGCGGTCGAGCTGGATCGAGATGCGGCCCTGGCCCTCGGCGTCGATCTCCATCTCCAGGTGGCTGCGGTTCGCGGACACGGAGAGCCGCTCGCTCTTCAGCGACTTGCGCGCGCCTTCCACGTTGATGGAAACCTTGGTCTGCATGCGGGGCAGGTCCTTAACCACCTGCCGCGCAGCATAAGGACCCGGGTGTAAGACTTAGTTAACACCAAGGAGCGGGCGAAAGGGCTCGGCCAGGGATCATCGACGCTGTGCCGACCTCGCCCTTCGACAGGGGGCGCAGCCCGGCGCTACGCGCGGGTGAGGTGAAAGATCTCCCTCATGCTGAGCTTGTCGAAGCATGAGAAGGCCGAAGGCCTAAAGGCAGCAAGGCAGCCTTTCCCCGGGCTGGCATAACGCCCCCAGGCGGCGTCAGGCCGCGGCGGGGAAGAGCGCCGCCAGGACCTGGGTCTCGACCGGGGGCGAGATCAGGTCGCCCTGGGCCGCCGTGCAGCCGGCCTCGCGCAGGAAGGCGAGCTGGGCCTCGGTCTCGACCCCCTCGGCCAGGACCTCGAGCCCCAGGCCGCGGCCGAGGTCGACCAGGGCGCGCACGATCGCGCCGTCCCCGGCGTCCCGGCCCAGCCCGGCGACGAAGCTGCGGTCGATCTTCAGCTTGGTCACCGGCAACTGCTTCAGCAGGGTCAGCGAGGAGTAGCCGGTGCCGAAGTCGTCCAGGGAGAGCTGGACGCCGAGGTCGCGCAGGCTCTGCAGCCGCCGGGCGGCGGCGGCGACGTCGCCCAGGATCGCGCTCTCGGTGATCTCCAGCTCCAGGCGCGGGCGCGGCAGGCCGGTCTCGTCCAGGATCCAGGACACCAGGTCGACGCTGCCCTGGTCCTCCAGCTGCCGCGGCGAGAGGTTGACCGCGACCCGGACCTCGGGCGCCGGCCAGGCCTTGGCGTCGAGGCAGGCCTGGCGCAGGACCCAGGCGGTCATGCGGTGCAGGGGCCCGAAGGCCTCGGCCAGGGGCACGAACTCGGCCGGCAGCAGCAGGCCGCGCGCCGGGTGCTGCCAGCGCAGCAGGGCCTCGGCGCCGGTGATGCGGTCGCTCGCCAGGTCGAGCTGCGGATGGTAGTGCAGCCGCAGCTCGCCGGCCTCCAGGGCCTGCGGCAGGTCGCGGCTGATCTCGGCCCGGACCCGGGCGACCCGGTTCATCTCCTCGGAGGAGAAGCGCAGGTCCTCGCCGGCCGCCAGGGCCGCCTCGCAGGCCGCGCGGGCCGCGGCCATCAGGTCCTCGGGCGCCTCGGTCTCGAAGGGCGCCAGGGCGATGCCCAGGCAGGCGCCCAGCCCCGGCCCGGCCTCGGCGACCGCCTGGCCCAGGCGCATGGCGAGCAGGCCGGCCTCCTCGGGCCGCGCGAACTCGGACATCAGGATCGCGAAGGAGCGGCCGTCGAGCTGGACCACGCTGTCCGGATAGCGGGTGCAGGCGGCGACGCGGCCGGCGATCTCGGCGAGTCTGGGCTCCGAGTCGCCGCCCCGAAGCCGCAGGTGGAGCAGCGCCGTGCCCCGGCCGCAGCGCAGGGCGTGCGACACCGCCTTGGCCACCCGGTCCAGGAACAGCAGGTCTTCGGCCTGTGCCGACACGTCTTGGCGTTCTCCTCGTCCTCCGCGCGGAACGGCGGCGTTCCACCGGCCACTGAAACCGGCTAACAGTAAAGGGATGATGAAGACGCCCGTCCAGAGCCCAGCCCCCGCGGAGACCGGCGCCGACGACCTGCAGACCGCGCGCGCGGTGGCGCGGGGCGTCTGCCGCCTGCTGAGCGAGCTCGGCCAGGCCAGCCTGACCGAGTTCACCCTCAGGACCGGGCGCCGGGTCGACGTCATCGGCCTGGCCGGCGACGGCCGGATCACGGTGATCGAGATCAAGAGCAGCCTGGCCGACTTCCGCGCCGACCGGAAGTGGCCGGACTACCTGGAGTTCTGCGACCGCTTCTACTTCGCCGTGCCCGAGGGCTTCCCGCAGAAGGTCCTGCCCGCCGACCACGGCCTGATGGTCGCCGACGCCTACGGCGCCGCGGTCCTCAGGCCCTCGGCCGAGCTGACCGCGCTGGCCGGCGCGCGCCGCCGCTCGCTGATCCTGCGCTTCGCCCAGACCGCCGCCGGCCGCCTGCAGGGCCTGAACGACCCGGGCTTCGGCAGCGGCTGAGCGCCCTCCGGACAGCGATCCCGGGTTTCCCTTCGCCATGGCGCCTGGGCTAGAATCATCCTCCGATTCGGATCAGCCTGGGAAAGACGATGAACGAGATCTTCGCGGACGGCATCAGCGGCATTGTCATCGCCAACAACGTCGTGCGGGTCGAGCTGGCGCGCCTGCGTCCGACCGGCCAGGGCGATCAGCAGAAGCTGGTCGCGCAGACCACGGCGACGCTGATCCTGCCGACCTCGGCCCTGCGCGACTTCACCTCGCAGCTGGCCAACAGCGTCAAGCAGATCGAGGAACGCGCGGGCCAGGCGGGTGGCGACGCGGCAGAGGCCGCCGCCGGGGACGGCAAGGGCGAGAAGAAGGGCGGCTGAGCCTAATACCAGCGAGCCTATGAGAGGACTCGGCCAGTGATCATCGCGGGCGTGCCGAC
>JANQGU010000191.1 GCA_028282935.1 Kiloniellales bacterium
CTCGCCGTCGTAGGTCGGGCGGAAGTCGACCGTGTCCTCGTCGATGCCCTCCAGTAGGGCCATGGCGACCGCGGTCATGCGCGCCTCGGTGTAGCGCGCGGCAGCGGCGTTGTCGCCGTCGATGTTGCCGAAGTTGCCCTGGCCGTCGACCAGGGGATAGCGCTGGGCGAAGTCCTGGGCCAGGCGGACCAGGGCGTCGTAGATCGCCTGGTCGCCGTGGGGATGGTACTTGCCCATGGTGTCGCCGACCACGCGCATGGCCTTCTTGTAGCCCTGGTCCGGGTTCAGGCGCAGCTCGCGCATGGCGAAGAGGATGCGCCGGTGCACCGGCTTCAGGCCGTCGCGCACGTCGGGCAGCGACCGCGACACGATGGTCGAGAGCGCATAGGAGAGGTAGCGGTCGGAGAGCGCCTGGACGAGGCGCACGTCGCGGACCTCACCGGCGGGCTGGGCGGCAGAATCGCGGCTCATGGTGCTCCTTCAAGCGGGCAAGATATAGGGAGCGCGGCCCGGAGTCGTCCAGCGGGAAATCCGTGACCTTCCCGGGCGCGGGCCCGCTGTGCCTATGCGGCCGCAGCCCCTTTGCTCCTTCCGCGGCGCCACGGCAAGCGGGAGCGGATCGAGGATGACGGACCCGAAGGACCTGCCCCACGAGATCGGCCATCGCGAGATGATCGCCGAGACCGCCGGTCCCAGGGTCCAGATCCTGACCCTGGGCCGAGGCGAGAGGGTGCCCTTGCACGACCACAGCGAGGTCTCCGATACCGGCATCTGCCTCGGCGGCCGGTCGCGGCGGGCCTTGGCCCCTGAAACATGAACGGGAGATGAAAACCGCGTGAACCCTTCAGGAAAGCGGCGATAACGGCCGATGAAGCGGCTTGCCCGGCGGGCGGCCGGGTCCCCATCTCTCCCGCAAAGGCGGCGGCGCCTCGGCCGGGAGGAAAAAAGCCGGCCCCGCGGGAATAAGGCCGCCGCCACCCCGTTCTTCCGAAGAGTACGTCACAGAATTCCCTTGCCTGGAGACAAGATCATGCCGAGCCCCTCGACCGCCGCCCGCCGGCCCCGCCTGACCACCGTCGCCGTCCTGGGCGGCGCCCTGATCCTGGCCGCCTGCGCGGCGCCGCCGCGGGTGCCCGGAATCTACCAGCCGGAGAACGAGGTCTCCGAGCGCCTGGGCCGCAGCCCCCTGCCCGAGTACCGCAAGGGCGACGTCTTCCGCTTCTCCGGCGGCCGGGTCGAGCGGGTCGCCGCGGTCAAGGGCGAGGACGTCTACTGGAAGCGCGAGAGCGGCCGGGAGCTGGTCCGCCACCGCAGCTTCATGCTGCCGACCCTGGCCTGGGACACCAAGAGCCGCCGCGGCGCCCAGCGCCTGCTGGACTCGCCCGGCGACATGTGGCCGCTGGCCATCGGCAAGCTGGGCAGCTTCCGGGTCGAGCGCAGCCTGACCGACAAGGCCAGCGGCGAGGTCAGGCGCAGCCAGCGCAAGTTCGACTGCTACGTCGAGACCGCCGAGACCATCACCGTCAAGGCCGGCAGCTTCGACACTTATCGGATCTCCTGCCGCCGCTACAACACCCGCGGCTCCCGTCTCTTCGAGACCCAGACCTGGCACTACGCCCCCAAGGTCGGCCACTACGTCCGCCGCGAGACCGAGAACCACTCCAGCGGCAAGCGCAGCGTCATCGAGCTGGCGAGCTACAAGAAGGCGGGGTCGTGAGGGGGACTCGGCGATAGCGGACCAAGGAGGCGGCGCGCGACGGCTTGCCGCCTCCGGCATCTACCGGGCCCTTCAACCAGCTATCAGGTCCTTGGAAAAGCGCTGGTCAGGTGTGTGCCGGATCTGTACATACCGCATCTGTACACTTATATAATTCACAGCATGCCAATTTCCGACTTCCAAAATCCACCCTTTTCGAAGCCTAATCTGTCGATCGACATGAGCTTCTCATACAGCGGCAGCTTGTATGCGCCAGGTATCTCATCATCTATTGTGCACTCAGCACCCGACTTATTGAAATCCGATATCATCTCCCTGATTTCCAATAGATAATGAGCCAAATGAAACACACTTGAGTTCAAACACGTAACCGTATCAAATCCATCATCATGGTCAATATGAACAACGATGAAATCCTCCATAGCATCTATAGCTATTGGATTGCCTGAACCGTCGGATCCAATAACAAGATAGCGACTTAGCTGTTGTTTCTCTGATTCGGAAAAATCATCAGGAGTTCCGCACACCTCATAAATCCGCTTAAGCCCAGACGCGATAGCATCGAAACTCAAAAATGGGGCAGCCCCGCCAGGGAGCCCACAATTTGTAAGAAACTACACAACGCTCTCCGGCAGATCTTCAATGCTCTTGGCACCCTTAGCCATGACAACAAGACTTTCCCCGTCTAGACTTTCACTCCATCTTTTTTTGAAATATTCCCCAGATATCACTCGATGTTTCCTTTCATAAAATTGCTTCCTGATAGACGGCAGCTCGCTTACGGCCAAATCGGAGTTACAGGAACAGTATATCTAACTACGTCGATTTTCCGCTTCACACCAGCTGTTGTGGTTGCGGGTCCACGGTTCGAATTAAGCATGTTGTCTCTGGAACTCATACTCATCCATCCATTTTCAGAGACTCTAAGGCCCGTCGGAGAGATCGGAGCTCTACGGACTTTCGTTTGGTATCGTCGAAGCAAAGTTCGTCGATCGACACCCGACCTGAATACTTGCCATATTTCTCGATTGAAGACCAATCACTAGAATCCAGGTTTGCCGTAGCTTCGGCAGATAATTCATACACATCAAAGTAATCTGAATACTCGCCCTCGGATTCACCAAATGGAGAGCTGAAAAAGTAAAATACCCCTTCGAACTCCAGCACTACTGCACGCGGGATATCGTAGAAATCTCGATATCGGATCGGACACCAAAGGCCCTCGATCACTGAATCCTCTCAGCCTTTGGAATGGGGTCGAATATCAGAGGCTTAAACGAACAGAACCCTGAACAACAACAGATATCGAATTCCGGTCGCCATGTGCTTAACTTGGACGATTCTCCGATCCGCACCAGCTATTGTGGTTGCGGGTTCATGACTCTAGTTGAGTATACTGCCCCCAGAATTCCCTGCCCCCAGAATTCCCTGCCCCCAGAATTCCTCCCTTCTGCTTCGGAGACATTGTAAGCCTCCGCCAGAAGTCGCAACAACGGTTGATCCCCCCACCCGGATACGAAGGTGTAGCATTTGGCTTCACATATAGGTTCGCCGGTGATCGAAGAAACTCGCTTTCGAAGCTTGCCGTCATCGTCTTCTGAGACATGAGACAGGTCCACGCCCTCAACACCATAGTTCTCGAACGCGACGACACCTGTGAACTCTATTGCCCACCTCCTTTCCTGCCAGTCCTCGAAGCCAATTAGCAGGCGCCCCTGTTCCGAACACACCGACGTCACCCTGCCGTCAGCTATCGCCAGATCTTCCACCTTCATGTCACATGCTCTCGGATTCTTCGCCCGCCCAAGGACATAGCCGTGACCGAAGCCCGTCACGCTCACAGTCTATTGTACCGCGTCCGCGTCAAGCCGCACCAACAGGCATGAAGGAGCATGACTAGCGGCAATTACGGCCATGTCTCTTAGACAGATGGTCTGTTGTTAGCAGCCTGCTTGTGCAACTCAAAAGAACTCGAATCCAAAGGAGATCCTTGCCTCCGCCAATTCAGACAGGATAACCGGATCCAATACCAGAGACCGGTGACACAGTTCCTTTGCCATAAAAAAGACAATGATCGTTCCTTGGGATTCAGCAATATCCTGCAGATGGGATTTCTTTTCCAGGAATTTTCTTAAGAATGTTAGGGTTTTCGTCGAAAGATCGATTTCATCCCCTAGCCTTTCTCTGTATTGCCACGTGTTGGTCGTGTAAAAGCTTCCATCCACTAGCTCGCCCTTAGGTGTTCGGACTTGGTCGCCCTTTGTTTGCGTCAGCGAAGGCTCCACCCTCAACCGCTGGCTAATCTGAGCTGGGGTCACTTCGGGGTGAGTGATCAAACAGTAAATCTTGGCGTTATCGGTCATCATCATACTTGATCGGGTTGCCGAGCACATAAGCATAGGTATTTAGTCCGCCATCGAGGCCGATCGGATCGCTTTGCACATAGCGCCCCAGGCTAGGGTCATAGTCCCTAAAGTAGTTATAACGTAGAGAGCTCTCGTCATCCGTGTACTGCCCCGGGAAACGGACCGGCGTTGCGGCCGCCCCGGTCACGCTGTGGTCGAGAAGGCAGGAAGGGCTCTTTCGCCGCCGTGCAGCCACCCTGGGTGTTTTCAGCATCCGGCCGGAAGCCCGCCGGGCAGCTCAGAAAGGAGGTCGCTTTGTAGATTGCGCCGCAGCAATAGGCTGGAACCTTGCCCTCGACCGACTGGGAGGACGTTGAGCTGCAACTTATCAGCTTGGACTCCGGATTTTCCGAGTACCAGGCGTAGGCGACAGCGGTGCAGGCTTGCCGCACGCTCGAACATGGACCGCCACCGCAGTAGTTCCCGGGGCTGGGATCCGTCCAATTGCCGGACGCCGCCTGGCCGTTCCTTGGCATAAGGACGAAGAGCATCGCCACGGCAACCAAGGACAGTAAGAGGATTCGGGACAGCTTCGTCATGGCAGGGCTCGCTTCCTGGGGCCGGACCCGCAGGGAGCAGCCGGCGGATCGGAGAACAGGGATCGCTTGCTGGGCTGACGTGAGGGATGCCCGCCGAAGGATCGAGCGCGCGGAACAGGCTGGTGACGTCCGGCGTCACCGCGGCCATTGCCTCGGTGGTGTGGCATGGTTTTCCCCCGTTTTCGGCCGCGCTGCGGTCTGGGTGACGCGGCGCCGCCGATCGGAATCCCCCTCAGATTCCTACAACCTCTGGTCGAAAGACTTGAGGTCGTGTTAACCATGCTTTCATGGCGCCGATCGGAAAGTCAACATAAAGATTGTATCTTTTGATATTTTTTCTATCTTGGCGTGTAACTGCAGGCAGTTATGGATCACCCCCGCCCGGGGCCGGTGGCCCTGCCTCGGCCCGCTCCAGGGAGGCCGCAGGCGCTTGAACCTGCCAGCATTTCCTGATCCGATTGCGGGCCTGTGGCGAATAAGTCGCGTCCTGCGGTGTTAGCGCAGGAGAACCCATGAGGGAGGCAAGACATGCTCAAGAAGAACTCGATCCTGGCGCCGGTGCTGGCTCTGGTACTGGGGCTTTCGTTTTTCGCCCTGCCCGGCCTGGCCGGCGAGACGCCGGCGCCGGCCGGCGCCAAGGTCTACTTCATCGGGCTGGCCGACGGCGACACGGTGTCGAACCCCGTGGTCGTGCGCTTCGGGCTCTCGGGCATGGGCGTCGCCCCGGCGGGTACCGAGAAAGAGGGCACCGGCCACCACCACCTGATCGTCAACGCCGAGCTGCCGAGCCTGGACGAGCCGATCCCCGCGGACGAGAACCACCGGCACTTCGGCGGCGGCCAGACCGAGGTCTCGATCGAGCTGCCCGCCGGCCAGCACACGCTGCAGCTGCTGCTGGGCGACCACAACCACATCCCCCACAACCCGCCGGTCACCTCGGAGCGGATCACGATCACCGTGAAGTAGCGGGCAGGATCGCCTGGGCCGGGGCCCTCCCCCCGACCTTCGGCCGCCCGCGCTCAGGCTCGGTCCAGCCGCTGGCCGAGGAAGAGGTAGCCGCGCCCATCCTCGGCCCGCTCGACCGCCTCGGTGAAGCCGTTGCGCCGGTAGAAGCCGACGTTGCGAACGCCCGGCGCGGTGACCAGGTGGACGCCGGGCAGCCCGGCCTCGCGGCAGAGCGACACGAAGTGCCGGACCAGGCGGCTGCCGATGCCCCGGCCGCGGTGGTCGGGACGGCAGTTGATGTGGAAGTGGGCGGGATAGACGGCGTGAAGGTCGGCGAAGAGCCGGTAGTAGGGATGCAGGTCCCGGAAGACCGCCGCCGCCGCGCTGTCGAGGCAGCCCGTCAGGACCCCCAGCACCCTGCCCGCCTCCCCCTCGTCCAGCGCCAGGAGGAGCTGTTCCGGATAGGCGGCGACGTAGGGGTCCAGCCAGCGCGCCAGGAAGGCCTGGTGCGAGGCCTCCGCAGCGATCCGGCGCGGATTGGCGGAGACCAGCAGGATGTCCGCGATCTGCCGACGCGCGGCGGCCGGCGCGGCGAGGTCGCTGTAGGGACGGATCCGGAGCGGCGGCGGCTCAGAATCGGTCGACACGGTAGGGCGCCAGGTCGATGCCCGGGTCGCGGCCGGCCACCAGGTCGGCGATCAGCTTGCCGCTGCGCGCGCTCAGCATCAGCCCGCAGTGGCCGTGGCCGAAGGCGAAGTAGGCCTTGGGGTGGCGCCGGCCGCGCGAGATCACCGGCAGGGAATCCGGCATCGAGGGCCGATAGCCCATCCAGGGCTCGGCCTCGCCGGTGTCGAGGCCGGGGAAGAAGCGCTTGGCGTGGGTCAGCAGGACCTCGGCGCGCTTCCAGTTCGGCGGCGCCTTCAGGCCGCCCAGCTCGACCGTGCCGGCCAGGCGCAGGCCGTGCTCCAGCGGCGTCGAGACGAAGCCGTAGGTGGTCGAGTAGACCGGGATGCGCGGCGCGACGCCGGGGTTCGGCAGGTGCATGTGATAGCCGCGCTCGGTGTCGAGCGGCGGATCCTCGCCGAGCTGCCGGGCCAGGTCGCGCGACCAGGCGCCGGCCGCCAGCACCACGGCGTCGCAGGGCAGCGGCCCGGACTCGGTGACCACGGCGCTGGGCCCGGTGCCGTCGCCGCCGGCGAAGTCGAAGCCGCGGACCTCCTGTCGGAGCAGGCTTCCGCCGTCGCGGGCGAAGGCCGCGGCGAGTTCCTGCACCAGGCGGAAGTTGTTCACCGTGTGGCCGACGTTGGGATAGTAGACTCCGCGGTGGAAGCCGGACGCCAGGGCCGGCTCGAGCTGGCGCAGCTCCTCCGGCGGCAGGACGTCCAGGGCGACGCCGCGGCGGCGCTGCAGCTCCAGGTAGGGCTGGGCCGCGGCGAACTGCGCCTCGGTCTCGTAGACCCCGACCCAGCCGCCGCGCTTCAGCATGGCCTCGGCGCCGGCCAGCTCGAGCAGCGGCTTGAAGGCGTCGAAGGACCCGTCCATCAGCGCCTTGAGCGCGATCGAGATCCGTTCGACCTCGGCCGGCCGGCTGGCGGCGACGAAGCGCAGCAGCCAGGGCGCCAGCCGCGGCAGGTAGGACCAGCGGATCGCCAGCGGCCCCAGCGGGTCCAGCAGCATGCCCGGAACCTTGCCCAGGATGCCCGGCATGGCCACCGGCACGACGGACTCCTCGCCGATCACCGCGCCGTTGCCGAAGGAGGTCCCCTCGCCCGGGCCCTGGCGGTCGACCAGGGTGACGGCATGGCCGTCGCGCTGCAGGTAGAGCGCGACGCAGACCCCGACCACGCCGGCGCCGATGACGACGATCCGCTGTCCCACGCCGGACGACGCGTCGCTTGCCGAGCGGGTCATTGCGGCGACTGGGCGCCCACGGCCGCGGCCAGGCGATCGCGCGCCGCCGGCAGCGGCCGGTCCTGGGGATGGAAGATGTGCCGTTCGAGGAAGCGGCCGGTCAGGGCCAGGCCCTGGGCGACCTCGCGCGCGCCGCCGCTGCCCTTGCCGACCAGGAAGCCCGGCAGCGCCATCAGCTTGTCGCGATAGGGTTCGCCGGCGGCCAGGGAGACCGCCCGCCCGGTCCGCGGCGAAACGTAGGCCAGCTCGTCGTTGCCGCCGCCGGCGCAGGCGCTGAGGTCGAGGCCGAAGCCCAGCTCCTTCAGCAAGGCCAGTTCCCAGACCACGTAGGTCTCGCCCCAATGCTCGCCGTCAAGGGCGGCGATCAGGGCCAGGAGGCCGTCGTGGCAGGCCGGATGCGGCTCGCGCTCCGGCAGGGCCTGCTCGCAGACCGCGAGCGCCGCCCGCAGCGCCCCGAGGCGCGCCGGATCGTCCAGGAAGCGCGCGGCCACGGCCTCCTCCAGCTCGCAGGTGAAGTTGCCGAGGTGCTCGGCGAGGCGCGCGCGCCAGGTCGCCCGGACCCGGTTGCCGGGCTGCAGCACGCCGCCCAGGCGCCGCCCCTGGCCGCCACGCACCAGGCCGGCATGGCGGCCCTGCTGCCGGGTCAGCAACTGCACCACCGCCCCGGCCTCGCCGTGCGGGCGCAGGCCCAGGACCACCGCCTCGTCGCTCCATTCGATCATGGCGCGCAGACTAGCACTGCCATCGTGGCGGCGGCGAGCCTTCTGCGGCGAGCCGCCCCCGACACCGGAAGCCGGACAGCACCCTGTTGCCTAAAATACAAATCAAACCTCCTTAAATAATTCACTCGTTTTAAATTTCCTGAGAATGGTTTTTTTAACAGACCAGTGTAGGGCTTTACTTGATTCAGTTCCGGGTATTCCCGAAAGGACGCGGACATGTCAGCAAGGCTTCTGGGCTTGGTCATCCTTATCGTCGCCGTCGCTGCGGGCGGCGCCGGCTACTTCTTCCTGCAGCAGCCGGAGGGCCGGCGGGTCCTCGTGCTCAACTCCTATCATCAGGGCTATCCCTGGTCCGACGCGGTCACTCAGGAGCTGCAGAGGATCTTCGAGAGCCGTGGCGTGACGCTGCAGGTCCACTACATGGGCATGATGTACGCCAAGACGCCGGACGCCGCCGCGCAGGCCGCCGGAACCGCGAAGTCGGCGATCGAGGCCTTCGCCCCCGATCTCGTGGTCTCCATCGACAACCCGGCGGTCGAGCACGTCATCGTCCCGCACTATCGCGGCGGCGACCTGCCGGTGGTCTTCGCCGGTCTCGACCCGAACACCGAGAAGCAGGAGATCTCGGCCGGAAACGTCACCGGAATGGTCGAGAAGGGCTCGCTCTTCGCCCTGCTGGATGTGCTCCGGCAGTTCTCGGGCGGCGCCACGGTGGGCGTGCTGGCCGGCGACACCCCGGAGACCCGCCGCACCCTGGACCGCCACCAGCGCCACCTCGGCACGCCGTTCCAGGCGGTCGAGATGGTGACCAGTTTCCGTGATTGGAAGCAGGCCTACCTGCAGCTCCAGGACGAGGTCGACGTGCTCTACATTCACGACAACGTCGGGATTTCCGACTGGGATGCCGCGGAGGCCGTGCGTTTTGCCAACAAGAACGCCGTGGTCCCAAGCGGCTCGATCAACACCTGGATGGCGCCGGTGGTCCTTTTCGTCTTCGGCAGGGCCCCCGGCGAGCATGGAAGCTGGGCCGCGGACACCGCGATGTCGGTCCTGGAGGGGCGGAGCCCGGGCAGCATCCAGATCACCGAGAACAAGCGCACGCCGACGGTGGTCAACTCGCGGATGGCCCGCAGCCTGCTGCTCGACGTGCCGGTCCAGCTGATCGCGGGTGCGACCGACGTCCAGTGATCAGAGGCCCCTTGCAAGGAGGCCGCCGCTCCTAAAAGGCGGCGCTTTGAGGAGATAACCATCATGCTCAAGAAAACCGTCTTCGCGGCTGCTGCGATCGCCCTCGCCTTCGCCGCCCAGCCGGCAGCTGCCGCCCAGTTGAAGTGGGTGGGCTGCGGCATTTCCAAGAAGGGCTTCATGGCCGCGATGGCCAAGGCCTACCAGGCCGAGACCGGAATCGAGATCCTCGTCGAGGGCGGTGGCGCCACGCGCGGCATCCGCGACACCGCCAGGGGCGCCTCGGACATGGGCGGCAGTTGCCGTCACAAGCTGCTGGTCGACGAGGAGCGCAACGCCCGGATGATCCCCATCGGTTGGGACGCCATCGTGGCCATCACCCACCCGGACAACCCGGTCAAGCGCATCTCGCTGGACAAGCTCAAGGCAATCTTCGAAGGCCGGATCACCAACTGGAAGGACCTGGGCGGCCCCAGCGCGCCGATCGAGCTGGTGGTCCGCAAGGGCAAGACCTCCGGCGTCGGCCTGCTGGTACGCGAGCTGCTGTTCTTCGATCCGGAGCGGGACTTCCCGGCCGGCGCAATCCGGCTGAAGTCCTCCGGACCGGTCGAGAAGCACATCGAGGCCAACCCCTACGCCATCGCCTTCACGGGGATCAGCAGCGGACGCAAGCGCAACGTCAACTTCCTCGGCATCGACGACGTCGAGCCCTCCTACGAGAACATCGCCAAGGGCGCCTACTCGCTGGTACGCCCGCTCTACCTGGTGATCCCCAAGCATCCCAGCGAAGAAGTCGCGCGGTTCGTCCGCTATGCCACGGGTCCTGAAGGCCAGGAGATCGTGCGCCAGGAGGGTACCGTCAACCTGATCGACGGCGCCGGCCTCTGGCCCAAATTCCGCCGGGACGCCCTGACTGCACGCCGTGAGGGCGCCTTCTAGTCCCAGCCGGCTCCAATGAAGGGGGCGGGGCGGTCCAGACTGCGCCTCGCCCCAGGAGTGGCCGTCGCGCCAGCCCTGCAACGGCTGCAGATCGCCGTAGGCCCCCCTGGGGAATCAACCGGGGGTTACCTCGGCGGCGCTCTGTGCTAAGCACTCTCGCCGTCTCTAACGTGCCGATTGCGCCCCGGCGGTCTCGCCGGGGTTGTCTTCCTGTGACGAATGATACGGCAGGATGCCTTCTCTCGGAGGCAGAATACCCGAGCGGTCCTGCGCCAAGTCTCGAGGCGCGACCGCGCGGTGTTCTGGACAGCCGAGGAGACGACATCGTCTATGCCGCCAATGCTGGGGAACCCGGCCGGCGCAGGCTTTGAGTGACCGGGCTGAGCGCCGCTGAAAGGAGAAGACGTTTGGAGCGTATCTCCGCCAGGGAGACCACGACAACCATGGCCCCCAACACCGCGGCCCCTAACACCGCGGCCCCTAACACTGCGGACACGGCCTCGCCCGCCAAGCGGCCGTCGCTGCTGCTGCTGGTCGGCCTGGCGGCCATCGGTCCCTTCGGCATGAACGTCGTGGTGCCGGCGATGCCGGCGCTGGCGAGGGTCTTCGAGACCAGCTACGGGGTCATGCAGCTGGTCCTGACCGCCTACCTGGCGGCGACCGCGGCGATCCAGCTGGTTCTGGGACCGCTGTCCGACCGCTTCGGCCGCCGGCCCGTGATCCTGCTCGGTCTCGGGATCTACCTGCTGGGCAGCGTGATCTGCGCCTGCGCGACCACGGTCGAGATGCTGATCGCCGGCCGGGTGATCCAGGCAGCCGGGGCCTGCGCCGGGCTGGTCATCGGCCGGGCGATCATCCGCGACGTCTTCGGCCGCGAACAGGCCGCCAGCAATATCGGCTACGTCACCATGGCCATGGTGGTGGCGCCCATGCTGGCCCCGGCCGTCGGCGGCTACCTTTTCGACCACCAGGGCTGGCAGGCCATGTTCTGGCTCTCGCTGCTGATGGGCCTGGTCATCCTGGGCTGGAGCCTGCGGCACCTGCACGAGACCCGCCAGCCGAACCTCGACGGCGAGGTGAGCCTGAGCTGGAGCGCGGTCCTGGGCCTGCTCCGCGACCGCTCCTTCTGCGGCTACACCATCGTGCTGGCCTGCTCCTCGGGCGTCTTCTTCACCTTCCTGGCCGGGGCCGCCTATGTCGTCACCGAGATCCTGGGCCGGCCGGCCAGCGAATACGGCCTCTATTTCATCCTCTCCGCGATCGGCTACATCATCGGCAACTTCCTGTCCGGACGCTATGCTGTCCGGGTCGGGCTGCAGCGGATGATCGCGGTCGGCTGCGGCTTTGCCGCCGTCGGCCTCGTCCTGCTCTGGGGTCTCAGCGGCATATCGCACACGGCGGCGCTCTTCGGGCCGATGTTCGTCCTGGCGATCTCCAACGGCCTGATCCTGCCCAGCGCGATGGCCAGCGCGGTCTCGGCCCGGCCGCGCCTGGCCGGCACCGCCGCCGGGATCGCCGGCTCGGCGCAGATCGGCCTGGGCGCCCTGCTCGCCTTCATGGTCGGCGTCCTCCAGGAGGGCAGCCACAACGCCGCGCCGATGATGATCATCATGACCCTGGCGGGCGCCGCCTCCTTCGCCGGCTTCACGATGACCAGGCAAAGCAGAGGCCGCTAACGCCGCCAGCGTTCGAGACCGAACAGGGCCGAGGCCTACTGGGACAGGTCGGCGGCGTCCTCGTGCCCCTGGGCCAGCCCCGGCATGAAGCTCAGATCGGCCGGAAAGCTCTCCTTCTTTCCCTTCTCGTCCTTTTCGTAGGCCAGCCTGGCGCCGAGGTGGCAGCCGACGCAGCTGCCCGGCCCCTCGATCATTTCGGTCTTGCCTGAATTGAACTTGAAACTGTCGGTCTGAACGTAGGTCTCCATGGTGGTGTTGGACAGGAAGTCCGGCACCGCGTTGCGCCAGAAACCGCCCGGCGTCGGCTCGAGCGCGCCGCCCCACTGGGTGCCGATGAGCTTGTAGTTGGCGAAGACCGAGCCGATCCCCTTCAGCTTGGCGCGCCACTGCCGGTCGACCTCAGCCGTCAGGTAATAGGGCGCGGCGCACTGCACGACCTGGGTGCCGTACTTGCCGGCGGTCAGATAGCGTCCGGCATAGGGCGGCGTCTTCTGCCAGAGAAAGTTGGAGTCGCCCCCCTTTTCGGGCGGCACGTTGTTGGCCTCGCAGGCCTCGCAGTCCGGGTTGAACAGCGAGTACTGCCGGCCGGCCAGGGCCTCCCGCCCGACCGGGCAGTTCGACGCGGGGTACTTGCCATAGCTCTCCCAGTCGACCGGATCGGCGGGATCGGAAGACAGCGGCGCGTTGTCGACGTGCTCGAAGGTGGCCCAGATCCACTGATCCTTCAGCGCGCCGCGCACGGGGTTCTTCTGGACGACATGCATGCCGACCAAGGCCAGGACCACCTCCTGGCAAAGCGGCTGGTCGCTGTCGGCGACCAGGTCGGCCGACACGTCGAGCAAGGCCCGCATGGTGTAGAAGCGCTCCGCGCGGGTTCCGGCGGGCAGGATGCGCCAGGCCAGCTTCAGCTCCATCGCGCCGGCCTTGCCCTTGGGCGGATCGACGTCCTCGCCTGCGGTGAAGTCGACCTCCTTGCCCTTCTCGATGAAGGCCGCCTGCCCCTCGACCGTCGTCAGGTCCCAGCGGTCGTTGCGCAGATAGTCGACCTCGACCTGGTTGAGTCGGCGGTCGAAGACCACCCAGTTGCCGTCGACGTCGATCAGGGGCTTGCCGGTCGAGGCTTCCAGGTAGCCCGCCATGCGCGCGTCCGGCTGGCCGCCGGCCTTGGCGATGATCGCGACGTCAGTGAGCTTCTCCGGATTCTCGCAGGCGTCGACGTCGCCGCCGAAAAGGTCCTGCGGCCGCGCCCAGCCATCCCAGACCCGCGGGCCGGTCGCGGCCAGGCCCTCGCTGGCGGGGACGTCCGGCTTGCCCTCGATCCAGTTGACCGCGACGAACATCTGCCAGGCCATGTTGTCGAAGGGCGTCTGCGAATCGCGATCGAAGCTCTCGATACCCCGGCCGAGCCCGTGATAGCCCACCGTCACCTCCACGGCGGGATCCGGGCCGATCATCGAGGGCAAGGTCGAGCAGAGCCGCCCCGAACCGTCGGCGCAGAACACGGCGGCCGGGCTGTAGTCGCCGGTCTGCGCGATGGCGGGAAGCGCCATGCCCGCGACCGCAGAGACCGACAACCAGAACAGAAGTGCAGGCTTGCACGGCATTTCGTCCCCCCATCTTTGCCGCCCGAGCGCGGTGCGTTTTCGGCGGAAACCTGAAACAAAAGAGAAGCAAACAAGAAATGCTATCATAAGTGGTATTTCCTTCGGAAAGGCTTTTCGCCTTGTCCTCTCCGCCCCTCGCCAGGCTGCCGGACAGCCGGGATTCGGGCGCGTCCCCCTTGCCGCTGCCCCGATTCGGCTTCTCGTCCAGCCGGCAGCCACGCATACCGCGACTGCAATGATGCAGTGCAACAGCCACGAGAACGGCGACGGCGCCTGGCCGGCTCAACGATCTGTTAACCATTTCAAGCCTTAGCTTGCCGCGGCGGTATTTTCCCGGATTTGCCTTGCTGCGCCGCACCGGAATAACATTGCGCCGCAAAGACGATTCGGGAAACGGATCCACTGCGTGGGCGGCCGGGGCGGAAACCCCCGGGCCCGCGTTCGAGCAACAGGCCAGAGAAAAGGCCAAGGACCGGGGATAGACGCGCTGCCATGAACTACCACACCTATGAGCTCGCCCACGCCCTGATGACGCCGCTGCGCTGGGGCGCAAAGAACCTCAAGTACCATCTCGACTCGCCGCTCAACCCCTTTGCGGTCATGCCGCTGGCCCGCCACATGGCGGCCGGCTGCGAGGTCTTCGAGAACGTGACCCGGCGCTATGGCAAGCCGGAGTTCGGCCTGACCGAGACCCGCATCCACGGCCTGCCCGTGCCGCTGACCGAGGAGGTGGCGCTGGAGACGCCCTTCTGCCGGCTGCTGCACTTCGCCCGCGACGAGTCGCTGACCGGCAAGCGCTACGACCCCAAGGTCCTGGTGGTCGCGCCGCTGTCCGGCCACTACGCGACCCTGCTGCGCGACACGGTCCGGGCCATGGTGCCGGAGCACGAGGTCTACATCACCGACTGGACCGACGCCCGCGACGTATCGCTGCGCGCGGGCCCCTTCGACCTGGACGACTACATCGACACCCTGATCGGCTTCATCCGCTTCCTGGGGTCGAACACCCACGTCATCGCGGTCTGCCAGCCTTCGGTGCCGGCCCTGGCGGCGACCGCGCTCATGGCGGCCGAGGACGATCCCTGCCAGCCGGCTTCCCTGACCCTGATGGGCGGGCCGATCGACACCCGGCGCAACCCGACGGTGGTCAACCGACTGGCGGCCGAGAAGCCGATCTCCTGGTTCGAGCGCGCGGTGATCTCCCACGTGCCCTTCCCCAACGCCGGCTACGGCCGCGCGGTCTATCCCGGCTTCATGCAGCTCACCGGCTTCATGACCATGAACCTGGAGCGCCACATCGACGCCCACGAGCGGCTCTTCGACAACCTGGTCCGCGGCGACTGCGATTCGGTCAAGCAGCACCAGGACTTCTACGAGGAGTACCTCTCGGTGATGGACCTGCCGGCCGAGTTCTACCTGCAGACCGTCGAGACCGTGTTCCAGACCCACGCCCTGCCCGAGGGCACCCTCAAGCACCGCGGCAAGCCGGTCGACTGCGGCGCCATCACCCGGACCGCGCTGATGACCGTCGAGGGCGAGAAGGACGACATCTGCGGCCTCGGCCAGACCGACGCCGCCCACGACCTCTGCTGCAACGTGCCCCAGGACGAGAAGTACCACTACGTCCAGCCCGGGGTCGGCCACTACGGCGTCTTCAACGGCAGCCGCTGGCGCAGCGAGATCCAGCCGCGGATCCGCGAGTTCATCCGCACGATCCAGTTCAAGCGCCGGATCGGCACGCCCGAGGCCCGCTTCGGCCTGCCCTACCGCAGCCTCCAGGAGACCCGCGAGCGCGAGGTCGACTGGCGCAAAACCGCGCTGAACTGAGGATCAAGCGGCTCCGAATACCTCCTCCCCCTTGATGGGGGAGGATTGAGGAGGGGGTGGCGGCCGTAAGGCCGCAGAGACTATCTCGGCCCCGCCCCTGCCGCTTCGCGATACCCCCCACCCCGACCCTCCCCCACAAGGGGGGAGGGAGCAGTTCGGAGCACTTGCCCCCTCACACGTCCTCGTCCAGGTGGTCCATCGCCTTGACGTAGCGGCCGATGGCGCGGGCGGTGCGGGTGCCGATCTGGCGGTGGACCAGCAGCGCCATGACCAGCGCCGTGACGACCATGCAGGGGATCGGCCCGATGAAGAGGAAGAGCGCCGCGACCGCGAAGTAGTAGCCGCGGATGCCGGAGTTGAAGCTCTTGACCGCCTCGGTCAGCACGACCCCGGTGGCCTCGACCATGTCGTGCCGCGCCCCGCTCTCCGGCACCTCCTGGATCTCCGCCTCCGGCAGGCCGCCGGCCAGGGCCACGGTGTAGATCAGCTTGCGCAGCGCGTAGGTGAAGGAAAAGAAGCTGACCAGCAGCAGGAAGAAGATCACCGCCAGCTTGAGCGAAAAGAGCTCCAGCGACATGGCGTCGATCATCGGCAGCTCGACCACGATCCCGTGGACGCTGGTCACGCTGGCCAGGGTGCCGACCAGGGCGGCCAGGACGATCAGGGTCGCCGAGCCGAAGAAGGCGACGGAATGGATGATGTGCCCCAGCATGACAGCGTCAAAGGTCCGGTTGTCCCGCCCGACCGAGATCGAGATCCAGCGCGTCCGCACCACCCCGAGCTGGACGTTCAAGGTGCCTTGCGCGAAGGCCGCAAGCAGCGGCGTGTAGCCGGCCCAGGCCGCCGCCAGGAGGCCGATGGCGGCGATGTGCAGGATGTCGAGGTCGGCGGGCAGCATGGTGGGCCTGGAGGTGCGGAGAGCTGTCTGGGGAGCTTATCGCCGAAGCCGGCAAAAAAGGCCAGCCTGGCCGCCCCCGGCCTTGCCCTTCCTGGCCCGGCCTTGGAAGCCGGGAGACGGGATCACGCCTTGCTGCGGGCCCGCCTCTTGGGCACGACGGGCGGCGCTGCGGCCGCCTCCAGATAAGCCTCCCACACCGGCTTGTCGTCCAGCGCCAAGGCGGCCCGGAGCGCCGGGATCGCGGCGTCCTCCAGCGCCGCGTCGGCCGCGTGGTAGCGCCAGTAGCGGGTGTGGCTCAGCAGCCCGAAGGCCGCCTTGGTCCGCACCGGGACGTCGCGGATCGCCACCCCGAAGCGGCGCGCCGCCGGCGCCGTGGTGTCCGCGAGCGGCCCGCCAATGATGTCGCCGTCGATGAAGAAGCGGCTGGGAAAGTAGAGGTTGGTCCAGCGGACCGGCGCGAAGACCGCCGAGTGGTGCGGGACCCGGATCGTGCGCTCGCGCATGACGTGGTCGCCGCCTTGCTGGACCTTCACGTCGTAGCGGTCCTTGTAGGAGAAGACCTTGCCGTACTCCAGGTACGGCAGGCAGGTCGGCAGCTCGCGCTGGCGCTGGCGCGTCTGGAAGTCGGCGGCGTCGCGGGCCAGCAGCAGCTCGGCGTGGGCGAGCGGGCTGCCCAGCGTGATGAAGTCAGTCACCAGCCAGGAATGGCCGTTCTCCAGCAGCTCGAAGCCGTAGGCCCGCTGCGCCGCAGCGATGTCCTCCCGGTCGGCCGCGGGATCCTTCCGCAGCGCCCGCGCCCGGGCCTCCAGGGCCTTCAAGGCGTCGTGCTTCGGCGCCTCCGGCTCGGCATGCCCGGCGTGGCGCTCGGTCCAGCAGTAGTAGAGGATGTCGTAGCCGATGACGCTGCCCAGGCTGTGCCCGACCACGACGATGCGGTTGTAGTCGCCGCGTTCGTGCAGCTCCTTCAGCAGGTCGACCCCGGCGCTGCGGATCTTCTGCCGGGCCGGCACGTTGGCCGGCGAGGGGTCGAGATAGCGGGCGGCATCGGCGATGTGGGTCAGCAGGAAGCCCTGCAGGATCAGGCCGATCAGGCTGACCGCGGGCATCATCCAGGCGAGCCCCATGGCATCGAGGTACCAGGCGAGGCCGCCGGCGGCGGCCAGGGCCGCGGCCGCCAGCAGGACGATCCAGGACAGCCACCAGAGCGGGCGGAGGTGCGACGGCACCTTGGACGGCCGCCGGAACAGCAGCGACAGGACCCAGCGCCGCACGTGCGAGACCCGGTTCCCCTGCATCAGATGCTGCCAGTAGAACTCGAAGAAGTCGGTGCGCGGCCGGTCGCGCCGCCGCGGCGCGCTGCAGCGCCGCAGCTCGAAGCTCTTCGAGAACTGGTCCGGCTTGCTCCAGTACTCCGGCAGATAGCTCTTGTCGCTCTTGGTCAGCACCGACTCGAGGAAGCCGCGCAGGGTCTCCATCGGCCGCTGATCGCCGATCCCATGGATCACGATCACCGCCTGCTTGCGATCCTTCAGCTCCTTCAGGTCCGTCATCGATCGGGCCGCTCCGCCGAGTTTCATCAGACCCTGCCGGGTCGCTCGAACCGCGCAGGGTCGTCGCCTTTCCGCTCATGGATCGCCAAGGCGACTCTGCGGAGGGCGAAGGTTAGCAGGCCTCCGGTCCGGCTTCAGCCGATTCCCTCCGCAGGCCATCGCGTGCCGGCGACCTCGGGAGCGGCCGACGGCGCCTGGCGTTCCTTCGCGGCCGCCGCTCCTGGCCGTCCGCGAAGAATCTGATCTAAACTCCGGCGATGCCGGAAAGCCCCGCCCCGTGACCACCGCCCCCGAGCGCCACGACGCCAAGGTCCCCTCCCTCGCCGTCCTCATGGCGCTAGGGCCCTTCGCGCTGGGCTACTTCTTCTCCTACCTCTTCCGGGCGGTGAACGCGGTGGTGGCGCCGGACCTGGTAGCCGACGTGGGCTTGTCGGCGGCGGAGCTGGGGCTGGTGACCTCGGCCTATCTCTTCGCCTTCGCCGCCTTTCAGCTGCCGCTGGGGCTGCTGCTGGACCGTTACGGGCCGCGGCGGGTGCAGGCGGCGCTGGTCTGCTGCGCCGCGGCCGGGGCGCTGCTCTTCGGGTTGGGACAAGATGTCGCGACCCTGACCGCGGCCCGGGCGCTGATCGGACTCGGCTTCGCCGGCGGCCTGATGAGCGGCTTCAAGGCCGTGGTGCTCTGGGTGCCGGAGCCGCGCCGGCCGCTGGCCAACGCCTGCGTCATGTCCTTCGGCGCGCTGGGCCTGCTGGTCGCCACCCTGCCGATGGAGTGGGCGGTCCAGGCCTGGGGCTGGCGCGACGCCTTCATCGGCCTGGCCGGGCTCTGCCTGGCGGTGGCGCTGGTGATCTTCCTGGTGGTGCCGGAGCGCCGGGCGGCGGAGGCGCCCGAGCCCCTGGGCCGGCAGCTCCGCGGCCTGGGCGGGATCCTGCGGGCGCGGGCCTTCTGGGTCCTGGCGCCGCTCCTGATGAGCACCGCCGGCTCGCACATCGCGATCCAGACCCTCTGGGCCGGGCCCTGGCTGCGCGACGTCGCCGGGCTGGACCGCGCCGGAGTCGCCGGAATCCTCTTCGCCATGGCCGCCGGCTTCCTCGCCGGCGTGCTGGGCAGCGGCGCGGTGGCCGACGTCTTCGTCCGGCGCGGGGTCTCGGTGCTCACCGTCATGCTCGGCTTCCTGGCGGTCTTCTTCGCGGTGCAGTTCGGCATCCTCCTGGAGTGGACCGCCATCGGCACCGCGCTCTGGATCGTCTTCGGCATGACCGGACAGGTCGCGATCCTGGCCTATCCCTGGCTGTCCTCGCACTTCGGCGCGGCGCTCTCGGGCCGCGCCAACACGGCGATGAACCTGATGATCTTCGGGACCGCCTTCGCCGTGCAGTACGCCCTGGGCGGGATCATCGACCTCTTCCCGCCGCGCCCCGACGGCGGCTACGCGCCCGAGGCCTACCGGCTCGGCTTCGCCATCCTGCTCGGCCTGCAGCTCCTGGCCCTAGTCTGGTTCTTCGCCGGCCGGCGGGCGCTGGGCGCCCGGGCGGCGGACGGCTGACCGCTTCCCCGGTATTACCCGGATTTTAGGGACTTCGTCCGACACTGGGAGGCTTCGGAAGCCGCGACCGAGAGCCCCGCCTGCCGATGTCGAAGACACCTGGCAAGTCCCTGTTTCAGATGACCTATGTCAGCGCCGCCCGGCCCGGCCTGAGCGAGGCCGAGATCGCTCAGATCCTGGCCACCGCCCGCGCCCACAACCCGGCGCAGGGAATCACCGGCCTGCTGCTGTGCCTCGACCAGGCCTTCCTGCAGGTCCTCGAAGGCCCGGAGAGCGAGGTCCGTGCGCTCTTCGCGCGTATCGAAGAAGATCCCAGGCACAGCCAGGTGCTCTGCCTGCTGACCGAGACCGTCGAGACGCGCGCCTTTCCGGCCTGGAGCATGGGCTACGACCGGCTCGCGCCCTCCGCCGAGACCGGGCCTCTGTTCCGCCTGACCCGCGACGCCTTGTCCGGCGCCCTGCCCGACGGCCTCAGCGAGCCGCCCCTGACCCTGATCCGCACCTTCCAGAAGGTCAACGCCGCCTGAGCGGCTCCTTATACCAAGGAGCGTTGATAGTGACTCATTTGACCGGGTTTGCTTGCCCGCCCGCCAGGCGCGCTTCGCGCAGCGGTGCATTGTACCGTAAGCGGAGCGCAACGCCGCGGGCCGGCAAGCAAACCCGGCCAAATGAGTCACTATCAACGCTCCTTGGTATAAGGAGCCGCTCAGGCGGCGTTGACCTTCTGGAAGGTG
>JANQGU010000293.1 GCA_028282935.1 Kiloniellales bacterium
CTGTCATGCCCGGACTTGATCCGGGCATCCATGGTTCCGCTTGCGCCATGGATGGCCGGGACAAGCCCGGCCATGACAGGTGCGGAAGCGGCAAGCCTGGCGATACGCCCACCCGCAGTCGCGCTCCGCCGCCGCCGCGCCCGGAGCGCGGCTAGGGGCCGGGCCAGGCGGTCAGGTGGTTGTCCCACTGGGCGCCGGGGCCGAAGCCGGGGGCGAGGGGCGAGGTCTCCCCGCGGGCCACGTCGTAGGTGGCCAGGGCACCGCGGCCGCTGCTCAGGAGGAAGGTCCCGGGCGCGGCGGCGGGCGCGACCCCGCAGCCGTCGGGCAGCGCCTGCGCGCGGAGGAAGCGGCCTTCGCGCGGCGCCCAGAAAGTGACCAGGCCGCCGCGCGGGCAGGAGACCGCCAGGGTCTCGCCTGTGGAGTCAAGGGCGAGGCTGCCGCAGTAGTTGCGCATGCGCCGCTGGACCGCCTCGGGCGCGGCCAGGAGGGCGATGGCGTCCTCGCCGCCGTGCAGGGCGACCAGGGGCGGCAGGTCGCCGCGCGGCCCTTCGTACTGCAGGGCGATCGCGACCCGGTCGTCCGGACCGACCGCCAGGTGCCGGATGCTGAGCCTGTGATATGCCGCGGACAGGCGGTAGTCGGCGCGCAGGGCGCCGTCGGCGAGGTCGAGGTAGGCCAGGGAGGGCGACATCTCGGGCAGGTTCAGCTTGGCCCGGCCGCTGTCGGGATGGGTCAGCACGCCGCCGTTGGCGACCACCAGGGTCCTGCCGTCGGCCAGAAGCCGGAGGTCGTGCGGCCCGGTCTCGTAGCTGGGGTACTCGCCGAGCCGGCGGTAGCCGTCGGTCGCGTCGCGGATGCCGATGACGCCGCGGCCGGAGTCGAAGGCGTTCTCGCTGCTGAAGAGCGTGCGGCCGTCCGGCGAGAAGACGCCGTGACCGTAGAAGTGGCGGCCCTCGCCGCTGTCCAGGCGCCGCAGGATCCGGCCGGCCTCCAGGTCAAGGACCAGGGCGAAGCTTCCGGGGCGGCGGGCGAAGACGACCGCCTGGTCGGGGTGGGGACCGTGCGGGGGGCCGGGGCGCGGGACCACGGCGTGGCCGCGGCCCGGCAGGGCGAGATCGAAGGCCGGGCGGCCGTCGCCGTCGAAGCCGCTGACGAAGTAGCGGCCCCGGCCGGCGCCGCGCGCCGAGAGGAAGAGCGGGCGCGGCCCCGCGCGGCCCGGCCGTACCCGCGCCAGGAACGGCGTCGCGAGGCCCGCGGCCAGCCAGCCCAGGCTGCGCCGCCGGTCAATCGCCGTCGAAGGCATTGAAGCCGACCGGGATGTCGAGCGCGGCGGCAAGCCGCTCGGTGGCCAGGGCCTGCAGGCCGCGGACCTCGGCCAGCAGCCGCTCGACCTTCGGCCGTTCCCCGGCGTCGCCGAGAGCGGCCGAGAGCGGCGGCTCGATCTCGCCGGCCGCCGAGAGCGCCGCCTTCAGGCCGGCGCGCAAAGCCTGGTCCAGGGCGTCGTCGCCGGCGACCGCGATCACAAAGGTCGAGAAGCCGGCCGCGCCGCCGTAGAGATCGTCCAGGGCCCGCAGGTTGGCCTGGATGTTTGCGAGGGCGCTCTCGCTACGCCAGAACTCGGCGCGCCGGGGCTTGGCCTTGGCCGCTTCACCGCCGAGCGGGCGGGCGAGCTTGAGGTCGGCGATCATCTGCAGGGAGCCGTGGAAGGCCTTGAAGAAGTCGAGGGTCGCCTCCTTGTCGTCCCGGTAATAGGCGTTGTCCTCGCCCGGGGCTTCGAGGATCCGGAGGTAAGCGCCCTCGCCGTTGCGCCAGCCGTCGAGGGTCCCGCTCGACATCTGCGCCAGGTTGCCGGCGATGGTCCGCAGCACGCGGCAGCGGAAGGCCGCCGCCTCGTCCGCCCCGGCCAGCGCGGTCGCGTCCTTTCCGAAGAGCAGCCGCTCGAGGGCGGTGAAGCCCTGGACCGCGACGCTGCCGCGCGCGAAGGCCCGGGCTTCGAGCGCGGCCGGGTCGCGCTCGGCGAGCAGCTTGTTAAGGTGCCGGCCGCCGGTGTTGCGCTTGTCCGGCCAGAAGGCGAAGCGGTCGTAGCGCAGCAGGAACTGGACCGGCCCGAAGCGCAGGTGCTGGACCCCCATCCAGGCCGCCAGGGCGTCCCGGAAGCGGCCGCGCAGGCCGTCCAGCCCGGCGGCCCCGGGCGCGGTGCAGAAGGCCGCGGCCTCGCGGTCGAGGATGGCGGTCGCCCCGGCGAGCGCTTCGTAGCGGGGCAGGACGTGCTGCGTCGCCAGCCCCACGTTGAGGCGCCGGTAGGCCGCGCTGTCGGCGGCCGCGGCAGGCCCGACGGCGGCGACGGCGAGGAGGAGGGCGAGACCGGCGAGAGTCGCGCGCTTGCCCGGGAGCGCCATGGCGCGCCTAGAGAGACTCGAGGAAGCGGATCAGTTGCGCCCGCTCCGCCTCGCTCATCGCCACCACCTTCTGCTTGGCCGCCTCGGCCTCGCCGCCGTGCCAGAGGATGGCTTCCAGCAGGTTCCGGGCGCGGCCGTCGTGGAGGAAGAAGCTGTGGCCGTTGACGGTCTCGGTCAGGCCGATGCCCCAGAGCGGCGGCGTGCGCCATTCCCGGCCGTCGGCGGCGCCCTCGGGGCGGCCGTCGGCCAGGCCCGGGCCCATGTCGTGGAGCAGCAGGTCGCTATAGGGCCAGATGAGCTGGAAGGACTGCTCCGGGTTGTCCGCGTCGCGCCGGGTCACGTACTTCGGCCGGTGACAGGCGATGCAGCCGGAGTCGTAGAAGAGCTTCTTGCCGGCCAGGACCTGGGGGTCGTCGAGGTCGCGCCGGGCCGGCACCGCCAGGTTGCGCGAATAGAAGACCACGAGGTCGAGCATGGTGTTCGAGGCTTCGAGGCCGTCCTGCGCCGGGGTGTTGCCGTCGGGCGCGTCGCGGCAGCGGTCCTGGGCCGCGGTGCAGTCGCCCCAGGCCGCCTGGGCGACCGCGTTGGAGATGCCGATGTCGCCGTTGAAGGCGTGGGCGCTCTGCTGCCGGACGCTGGGATTGCCGGCCTTCCAGCCGAAGCGGCCGAGCGCGACCGACCCGGCCTCGTCGTCCCAGACCCGGTTCGCCCGGCCCGAGATGCCGTCGCCGTCTTCGTCCTCGGGATCGGCCTGGGCCAGGATGTCGGCTTCGGCGATGGCCTCCAGCAGGCCCAGGCCGATCATCGGCTGGGCGACGCGGGGCGACAGCATGACCTCGGGATCGAGCGGTCCGTAGCCGGGCTCGGCGACCGTGTAGCTCGGCTTGCGCAGCTCGACCACCGTGCCGTCCGCCAGGGTCACCGGGACCGTCTCGTAGGCGATCCGCATCTTGCCTTCGGCGGCGTGGCCCTGGACCGCCAGGTCCTGGAGCTGGCCGCCGTAGACCGGCTCGGGGATCACCTTGGCGCGCCGGCTGGCCAGCAGCTCCCGCTCCTCCGCCGTGCGCGGCGGAACGCTGAGGCGCAGGAACATCGAGGTGGCATCGTCCTCGGGCCAGTTGGCGGCCGGCGGATGGCCGCGGCCGTCCTTGAGGTGGCAGCGCTGGCAGGAGCGGGCGTTGAACAGCGGCCCGAGCCCGTCCGAGGCGGTGGTCGAGGCGGGCGCCGAGACCCAGACCTTCTTGAAGATGCCGTTGCCGACCCGGAAGTCGAGCTGGCGCTCGAAGGACATGTTGGCCGAGGGCTGGGAGAAGGCGTCCCGGTTGGCGTACTTGGTCGAGGTCGCCGCGCCGCCGGACATCCGCTCGAAGCGCTCGGGCTTCGAGAAGTCCGTCGTCGGCGCGACGACGGCGGCGATCCGCTCCGCCTCGGCCGTGGTGGCTTCCTCCGTTTGTCCGGCGCCTGCCGCCAGCAGCAGGGCCGGAAGCAGAAGGAGCGCTGACCGGCTCTTCGTCACAGGCTCGACCCCTGGGCTCTACTGGAACACCGCGTCCGGATTGTCCAGGCTGTCCGAGCCCTCGAAGGCGATGCTGCCCAGCTCGAGCTTGGCCACGATCCGCTCGATGGTCTTGGTCTGACCGGTCAGGGAGTCGACGACCGCCTGGACGACCTGGTTCCCCTCGGCGTTGTCCGCGCCGATCATCTGGTCGTAGGCCTCGACCGTCTCCGCCCGGGTCTTCATCGCGGTCATGGCGGCCTGGGTGGCCTCCAGCGCGGCCTTCATCTCCTTGTCCAGCTCGGGCGAGAGCTTGGCGACCAGCTCGGACAGGCTGGGCCCGCTCACGACCTTGCCGTCGACCCGCTCGTAGCGGCCGAGGTAGACGTTCCGCATGCCCACGGCGTTGTAGTAGTGCGAGTTGTGGGTGTTGTCCGAGAAGCAGTCGTGCTCCTCCTCCGGGTCGTGGAGCAGCAGGCCCAGCTTGATGCGCTCGCCGGCCAGCTCGCCGTAGGACAGGCTGCCGAGGCCGGTCAGCAGGGCGCGCAGGCCGCCGTCGGCGCCCTCGGCCATGAGCTGCTTGCGGGCCTCGCCGTCCGGCGCCCAGTGGCTGGCCATCTCCGCCAGGTCGTCGAGCAGGAGGTCGGTCACGGTCTTCAGGTAGGCGGCGCGGCGCTCGCAGTTGCCGCCGCTGCAGTTGGCCGGGTCGAAGTCGCTGGCCGGCCGCGCACCGGCGCCGGGCCCGGTGCCGTTGAGGTCCTGGCCCCAGAGCAGGAACTCGATGGCGTGGTAGCCGGTCGCGACGTTGGCCTCGACCTCGTCGATCTCGTGCAGGGTCTCGGCGAGCAGCGTCTTGGTGATCTTGGCGGCGTCGATGGTCTTGCCGCCGAAGTCCAGCTTCTCGTTCGCGATGACGTTGGCCGTGTAGTAGAGGTTCTCGTCGGACTCGCCGCCGTAGGAGGCGTCGACGTAGTCGATCAGGCCTTCGTCCAGGGGCCAGGCGTTCACCTTGCCCTCCCAGTCGTCGACGATGGCGTTGCCGAAGCGGAAGACCTCAGTCTGCTGGTAGGGGACCCGCGCTGCCAGCCAGGCCTCACGTGCCGCCGTCATATGGGTCTCGGAGGGCGCCGCGATCAGCGCATCGATCGCCTTGCCCAGCGTCCGCGCGGTCGCCAGGGAGTCCTCGTAGCCGGCCTGGGCGATGTCGACGTAGGTGTCGAGCAGGGCGCTCCGGTCCGGTCCGGCGGCCGCCGGCGTCGCGGCCAGGGCAAGGGCCAGCCCCGCGGCAGCCAGGCTTCCCATAGACGTCTTCATTGCATTCCCTCCTCTCGGGACCTCTCTCAAAACCGAGGAGTCCTTAGCGAAGAACGGTGCAATTGACAATCATTATCAGTCGCACTAGCCTGTGGATTGAGGAGAATACCTGAATGTACGTCTGCATCTGCAACGGCTATCGGGACGCGGAACTTCGCCAGTTGGCGCAGGAAGGCGTGTCCTGCGCCGTGGAGGCCTATTGCACCCTCGGCAACGGTCCTTGCTGCGGGCGTTGTCTGGATTCGGCGCAGCAGATCATCAACGAGACCCGCGGGGCAGCGGCGCTGTTGGGCGGCGCGGGCGACTGAGCGAAGAGAGCGGCGGTGTTCCTCTGGCGCAACCTGCCGCCCTCGGCCATCGTCGCCGCCCTGACCCGGCTGATGACGATCCGGGAGCGCCGGAAGGCGCCAAGTAACCCTGCCTCTGATCGGGAAAGAATCGAGGAAAAGATACGGCAGGAGCGCTTGGACGAGGCGGTGGCCGAGATCCAGTCGCGGCTTTGAGCCGGGGCTTTAGCCGCTAGGACTCATCGCCCCCCATCTGGGACTGGATGAAGTTCTGCATCCCGACCTTCTCGATCAGCCCGAGGTTGGTCTCAAGCCAGTCGACGTGCTCCTCCTCGGATTCGAGGATCTCGCTGAAGAGCATGCGGCTGACGTAGTCGCCGGCCTCCTCGCAATCGGCGATCGCCTTGCGCAGATCGGGCAGCGCCATCTCCTCGAGCTTGAGATCGCACTCGAGGATCTCCTTGACGTTCTCGCCGATCAGCAGCTTGCCGAGGTCCTGCAGGTTGGGCAGCCCCTCCAGAAAGAGGATTCGCTCGATGAGCTTGTCGGCGTGCTTCATCTCATCGATGGATTCCTCGTACTCATGGTGCGCCATCCGGTGCAGACCCCAGTCCTTGAGCATACGGGAATGCAGGAAGTATTGGTTGATGGCCGTCAGCTCGTTCTTGAGCACCTTGTTAAGGTGCCCGATGATTTTCTTGTTTCCCTTCATTTCTTGGGGTCTCTCCTGTGAGGTCGTCCGGGACTTTTTCACTGCGCAGACTACGGACTAACACGCTCCGCAGACCAGTAAAAGCACCGATGGCCGGGGGTCGGAGCCCGAGCATCGGCGACGCCGGGATCCGGCAGACTTCGCAGATCCCCTCCCATCCTCACCCCCCTGGCACGTTAGGTGCCTACAAACAGGCGGTCACACCCGGACTCGACCCCGGCAATCCACTGAGCGGCGGCAAGATGGATGCCCGGATCAAGTCCGGGCATGACAGCGCGAAGGTGGCGATGTCGGCGCGAAAGTCTCTGGAGGTTCGGCGACCCGCCCGCTGCGACGCACGGCGACGACGACGGGCAAGTCAGGGGGCCGCCGCCGGCGCCACCTTCCCGCCTGTCATCGCCGGACTTGATCCGGCGATCCATCGTGCCGTTTGCACCATGGATGCCGCGGGCTTTGCCTTCGGCAAAGACCCTGGGATCAGGTCCGGGCATGACGGACGAGGCGTGGGTCGTCCTGGCGGAAAGGCCTGCAGTGGCCAGCGATCCGCCGCAGCCCGCCTAGAACGCCACCGCGTCGCCGCCCTTGAGGCTGAGCATCGCGCGGGCGTCCTCGGGCTGGGCGACCTCCAGGGAGAGGCCGTCCAGGACCTGGCGGATCTTGCGGACCTGCTCGGCATTGGATTGGGCCAGGGTGCCGGGGCCGCTCCAGAGCGAGTCCTCCAGGCCGACCCGGACGTTGGCGCCCATGGCCGCGCCCAGGGTGGCGAGCGGGATCTGGTTGCGCCCGGCGCCCAGGATCGACCACTGGTAATCGCCGCCGAAAAGCCGGTCGGCCGTGCGGCGCATGTGCATCAGGTCCTCGGGATGGGCGCCGATGCCGCCCAGGATGCCGAAGACGCTCTGCACGAAGAGCGGCGGCCTGACCAGGCCGCGGTCGAGGAAGTGCGCCAGGCTGTAGAGGTGGCCGATGTCGTAGCACTCGAACTCGAAGCGGGTGCCGTTGTCGCTGCAGGACGCCAGGATGTACTCGATGTCCTTGAAGGTGTTCTTGAACACCAGGTCGCGGCTGTTCTCCAGGTGCGCAGGCTCCCAGTCGTGCTGGAACTCCTTGAAGCGGCCCAGCATGGGGAAGAGGCCGAAGTTCATCGAGCCCATGTTGAGCGAGGCGACCTCGGGCTGGCACTGCAGGGCCGGCTGCAGGCGCTCCTCGATGGTCATCCCGGGCGCGCCGCCGGTGGTGATGTTGACCACCGCGTTGGTCGACTGCTTGATCCGCGGCAGGAACTGCCGGAAGGCCTCGGGGTCCTGGGTCGGGCGCCCGTCCTTCGGATCGCGGGCGTGCAGGTGCAGCACCGTGGCGCCGGCCTCGGCCGCGGCGATGGCCGCCTCGGCGATCTCGTCCGGGGTCACCGGCAGGTGCGGCGACATCGAGGGCGTGTGGATCGATCCGGTAACGGCGCAGGTGATGATGACTTTGCGCGGGACTGCCATGTTGAGTCTCCCCCTTATCGATTCGATGCGACCGCCGGAATTCTTGGTGTGCCGGCCACAAAACCGACTGTCATTGCCGGGCTTGACCCGGCAATCCATGCTGCCGGCGGCACGATGGATGCCCGGATCAAGTCCGGGCATGACAGCGAGTAGGGACCCGGGCATGACAGCGAGTGGGGGCGAAGAGCCGGTTTCATGGTCCTAGTCTCCGATGTCTCTTGCAGCCTTGTGCTTGTGGGCGGCCAGGGCCATGAGGCGGCGGTCGCGCCAGGCCTGGCGCGCGCCCAGGCCGTCGCGCGGCAGCGTGTCGCGGCGCGCCGCCTCCAGGCCGGCGTCCAGCGCGGCGGTCCAGTCGCAGGGGACCTTCCGGTCCGGCACCAGGCGCTGGCAGAGCGGCTCGTAGCGCTCGACGTACTGGCGGATGCCCTGGGGCGCATTGAGGTCGATGGTCTCGAAGGGCCCCATGAAGCTCCAGCGCGGCCCCAGCCCGCCGGCCATGGCGCGGTCGAGGTCGGCGGCCGAGACGTAGCCCTCGGCGACCAGGCGGAAGGCCTCGCAGAGCACCGCGGCCTGGAGCCGGTTGAGGACGAAGCCGTCGAGCTCCTTGCGCAGGACCACGGTCTCCTGGCCGACCGACTCGAGAACCTCGCAGGCCCGGTCGACCGTGGCCTGGGCGGTCCAGGGCGCCGGCACGACCTCGACCGCCGGCAGCAGGTAGGGCGGGTTGATCGGATGGGCGACCAGGCAGCGTTCGCGGCCGGGCGCGGTCTCGGTGAAGGCGGAGGGCACGAAGCCGGAGGTCGAGCTGGCGATCACCGTCTCGGGCCCGGCGAGGCGGGCGATCTCGGCGGTGATCTCGACCTTGGTCTCCAGCACCTCGGGCACGGATTCCTGGACGTAGCCGGCGCCGTCGAGGACGGCGGCGAGCGTAGGCCGCGCCTCGATGCGCGCCAGCACCTCCGCCGGCGCCTGCCCGGACAGCAGGTCCTGGCGGGCGAGGTCGTCGAGCATGTCCGGGACCAGGTCCAGGGCCGCCTGCGCCGCGCCCGGCTGCGGGTCCCAGAGCGCGACCGGGCAGCCGCCGCGCGCGAAAGCGACGGCCCAGGCCCGGCCGATGAGGCCGGCGCCGACGAGGGCGATCTTCTCGGCGGTCATGTCGGCGGTCATGTCGGCGGTCATGGGCTCAGCCCTTGCGGTTCAGGCTGTCGAAGGTCTCGCCCTTTTCGACCAGGTCGATCAGCAGCTTGGCCGGCTGCCAGGTAGCCGGGTCCTCGGCCTGGTAGCCGCGGATGTCGGCCAGGATGCCGTCGAGGCCCTGCAGGTCGGCGTACTTCATCGGGCCGCCGCGCCAGCGCGGGAAGCCGTAGCCGTAGAGCAGAGTGACGTCGACGTCGAGGGGGCGCAGCGCGATGCCCTCCTCCACGATCCTGGCGCCCTCGTTGATCATGGCGGCGAGGTAGCGGCGGAGGATCTCGTCCTCGCCGAAGTCGCGCGGGGTGATGCCTTTCCGGGCGCGTTCCTCGGCGATGATGGCCTCGACCTCCGGGTCGGGCGTGCCAAGGCGGGCGCCGTCGGGATAGAGGTAGAAGCCGCGCCCGGTCTTCTGGCCGAACCAGCCGCGCTCGCAGATCCGGTCGGCGATCTCGACGTAGCGCTCCTTCGGGTCGCGGGTCGGCGCCAGGCGCT
>JANQGU010000272.1 GCA_028282935.1 Kiloniellales bacterium
CGGGGTCGGCCTGCTGATCGAGACCCACGTGCGCGAGGACCAGATCCGGCTCTACGGCTTCATCGACCGGGCCGAGCAGGATTGGTTCCGCCTGCTGCAGACGGTCCAGGGCGTCGGCGCCCGCCATGCCCTGGCGATCCTCTCCGCCCTGCCGCCCCAGGAGCTGGCCAAGGCGATCGCGGCCCAGGACAAGGCGGCGCTCGCCAGGGCCAACGGCGTCGGCCCCAAGCTGGCCGGCCGGATCGCGTCCGAGCTGCGCGAGAAGGTCGACGGGATCGCGCTCGGCCCGGTGCTGGTGGCGACCGAAGGCGGGGTCGAGACGACCACCGAGGACGCGGTCTCCGCGCTGGTCAACCTCGGCTACCGGCGTAGCGAGGCCTTCGGCGTCGTGGTCGAGGCCAGCCGCCGCCTGGGCGGCGAGGCCGGGGTCGAGACCCTGATCCGCGAGGGCCTGAAGGAACTGGCGTCATGACCGATCCCGGCTCCAAAGCCAGTCCCGAGGCCCGTCTCGTGACGCCCGATCCCGGCGCCGCCGACCAGGCCGAGGCCAGCCTGCGGCCGCAGCGCCTGGAGGACTTCGTCGGCCAGGCGCGGCTGCGCGAGAACCTGCGGGTCTTCGTACAGGCGGCGCGGGCCCGCGGCGAGGCCATGGACCACGCGCTGTTCTTCGGCCCGCCGGGCCTCGGCAAGACCACCCTGGCGCAGATCGTGGCGCGCGAGCTGGGCGTCGGCTTCCGGGCGACCTCGGGGCCGGTGATCGCGCGCGCCGGCGACCTGGCGGCGATCCTGACCAACCTCGAGCCGCGCGACGTGCTCTTCATCGACGAGATCCACCGCCTCTCGCCGGCGGTCGAGGAGATCCTCTATCCGGCGATGGAGGACTTCCAGCTCGACCTGGTGATCGGCGAGGGACCGGCCGCGCGCTCGGTGCGGATCGAGCTGCCGCCCTTCACCCTGGTCGGCGCCACCACCCGCTCGGGCCTGCTGACCACGCCGCTGCGCGAGCGCTTCGGGATCCAGCAGCGCCTGGAGTTCTATTCCGCCGAGGAACTGGGCGGCATCGTGCGCCGCGGCGCCTCGGTCCTGGGCGCCGAGATCACCGCCGAGGGCGCCGAGGAGATCGCCCGCCGCTCCCGCGGCACGCCGCGCATCGCCGGCCGCCTGTTGCGCCGGGTCCGCGACTTCGCCGCGGTCGACGGCGAGGCCTGCATCGACGCCGGGGTCGCCGACCGGGGCCTGCGGCGGCTCGACGTCGACCGCCTCGGCTTCGACGCCATGGACCGGCGCTACCTCGGCTGCATCGCACACAACTACGGCGGCGGCCCGGTCGGCGTCGACACCCTGGCCGTCGCCCTGGCCGAGCAGCGCGACGCCCTGGAAGAAGTGATAGAGCCCTTTCTGATTCAGCAGGGCCTGGTGCAGCGCACGCCGAGGGGCCGGATCTTGACCGCCTCGGGCTTCGGCTACCTCGGCCTGCCTGCGCCCGAACGGGACCTGCCGCAGCTGGACCTTCTGGACGGCGCCGAGGATCGCAGCGACAGCGAGGGGGAGGCGCCGGCATGAGCGAGGCCCAGTCCCTTTCCGGGCAGTCCCTCTCCGGGCGCTTCGAAGGCCTGGAGCACGTGCTGCCGCTGCGAGTCTACTACGAGGACACCGATGCGGCGGGGATCGTCTACTACGCCAACTACCTGAAGTTCGCGGAGCGGGCGCGCACCGAGATGCTGCGCCTGCTCGGGGTCCATCAGCGGAGCATGTCGGAAGACTACGGCCTGGCCTTCGCGGTCCGGGACTGCAGCGTCGACTATCGCCGGCCCGCCCGCCTGGACGATCTGCTGGAGGTGCGCTCGCGCCTGGTCAAGCTGAGCGCGGCGGCGGCGCGCGCGGTCCAGCGCATCACCCGAGAGGGCGAGCACCTGGCGAGCGTCCGCGCGCGGATCGCCTGCATTCGCCTCGACGGGAAGCCGTCGCCCATCCCGCAGCCCCTGCGCCGGGCGCTGCTCCCCTTTTGCTTTCCTGAAGAGCGGGTTTAGCCATGCCAAACGAATCGGTCGATAGCCTCACACTCGGCGGTTCCGCCGCCAGCGATCTCACGGTTTGGGGGCTGTTTCTCGAAGCCGACATCGTGGTCAAGATCGTCATGATCATCCTGTTGTTCTGCTCGTTCTGGACCTGGGCGATCATCTTCGAGAAGATCTCGCGCCTGCGCCGGCTGCGCTCGCGCGCCGAGGACTTCGAGGAGTCCTTCTGGTCCGGCGGCTCGCTGGACGACCTCTACGACCGCCTGGACAGCCGGCCGACCGATCCCATGTCGGCGCTCTTCGTCTCCGCCATGCGCGAGTGGCGGCGCTCCATCGCCAAGGGCCTGGCCGCTTCGGAGCAGGCCCGCGCCAGCCTGCAGCAGCGCGTCGAGCGGGTCATGGGGATCACCCTGGGCCGCGAGATGGACCGGCTGGAGCGGCACATGACCTTCCTGGCCTCGGTCGGCTCGGCGGCGCCCTTCGTCGGCCTCTTCGGCACGGTCTGGGGCATCATGAACGCCTTCACCTCGATCGCCGCCTCGAAGAACACCAGCCTGGCCGTGGTCGCGCCCGGCATCGCCGAGGCGCTCTTCGCGACCGCCCTGGGCCTGGTCGCGGCGATCCCGGCGGTCATCGCCTTCAACAAGCTGTCCAACGACCTCGGCCGCTACGCGGCGCGCCTGGAAGCCTTCCAGGTCGAGTTCGGGGCAATCCTGTCCCGACAGATGGAGGAGGCCCGCTAGCATGGCCGGACCCATGATCAACCGCGGCGGCGGCGGGCGCGGCGCCCGCTACCGGCCCATGGCCGAGATCAACGTCACGCCCTTCGTCGACGTGATGCTGGTCCTGCTGATCGTCTTCATGGTCACCGCGCCGCTGCTGACGGTCGGCGTGCCGGTCGACCTGCCGAAGACCGAGGCCAAGACGATCTCGGACCCCGAGGAGCCGCTGGTCATCAGCGTCAACGCGGCGGGCGAGATCTACCTGCAGGACACCCTGATCGAGATCGAGAACCTGGTGCCGCGCCTGGCCGCGATCACCGAAAACAAGCCGGAGACGCGGATCTTCGTACGCGGCGACCAGTCGATCTCCTACGGCCAGATCATGGAGATCATGGGCACGGTCAACTTCGCCGGCTTCCAGCGGGTCGCCCTGATCGCCGAGATGCCCGGGGCGCCGAAGCCCAAGAAGGAAAAGAAGGGCGGCTGACCCGATGCGCGGTGGCATGATCTCCTCAACCCTGCTGCACCTGGGAGTGCTGGTCATCTTGGTGATCGGCCTGCCGGACTTCGGCCGGGACCTGGAGGTGGCGCCGCCGATCCCGGTCGAGATCGCGACCATCGACGAACTGACCCGGCCCAAGCCGAGCAAGACCCCGAAGCCGCAGCCCAAGGCGGCCGAGCCGGAGGAGCCGCAGGAGATCCCCGAGGCGCCGCCGCCGCCGCCGCGCCAGGCCGCACCGCCGCCACCGCCACCGCCGGCCCCGGCTCCCGAGCCGCAGCAGGCCGAGCTGCCCAAGCCCGCGCCGCCCGAGCCGGCACCGGAGCCGGAGCCCGAACCCTTGCCCCTGCCGGAGCCCGAGGCGAAGCCCGAGCCCAAGGAGGAGGTCAAG
>JANQGU010000415.1 GCA_028282935.1 Kiloniellales bacterium
TTCTGGAACAACGAGGTGCTTTCGAACATCGAGGGCGTTTTCGAGAGCATTCGACAGGCTCTATGCGACTGAGTTTACCCCCCACCCCAGCCCTCCCCCTCAAGGGGGGAGGGAGCCGGTTCGTGCCGTTGCGAACGTAGGATGCTTGCAAGCTGAGGCCCGCCATGCCTGAGCTGCTGCTGGAGATCCTGTCGGAGGAGATCCCGGCGCGCATGCAGGGACGGGCGGCGGAGGATCTGCGGCGCCTGCTTGCCGAGGGGCTGAAGGGGGCCGGGCTCGAATTCTCCAGGGCCGAGGCCTTCGTGACCCCGCGGCGCCTGGCGCTGGCGGTCGAGGGGCTGCCGAAGCGCCAGCCCGACGTCCGCGAGGAGAAGCGCGGGCCGCGCGAAGGCGCGCCCGAGCAGGCGATCCAGGGCTTCCTCAAGGCCAACGGCCTCTCGTCGATAGACCAGGCCGAGCTGCGCGAGACCGACAAGGGCAAGGTCTACTTCCTGGTCCGCGAGATCCCGGGCCGGCCGACCGCCGAGGTCCTGCCGGAGGTCATCGGCGCCGCGGTCCGCGCGCTGCCCTGGCCCAAGTCGATGCGCTGGACCGCCGGCGCCTTCCGCTGGGTCCGTCCGCTGCACGCCCTGCTCGCGGTCTTCGACGGCAAGCGCCTGGCGGGCGAGGTTGCGCTCGGCGACAGGCGCCTGGCCTTCACCAACCGGACGCTCGGCCACCGCTTCCTGGCACCCAAGGGCTTCGCGGTGAAGGACTTCAAGGACTACAAGGCGAAGCTGAAGGCGGCCAAGGTGATCCTCGATCCGGCCGAGCGCCGCGGGATCATCGAGACCAAGGCCGGCCAACTCGCCGCCAAGCAGGCGCTGACCGTCAAGCCGGACCCGGGCCTGCTGGACGAGGTCGCCGGCCTGGTCGAATGGCCGGTGCCGCTGCTGGGGCGCATCGACGCCGAGTTCATGGACCTGCCGCCCGAGGTGCTGACCACCTCGCTGCGCAGCCACCAGAAGTACTTCGTGACCCAGGACGAGACGGGCCGGCTTGCGGACCGCTTCGTGATCGTCGCCAACATGGTGACGGCGGACCGGGGCAAGGTCATCGTCGCCGGCAACGAGCGGGTGCTGCGCGCCCGGCTCTCCGACGCCCGCTTCTTCTGGGACCAGGACCGCAAGGTCAGCCTGGCGAGCCGCGCGCCGGCCCTGGAGCAGATCGTCTTCCACGCCAGGCTCGGCAGCCTGGACGAGAAGGTCGACCGGATGCAGGCCCTGGCCGTCGAGATCGCCCGCCACGTCCCCGGCGCCGACCTCGACCGGGTGCGCTCGGCGGCGCGCCTCGCCAAGGCCGACCTGACCAGCGGCATGGTCGGCGAGTTTCCCGAGCTGCAGGGCGTCATGGGCCGCTACTACGCCCGCCACGACGGCGAGCACGACGAGGTCGCCGAGGCCGTCGCCGAGCACTACGCGCCCCAGGGCCCGAACGACGCCTGTCCCTCGGCGCCGGTCTCGGTCTGCGTCGCCCTGGCCGACAAGATCGATTCCTTGGTCGGCTTCTTCGCGATCGACGAGAAGCCGACCGGCTCCAAGGACCCCTATGCCCTGCGCCGTGCCGCCCTGGGCGTGATCCGCCTGATCGTGGAGAACAAGCTGCGCCTGCCGCTGCTCGAGATCCTCGACGCCGCCCGGCGGCTCTATCGCGGCCTGGACGAGGCCGCGGTCGCCGGGCCCCTGGTGGACTTCTTCGCCGAGCGGCTGAAGGTCGCCCTGCGCGACCGGGGCGTGCGCCACGACCTGATCTCGGCGGTCTTCGCGCTGGGCGGCGAGGACGATCTCGTGCGCCTGCTGGCCCGGGTCGAGGCCCTTGAGGGCTTCCTCGGCAGCGACGACGGCGCCAACCTCCTGGTCGCCTACCGCCGCGCCGCCAACATCGTCCGGATCGAGCAGAAGAAGGACAAGGTCGCCTACAACGGCGGTGCCGAGGCCGCCGCCCTGGCCCAGGACGAGGAGAAGAGCCTCTTCGCCGCCCTGAGCCGGGCCTCGGAGACGGCCGGCGACGCGCTCGCCAAGGAGGACTTCACCGGCGCCATGGCCGCCCTGGCCGGGCTGCGGCGGCCGGTCGACGCCTTCTTCGATCATGTGACGGTCAACAGCGAGGACGCGGCGCTGCGCGAGAACCGGCTGCGCCTGCTGGCGGCCATCGGCGGCACCCTCGGGCGGGTCGCCGACTTCTCCAAGATCGAGGGATAGCGGGATGTGCCGCGTTCGGTCGCTCCGCAGGCTGTCATCCCCGGACTTGATCCGGGGATCCATGGTGCGGCGTCTCGATGGATCCCCGGATCAAGTCCGGGGATGACAGTGGAGTTGGTGAACGGGTTTGGTCTGGAAGGCTGACAATGGACGGAACAACGGCCCTCGACGAGGGCGATAGCGGGCAGGGGAGTGCGATGACCAAGTGGGTCTACGGTTTCGGCGGCGGCCAGGCAGAGGGCGGCGCCGAGATGAAGGCGCTGCTGGGCGGCAAGGGAGCCAACCTGGCCGAGATGTCGGCCCTGGGACTGCCGGTGCCGCCGGGCTTCACCATCACCACCGAGGTCTGCACCTTCTTCAACGAGAACCGCGGGTCCTATCCCGAAGGCCTGGAGGCCGAGGTCGCCGCGGCGCTGGCCGCGGTCGCGGCCGAGACCGGCGCCGACTTCGGCGACCCGGGCAACCCGCTGCTGGTCTCGGTGCGCTCGGGCGCGCGGGCCTCGATGCCGGGGATGATGGACACGGTCCTGAACCTGGGGCTGAACGACAAGACGGTCGAGGGCCTGGCCCGGCATTCCGGCGACGCCCGCTTC
>JANQGU010000420.1 GCA_028282935.1 Kiloniellales bacterium
CTCCTGGCCGCGTTTGACCTTGAAGCGATTCATCGCAATGAACATCCGGGTGCTCCCTCCTGTCGCTGCCATCCGTGACCCCGCTCGGGCCCTGGCCGAGGGGCACCATAGCGAGGCTGAGAGCGATTCTCAACTGTATTGCAAATGAGAATCAATCGCGATACAAGGAAGACCAGTATCCGTTTTCCTGGCTACAGGCAGTGGCTCCATGACCGGCCGCAAGGTCGTCCCGGACGGCGTGATGGAAGAGGCAGGCGCCACCCTTCGTTTCGGTTCCGCAACCGGGGACGGGGGGCGGCCGGTAAGAGGCGAGCGCAGCGTCGGCAGCGCGGAGCTCTTCGCCGGCGCGAAGGAGGTCGTCATCGAGCACGAGGGCGCGCGCTATCGCCTGCGCTGCACCAGCAGGGGAAAACTGATCCTGACGAAGTAGAGACCGAGGTCGGCGCGCCGGCGTTGCGAGCGGTCTTCCGATCGCCGCCGCCGACGACACTGCAAGACTGAACAGGAGTCCCAGCCAGCCACCCGTGGCCTCGCGCCCAAGGCAGCCAGCCCGGACGAAAAAGCCGAAAAGGCGAAAGGGGGCATCAATGGCTGGAACCGGCAGAAGGCTGGGCGCGGCTGTCCTGGCGGCAGCTCTGGGATGGGGCTTCGACGCGCAGGCGCAGAGCCCGGAGACGGCGGAGCCGGCAGGGGAACCGACGGCCGCCGAAGGGGAAGGGACCGCGACGAGGCCCGAGGATGGCGAAGCCATGATTCTGGATCCGATCTCCGTCACCGCGACCCGGAATCCGATCAAGGCCTTCGAGTATCCGGGTATGGTCAGCGTCGTCGGCCGCGAGGAGATCCAGCTCCGCCAGGCCTCGACGCCCGACGACGTCCTGCAGTTCGTCCCCAACGTCGAATTCGTCGGCGGCCCGCGGCGCACCGGCGAGGTGCCCAGCGTCCGCGGCTTCGAGGGCCCCGACGTCGTCGTCCTGCTGGACGGCGCCCGGCAGAACTTCGGCTCCGCGCACGACGGCCGCTTCTTCGTCGATCCCAGCTTGCTGAAGCGGGTCGAGGTGCTGCGCGGCTCGGCCTCCGCGCTCTACGGCAGCGGCGGCAACGGCGGCGTCATCGAGTTCCGCACCATCGACGCCGGCGACTTCCTGCAGCAGGGCGAGACCTTCGGCGCCACGGTCACCGGCGGCTATCAGTCGGTCAACGACGAGCGCATCGGCACGGTCTCGGCCTTCGCCACGCCCCTCGACGGCCTGGACCTCGTCGCGAGCTTCACCAAGCGCGATTCCGGGACCATCGACCTCGGCGACGGCAACGAGCTGAGCAACACCGACGACGACATCGTCGCCGGCCTCGGCAAGGCCAGCGTGACCTTCGCCGAGCACCATCGGCTCGAGGGCTCCTTCACCCGCTTCGACAACGATGCCCAGGAGCCGAACAACGGCCAGAGCATCGACGACGACGGCATCGTCGACAAGGAGATCTCGACCAGCACGGCGCGTGCCGCCTACAGCTACAAGAACCCCGACGACAACCTTCTCGACCTCGACCTCGTCGCCTACTACACGATGTTCGAGGCCGACGAGCTGCGGCTCGACGACAACGGGGCCGGCCCCGAGGGAGAGCTGCTCAAGCGCGACGTCGATACCATCGGCTTTCGGCTGGACAACCGTTCCCGCCTCGAGGTCTCGCAGGACATCGCCATGACCTTCACCTACGGCGGCGAGTTCTACCGCGACGAGCAGGACGGCCAGGCAGACAACGACGAGCGGGACGGCGTGCCCGATGCGGACGCGGACTTCTACGGCATCTTCGGCCAGCTCGAGCTGACGGTCACCGAGCCCTTCGGCGTCATCCCGGGCGACCTGCTGATCATCCCGGGCCTGCGCTACGACAGCTACACCTCCAGCAGCTCGATCGCGGAGGATACCGACGAGGACCAGTTCTCTCCGCGCCTCGGCATCAGCTACCTGCCGACCGAGTGGCTGCTGCTCTTCGTGAACGCCGGCCAGGCCTTCCGCGCGCCCACCTTCGACGAGCTCTTCCTGACCGGAACCCATTTCCAGATTCCCATCGGCCCGGGAATCGTGAACCGCTTCGTGCCCAACCCGGACCTCAAGCCGCAGGAGACCGACACCATCGAGTTCGGCGGCGGCCTGACCTTCGACAACATTGTGCAGGCGGGCGACCGCTTCCAGGTCAAGGCCTCGCACTTCCGGATCCGGGGCGACAACTTCATCAACCAGGTGGTCGTTCAGCCGGAGCCCTTCGTCGACTGCAATCCCTTCATTCCGGGCAACTGCGACGGCTTCACCACGACGGAGAACGTCCGGGACGCCAGGCTCCAGGGCAACGAGGTCGAGGCCTCCTACGAGAGCGACCGCACCCTGCTCACCTTCGGCTACTCCAGGATCAACGGCCGCAACGACGACACCAAGGAGCACCTCGGGACCCTGGCGCCGGACCAGTTTACCTTCAACGCGGCCTTGAAGCTGCCCGAGGTGGACTCGATCCTCGGCTGGCGCGCGATCGTGGCGCGGGACTTCAGCCGCACCGCCGTCGAAGCGCAGGAACGCGAAGGCTACCTCGTGAACGACGTCTATTTCGCCTGGCAGCCGAGAGAGGGTCCCTTCAGCGGCCTTCGGCTCGACCTGGGAATCGATAACTTCCTGGACGAGGACTACTCGCGCACCTTCACGGACGCGGCCGAAGCGGGCCGCAGCTTCAAGGCCCAGATCAGCTATTCGTTGACGTGGTAGGCGGCAGGGAAAGAAGGATGCCCAAAGATAGAAGTCGTCGCGCTTCGCAGGTGGAGGGTCACCGGCCTTCGATCCGGTTGGTCCTGGTTGTTCTGCTCGGCTTGACCCTGCTCGCCAGCCCCGCGGCCCGGTCGGAGACCCGCGTCGTGGACGCGACCGGCGCGACGGTCACGGTGCCGGCGGGCGGCCCGGTGGTGTCGATCGGCGGCGCGGTGACCGAGATCGCCTATGCGCTGGGCGCGGCGGCACGCATCGTCGCGGTCGACGCGACCAGCGTCTACCCGCCGGAGGTCCGCGGCAAAGCCAACGTCGGCTACATGCGCCGCCTGGCCGCCGAGCCGATCCTGGCGCTGGAGCCGGCCCTGATCCTGGCGGTGGCCGATGCCGGGCCCCTGTCGGTGCTGGAGCAGCTCCGCGCCTCCGGGGTCGCCGTCGTGCTGGTCCCGGACGAGCCGAGCATCGAAGGGGTGATACGAAAGGTCGAGATCGTGTCGACGGCCTTGGGCGCGGAGCGGGAAGGCAAGGTCCTGGCGGCGCGCATTCTCTCCGAGTTCGAGACCTTGATCGCGGCCGTCGGGACCGCCGCCCCGCGTCCGCGCGTCCTTTTCCTGCTCTCGATCGGGCAGGGGGGCGCCCCGCTCGCCGGCGGCCGGAAGACCTCCGCCGACGGCATCATCCGCTTGGCCGGCGGCGCCAATGCCGTCGACGCCTTCGAAGGCTACAAGCCGCTGTCGCCGGAGGCGGCGGTCGCCGCCCGGCCGGAGATCATTCTCGTGACCGAGCGCAGCCTAGACCTGCTCGGCGGCGCGGACGGCCTGCTCGCCCTGCCGGAAGTCGCGGTCACGCCGGCCGGACAGGCCCGCCGGATCCTGTCCCTGGACGGTCTCTTGCTGCTGGGTTTCGGACCGCGGACCGGACAGGCCGTGAGCTGGCTCGCGCGGGAGCTCCATCCCGGCCTGCGCCTGCAGCCCAGCCCGAGCGACTAGCCGGTGGCCTCGGCTGCGGAGGCCACGGTCAAGGCCAAGGCCGGCGGGGAGGTCGCGAGGGCGGCCGGGGCCCTGGACAAGCGGCGGCGCCTGCTCCTGGCCGTCCTGGGCGGCGCGCTGGTCCTGGTGTGGATCGCGGCATTGTCGATCGGCGCGGTGACCGTCGGTGCCTACGAGATCCTGGCGATCCTGGCGAAGCCGTTGGGCCTGGACCTCGGCGCGACCTTCGGGCCCCGCGAGGAGACGGTCCTACTGGCCATCCGCCTGCCGCGCGCTTTCCTGGGCCTGCTCGCCGGTGCCGCGCTGGCGGTCTCCGGCGCGGCGCTGCAGGGCCTGTTCCGCAATCCGCTCGCCGATCCGGCGCTGATCGGCGTCTCGATGGGCGCCGCCCTGGCGGCGGTGGCGGCGATCGTGCTGGGTGCCGCCGTGGCCGCGATCCTGCCGGCCGCTGTGCGGCACCTCCTGCTGCCGGCTGCAGCCTTCGCCGGCGGCCTGGTCGCCGTCCTCGCCGTCTACCGCATCGCGGACCGCGACGGCCGCACCGATGTCGCCACCCTGCTGCTGGCCGGCATCGCGGTGAACGCGATCGCCCAGGCCGGCATCGGCTATCTGATGTTCATCAGCGACGATCAACAGCTTCGGGACCTGAACTTCTGGCTGCTGGGGAGCCTGGGCGGGAATACCTGGGCGCGCATGCTGCCGGTGGTTCCCTTCGTCCTCCTGCCGCTGCTCGCGCTGCCCCTGCTGGCGCGCCACCTCGACGCCATGGTGCTGGGCGAGCGCGAGGCCCTTCACCTCGGCTTCGACGTCGAGCGGACCAAGCGGCTCATCGTCGTGCTTGCGGCCATGGCGACCGGCGCCACCGTCGCCCTGACCGGCGTCATCGCCTTCGTCGGCCTCGTCGTGCCGCATCTCGTGCGGCTGATCATCGGGCCCACTCACCGGACGCTGCTGCCGGCCTCGATCCTGCTCGGCGCGATCCTCATGCTCCTGGCCGACCTCCTCGCCCGGACGCTGGTGCTGCCGGCGGAGTTGCCGATCGGCATCCTGACCAGCTGTATCGGCGGGCCCTTCTTCATCTGGCTGCTGCTGCGCCGCCGCGCCCTCGGAGGCTGGTAGTGCTGCAGGCCCTGGACGTCAGCGTTCGGCTCGGCGGTAAGAGCATTCTGCAGGCCGTGTCGCTGTCGCTGCAGGCCGGCGAGCTTCTGGCCGTTCTCGGCCCCAACGGGGCCGGCAAGTCGACCCTGCTGCGGGTCCTGACCGGCGCGCTGGCGCCGCAGGTCGGCCTGGCGGCGCTGGACGACCGTCCCTTGCAGAGCTGGAACAGCCGGGAGCTGGCGCGGCGGCGCGCGGTCCTGCCGCAGAGCTCGCCGCTGGCCTTCGGCTTCCGCGCCTTCGAGGTCGTGCTTCTGGGCCGCGAGCCCCACAGCGGCCTGAGCGCCCGCGAAGAGGACCTCGAGATCGCGGAAGCCGCCATGCGGGAGGCGGACGTCATTCACCTGGCCGAGCGGAGCTACGCGACGCTCTCGGGCGGCGAGCAGCAGCGGGTTCAGCTGGCCCGCGTGCTGTCGCAGGTCTGGCCCGGCGGGCGCGACGCCTCCTTGCGCTTTCTGCTGCTCGACGAGCCGACGTCGAGCCTGGACCTCGCCCACCAGCACGCGATCCTCAGGCTGGCGCGGGGCTGGTCGCGTGCCGGCGCGGGCGTGCTTGCGGTGCTGCACGACCTCAACCTGGCGGCGATGTATGCCGACCGCGTCTGCATCCTCAACGCCGGCCGGCTGGAGGCCGAGGGGCGGCCCGACGACGTCTTCACCGCGGACAGCATCAAGGCCTGCTTCGACCTGGAGGTCGTCGTATCCCGCCATCCCCTCAGAGACTGCCCCTACGTCCTGCCGAGCTAGAAGGAGCGCGCTATGTCCCCTTTGACCCAGCCAAACACGAACCCTTCACGGCGTTATGGTTCTCCCGACTACGTCACACCGCCGTCCTGCGCCTAGCCGAAGCCGGCTGCAACACGCTCGAAATAGCAACGGTCACGGGCCATAGCCCCGCGACGGTCGACAAGATCATGAAGCACTATTGGCTGTCCAGCCGCGGCCAAGCCGCCACCGCCTTCAAGAAACGACTTGAACACGAGAGATCCAATAATAAATCTTAGTTGGGAGACAAAACAGTCCGGATAGTATGAATTAGAAATCAGCACTATATCCGGCCGCCTTCCGATACAATTCCATTTATTGCCCCGTTTTCTTAGCTGTTTGGCTAGTCGATCTGCCAACGAAGCACGGTACGTATCAAACCCTCTCCGTATTTTCGTTTCATGGAATGGAAAAATTCCGGTTCAACGTCGTTTGCAAACGCTAGATATCCACGTAGTTGAGACATATCACTATCCGAAAGCTGATTTTTTTTCGCACGATGAAGGCCGGCTCTAATTAGCCGCTTTCTTTCTCTTCCTAAAGAACACTTTCCTTGCGCCGATAGAGTAACGCCAGTAACTAGGCGTTTATACTTCTTTGAAACATGAACAGTCTTATCATGATTGATGCGGAGTGATGGATACTGAATGCTTTGACAAGCACTTTCGGCGAACGTCTCGATCTCTCTTAAAGTTTCGGGATCGCCTGTCGAGAAAGTCAAGTCATCAGCATAACGAGAGTACACAACTCCCCTATTGCTGCAGTGAGTTGAGACAATCTCGTCAAACTCGAACGCGATGGAGTTGGAAATCAACGGAGAGCTGGGGCCACCAATGCATAACTCCAAATCAGCAGTTCTTTTTGGCCTCCACAGCACCAAGTGGCACATGAGAAGTATATCACCTTCCTCATATTGCTTGTTGATATGTTTTGTTAAATGAGCTTTGACATCTTGAAGTTTTATGGACGGAAAATATTCTTCAAAATCCATCTTAAGGAGATAGCGGCTATTCACATGTCTTTGTGCATTTAGACGAATGCCTCTGCCAGAAACGTACGCGGTCGCCGCATCGTGAACCGGTAAGGACTGCAAAATTCCCGTAACGAGCCAACGCTGAAGCTTTTTGACTTCACGCGCAGGTTGAGCCACTGTGCGTGTTTTTTTTGAGCTTCTTTTTCTAATTTTGAAGGATTTGTATCGGTGCGGAGCTGATCTAATGATATTCATTGTCTCATGCTTCGAGAGACCAAAGGCATCAGAAATTTCAAGAACAAGCTTACTCATCGCCGGTAATCCCATGTCTTCGGATTACAGAGAAGCGAAGTGCGTCTTCTTCTTTAAACCAGCTTCGCACATCCATTGTTAATCTGGTGCGATCAGAAATGTCTCGGCTAGTCCCTTGCCTAAAGTTGTAAGCGATGTGATTGGTTGGTGAAGTGGCAACGTAGTAAGTCGCACCACGCTTTTGTCGCTTTATCAGGTCGAGCTTTTCCAAAAGGAAGAGGTGCTTTTTGACAGTCTTTTGGCCAGTGATGTTAAGCAGTAACAAACCTTCGGCAATTTCGTTGAACATACACGCGCCATAAAGGCGAATGAGGTCGATAATGAAAAGGCTTATATGGCCATCAAGATCTGGATTGAATTTTTGCTCTGATGTATTCCGCTCTTCAAATTTAAGGAGTTTTCCAACAATATCGTCAGCTATTGTTTCGAGGTCGTTCTCATCAGCGGTCGGTGGTGATCCAGTTGTGAACGCGCTATTCCATTCATAGGTGCGTACCTTTTCAGGATCATGATTCCTTAAATACGATAACGGACCTAGAGAGATGTACGATTCTTCATCATCGACGGCTGTGTTCGCGACAACAAACATCTTCTCCAAAATCGTTGGGAAACTTACAAATGAACCCAGTTCGGCATATGATCCGGGGCTCTCGGCGATCAGGAAAACGACCGAAGAAACCTCGGCGACGTGCTTTTCAAGATTGTGGAGATCTGAAAAATGGCCACCATCTAGCCATTCTCGCATTTGCTCTTCATAGAAGAATCTTGAAAATAGCTCCGTGTTCTTGACTAGGGCGCGCCGAAGAATGAAGTCTCTGGCTGAAGAGATGGGCTCGCAAGAATTTCCAGTGTAGCGTCCTCCGCAGAAAAAAATACGGCTCGATGGCGCTATGATTCGCAAGCCCCCCACGTTGACGCTACGCAAAAAAGCGTCAACGTGGGGGTTTGTCATATTGAGATGCCTTTACCTAGGAGCAAGGCGGGAGTGAGGCCTTTTTATTACCGGAGCGAGGAGCGCCGGTGATAAAAAGGCCTCGCTCACGCCGATAAATGTCGTCAATCAATTCAGTCTGGCGAAGCGCCCGACATTGGATGGTCCAATCGCGTAAAGGTTTGAGCAGAATCAAGTAACTCTATTGAGCCGTCAAGAGCTTTTGTCCCTTTTCCTAAAGGGACCTGCTGTCCGGCACAAGAGGGAGGCATAGCTCTTATCTATCACTACTGGCCAGCGGCTGGTCTGCGCTGGATTTGCTAACAGCGGTTAGTGCATGCTGTTCCAGATTTCAGGAGGGGCACATGCGCTCTCTAGAACAACTAAGCAACGGCGAGTCGCAATTGCGATTCCTCTGGAGGCACAATTCTTCTTTTGTTCTAATCAGATGTTTGCCGCTAACCAGCAGCTAAGCCCTTGAAATGGCGGAGGGGAAGGGATTCGAACCCTCGATACGGCTTATCACCGTATAACGGTTTAGCAAACCGCCGCCTTCAGCCACTCGGCCACCCCTCCGCATGAGCGGCGTCGTCCACGACGTATGCGAGGGGCTCACTTAGACTCGGTGCCGGGCGCCGTCAAGGCTCCTCTGGTGCCGCGCCTGCCGGTGGCGGGGCCGGCCGGGCGTCCCCGATGCCCTGGCGGGCTCCGCCAGCGTGAATTCTCCACAAAGAGCTGTGGCGCTGCGCAAATCGGATAGCGCGGAGGCTGTCGCTGTGGATAGCGTGTGCTGTGCCTGCGGTGCGCCTGTGGCGTTGGGGGGGCCGCGGGCCGTTCCGGCCCGCCGTCGATCCCGGATCGCAGAGCGACTTAACCTCGGGAGGCGAAGATGTCGAAGCGTCAAGGCTTGCGTCCGGCAGCGGGCGCCACGGCGGGCTGGCGGCGGACCGGCGTCCTGCTGGCGATGGGGCTCGTCGCGGGCGCGCCGGCGGCCGTCGCGCAGGACGGCGGCGGCTCGGGCGGCGTCGACTGGACCCTGGGGGCCGGCGTCGGGCTGGGGCCGGACTACGAGGGCTCCGAGGACTACGAGCCCTTCCCGAGCCTCCGCCTCAAGGCGGCCTGGGGCGACGGCTACTTCGTCGACCTCGGCGGCTCGACCTTGAGGGCGTTTCAACTGCGCGGCAACGTCGTCCCGGGCGGGCGCTTCCAGGCCGGTCCCTTGCTCAACTTCCGCCCGGAGCGCGACGACGTCGACAACGACCGCGTCGACGACCTCGACGACGTCGACAACGCTTTCGAGATCGGCGGCTTCTTCGGCTACATCCACAGGTTCCAGGGCGCGCGGGCCCCGTCCCTCGGGGCCAACTTCCAGTTCGCGGCCGACGTCTCCGACGCCCACAACGGCTGGCTGTTCCAGCCGGGGATCGACTTCGCGCTGCCCTTCGGCGAGTCCTTCACCTTCAGCCTCCGGGGCTTCTCGACCTACGCGACCGAGAACTACATGAGCACCTACTTCGGCATCGACAACAAGAACGCGGCCATCAGCGGCCTCGACCGCTTCGACGCCGACGCCGGCTTCAAGGACGTCGGGCTCGGCCTCGGCCTCAACTACCAGATCAGCAAGAGCTGGGGCCTGAACCTGCAAGGCGGCTACACGCGGCTGATTGGCGATGCGGAAGACAGCCCGGTCACCGACGACGAGGGCTCGGCCGACCAGTTCTTCGGCGGCGTGGGCTTCACCTTCAGCTTCTAGGGCCGCATCCTTCGCTCCCAAGCCTGCAGCGAGCTTATGCCAAAGGTTATGTTGTCGGGGCCTCCGGACCGTCGTGGCACGATCGGGGCCGCTGCGCGACCGGCGCTGCTGCACGCCAGGGGCGAAGCTTAAGGCTGATTTTACTCTCCGGCGTCACCCTTGAATTCGCGACCCCAGGGCTGCGCCTCGCGGTGCAGCCTTTCATGCCGTTCAGAGATCCGACCTGCACCTCGTCGTCGGGCGAAGCCGGCGGATCGTGGAAATGCCGCTCAGGCGGGCCAGGGTCGTGCCTCGGGCGTGCGAAGAGGAGCTGCGCCATGCACAAGCAAGCAGCCGTCATCCTATCTGCCTTCGCCTTGACCGCGGCGACGCTCGCGGTCGCGCCCGCGCCCGCGGCTCAGGAGCGTCTTCTCGCCGTGCGCGGCGATCTGGACATCCCGCGGAACATCCAGACCCTGCACATGGCGAGCCGCCTCCGGGCCCTGTCCCAGACGATGACCATTCATGCCCTGCTGATCGCCCTGGCGCCGGAGCCGGGGCCCTCCCTGAAGACCCTGGCGGCGCAGAACGAGAACTTCAGCCGTATCATCGCCGGGCTGCGCCAAGGCGATCCGACCTTGGGCCTGGAGAGGATGTCGAATCCGAAGATCCTGGAGCGCCTGGCCCGGCTGGAGCGCGAGTGGTCGGTCTTCGGCCCGGTCGTGCAACGGATCCTCGACCGGGGCGAGGTGACGCCGAAGGACGTCGCCCTCGTCGCCCAGCGCATCGGCCCCCAGGCCTCGGCGACCCGCGAGCTGATCGACGAGGTGCAGTACCACGCCACCGGCGGCCAGACCTTCTCGCTCAGGACCAAGATGATCGGCCGGACCGAGGAGCAGCAGGCGCTGATCCAGGAGATCGTCGCCGGCACCCTGCTGATCGCCTATGGCCATCAACCCGAGGCCTATCGCGCCAAGCTCCTGGAGCAGCAGTCGCGCTTCGATCGGACCTTGAAGGGGCTTCTGCACGGCGACAGCAGCTTGCAGCTCCTGCCGGCGCCGACCTTGCCCCTGCGGGAACGCTTCCGCAGCGCGCTGGACCTTTGGGGCCGGATGTCGCCGGTCCTGACGCAGATCGCGGAGGGGGCGCCGGTGCCGGAAAAGGACATCCCGGGCCTGCTGAAGACCAGCCATGAGCTGGCGGGCGAGCTGAGGCAGGCGGTCGAGCTCTACAGGATCATCTGAGCGCGCTCCCGGACAGGTCTCGCGGACTGGCGGAGACTCCGACAGGGTTAACCCGCTGGGAACTTTCGCTTCACGCTATTTTAGCGAAAAACCTTGCAGACTTTTGGCCGAGAGAGACCTCGCAAGGGAGGGGTTCACATGACCCTGTCGAAGCGCACTTTGGAGACCCTGATCGATCTCGTCGAGATCAAGCTCAGCTGTGTCGAGATCTACGATCGGGACGATGCCCGCGAGCTGTCGGCCCTGGAACAGTGCCGCGGCGAGCTCCTCGCCCTGGCCGGCCGCCCGGATCCCGGCGCGGTGGTCAGCTTCCCGAAGCGTTCCCGCGGCCGTCCCCGCGCCGCCCACTGATCGCGCCGCCTTCCGCCCCGGCCGGCGGTCCGGCTAGGACGGCACCGCCATCCCGCGGGCCACGCCCGGCCGCGCCGCGATCTCATCGTACCAGCGTTTGACGTTCGGATAGTCCTCCAGCGCGATGCCCTGCCATTCGTGGCGGGCCGCCCAGGGGAAGGTCGCCATGTCCGCGATGCTGTAGTCGCCGGCCAGATAGGCGGCCTCGGCCAGGCGGCGGTCGAGCACGCCGTAGAGCCGGGCCGATTCCTTGCTGTAGCGTTCGACCGCGTAGGGGATCTGCTCGGGCGCGAAGCGGCGGAAATGATGGGCCTGGCCCAGCATCGGCCCGAAGCCGCCCATCTGCCACATCAGCCACTGCAGGCAGACATGGCGGGTCTTGGCGTCCTGGGGCAGGAAGCGTCCGGTCTTCTCGGCCAGGTAGATCAGGATCGCGCCGGTCTCGAAGAGCGCGAAGGGCGCGCCGTCCGGCCCCTCCGGATCGACGATCGCGGGAATCTTGTTGTTCGGGCTGATCTTCAGGAAGTCCGGGTCGAACTGCTCGTCCTTGGTGATGTTGATTGGGTGGGCCTTGTAGCCGAGGTCCATCTCCTCGAGGGCGATGGAGGCCTTGCGGCCGTTGGGGGTGCTCCAGGTGTACAGCTCGATGGTCACGCGCGACTCCCTTCGGATAGGTCTGTTTTTTTTGAGTTAGCGGCCACTCTACAGGCGCGGCGGGGCCGTGATCCAGCCGGACTTGCCCGCGCTTCCTTAACCGCGCTTCCTTCTGGCGCCTTGCTGCCGGACTGCGGTACACTTATGTAACGCCATAGGCTGGGGTGCCGGTCGCGGAGACTCTGGAACCGCGAAACCGGCTGAGAGCACACCCACAGAACCTGATCTGGATCATGCCAGCGAAGGGAGCCTCTCGATGATTGGTTCCAGACCCTACGATACTTCCGGCGGCCCCCGGGTCGCCGTGATCGGTGCCGGCGTTTGCGGGCTCGGCATCGGCTGGCGGCTGGCCGAGGCCGGCTGCCACGTCACCGTCTTCGACCGCGGCAGCGCCGGGCAGGGTGCCTCCTGGGCCGCGGCCGGCATGCTGGCCGCGGGGGTCGAGTGCGAGCCCGGCGAGGAGCCGCTGCTGGCGCTCACCCTGGAGAGCCAGCGGCTCTGGCCGGCCTTCCGGCGCGAGCTCGAAGCCGCCAGCGGCTGCAGGATCGGCTACCGCGACGAAGGGACCCTGGTCGCGGCGCTCAACCGAGACGACGTCGAGGAGCTTCGCTTCAACTACGAGTTCCAGCGCGGCCTCGGGATCGAGCTCGAGTGGCTGAACGGCGGCCAGGCGCGGGCGCGCGAGCCCTACCTCAGGACCAGCGCCCCCGCGGCGGTCTACAGCGCGGCCGACCACCAGGTCGACAACCGCCTGCTGGCCCTGGCCCTGAAGGAGGCCTTCCTGCGTGCCGGCGGCGAGCTTCGGGAGAACACCGCGGTGGCCGCCATCGAGACCGCGGCGGGGCACGCCGCCGGGGTGGTCGTGAACGACCGCAGCGTCGCCGCCGAGGCCGTGGTGCTGGCGGCCGGGGCCTGGTCGCGGCAGATCGACGGCCTGCCCGAGGCCCTGCGGCCCCCGGTGCGTCCGGTCAAGGGCCAGATGATGGCGCTGTCGATGGATCCGGCCGAGCCCCTGCTGCGCCACGTCCTCTGGGCGCCGCGGATCTACATGGTGCCGCGCGACGACGGGCGCCTGATCATCGGCGCCACGGTGGAGGAGCGCGGCTTCGACGAAAGCCTGACCGCGGGCGGTGTCTTCAGCGTCCTGGAGGCGGCCTGGCGGGCGATCCCGGCGATCGAGGAGCTGCCGATCGCCGAGATGTGGGTCGGCTTCCGGCCGACCAGCCGCGACGACGCGCCGATCCTCGGGCCGGGCCCGATCGAGGGCCTCTACCTGGCGAGCGGCCATCACCGCAACGGGATCCTGCTGGCGCCGGCGACCGCGGACTACGTCAGCCAGGCGATCCTCGAGGGCGGGGTGCCGGAGCCGATCCGCGGCTTCACCCTGGCGCGCTTCCAGGCGAAGGAAGGGCCGCCGCGCCAGGCGGCGGGCGGCGAGTGATGGCCGCGCAGGTCGTCGTCAACGGCGAGCGCGCGCGCCTGACCGCGGAGACCGTGGTCGAGCTGCTGCGAAGCGCCGGCGTCGATCCGCAGGCCCGGGGCGTCGCGGTCGCGGTCAACGGCACGGTCGTGCCGCGCCGCGACTGGGCGCGCCAAGCCCTGGCCGACGGCGACCGGATCGAGATCGTGAAGCCCTTTGCCGGCGGCTGAGCCGGGACCGGGCGGGCGGGAGTGACAGGAATGAGCAAGAGCGATCCATTGATACTCGGCGAGCACAGCCTGGAGTCCCGGCTGATCCTGGGCTCGGCGCGCTTTCCCAACCAGCAGGTGCTGCTCGACGCCCTGGAGGCCAGCGGCGCCGGGGTGGTGACGGTCTCGATCCGCCGGGTCAGCCTGGAGGGCTACGCCGAGTCCATGCTCGACCTGCTCGGCGGCCGCTGCGCCCTGCTGCCGAACACGGCCGGCTGCGCCACCGCCCGCGACGCGGTGCTGACCGCCCAGCTCGCGCGCGAGGCGCTGGAGACCGACTGGGTCAAGCTGGAGGTGATCGGCAACCGCGAGACCCTCTACCCCGATGCCGAGGAGCTGCTGGCCGCGGCCCGCGAGCTGGTCGCCGAGGGCTTCACCGTGCTGCCCTACTGCACCGACGATCCGGTGCTCTGCCAGAAGCTCGCCGACCTCGGCTGCGCTGCGGTCATGCCCTTGGGCGCGCCGATCGGCTCGGGCCAGGGGATCTGCAATCCCTACAACATCGAGCTGATCTGTACGCAGAGCCCGGTGCCGGTGGTGCTGGACGCCGGGATCGGGACCGCGTCCGACGCGGCCATGGCGATGGAGCTGGGCTGCGACGCGGTGATGATCGATTCTGCCATCGCCCGGGCCCGGGACCCGGTCGCCATGGCCGCCGCCATGCGCGACGCGGTTCGGGCCGGGCGCGCGGCCCGGCGGGCCGGGCGGATCCCGCGCCTCAAGCACGCCGAGGCCTCGAGCCCGCAGCTCGGCCTGATCGGGTCGTGAGCCCGGGCCGGGCCTTGCCGGCCCCGCCGCTGCTGATCATCACCGACCGGCGCCAGGCGGAACGCGGTCTTCCGGACCTGGCCGAGGCGGCCTTCCGGGCCGGCGCCCGCTGGCTGTCCCTGCGCGAGAAGGACCTGGACGCCGACCGCCGTCTCGAGCTCCTGCGCGCCCTGGTCGCCCTGGGCGAAGGCCGGGGCGCCTGCGTGACCCTGCACGGCGCCCCCGAGACCGCGGCGGCGGCCGGCGCCGCCGGGGTGCATCTGCCGGCCGGCGGCGCGGTCGCCGCGGCGCGCCGGAGACTTGGGCCGGAGGCCGTGATCGGGATCTCCGTCCACGACGAAGCGGAGCTCGCCGCGGCCGCCGGCGCCGACTATGTCACGGTCAGCCCCGTCTTCGTCAGCGCCAGCAAGCCGGGCTACGGGCCGGCGCTCGGGCCGGAGGGCCTGCGGGCCCTGGTCCGCCGGGCGTCCTGCCCGGTCATCGCCCTGGGCGGGGTCACCGCCGCTACGGCGCCGGCCTGCCTCGAGGCGGGCGCCGCCGGGGTCGCGGTCATGGGGCCGGTCATGCGCGCCGCGGACCCGGGCCGGGCGGTCGAGGCCCTGCTGCGGTCGCTGGAGGGACGTCACGGCTGACATGCTTGAGGCGCATGCCCCCGGGGGTCGAAATCGGTTGCCTCAGCGGTTCAAAAGGGTTATCGCCCCGCCATTCCCAAAACAAAGCGCCAGACAGCCATGCAGCATCTCGACGAACTGGAAGCCCAGTCGGTCTTCATCCTCCGTGAGGCCTACAACCGGATCCGGCCCCTGACCATGCTGTGGTCGTTAGGCAAGGACTCCAACGTCATGGTCTGGCTAGCCCGCAAGGCCTTCTTCGGTAAGGTGCCCTTTCCCCTGATGCACGTCGACACCGGCAAGAAGTTCGAGGAGATGTACGCCTTCCGCGAGCGCTACGCCAAGGAGTGGGAGCTGGACCTCCTGGTCGAGGACTGCCCGCCGCTGGAGGCGGTCGACGCCGACCTGCCGCCGGCGCGGCGCAGCGCCGAGCGCAAGACCCTGGGCCTCAAGGCGGCGATCGAGAAGCACGGCCTCCAGGGCATCATCGCCGGCATCCGCCGCGACGAGCAGGCCACCCGCGCCAAGGAGCGGGTCTTCAGCCCGCGCGCCGAAGGCGGCGAGTGGGACTTCCGCGACCAGCCGCCGGAGTTCTGGGACCAGTTCAAGACCGATTTCCCAGCCGGCACGCATGTCCGGATCCATCCGCTGCTGCACTGGACCGAGATCGACATCTGGCGCTACATCAAGCGCGAGGCCATCCCCCTGGTGCCGCTCTACTTCGCGAAGGACGGCAAGCGCTACCGCTCGCTGGGCGACAAGGACATCACCTTTCCCATCGAGTCCGAGGCCGCGACGATCGACGAGATCATCGAGGAGCTCGAGACGACCAAGGCGCCCGAGCGCGCCGGCCGGGCCATGGACCACGAGTCCGAGGATGCCTTCGAGCAGCTTCGGGCCACGGGATACATGTGAGGCGCACCATGGCTGACAAACGAGCGATCCTTCCGGCGACCCAGCCGCCCCTGCACCTGGTGATCGTGGGCCACGTCGATCACGGCAAGTCCTCCCTGATCGGCCGGCTGCTCTACGACACGGACTCGCTGCCCGAGGGCAAGTTCGAGGAGCTGAAGGCGGTCAGCGCCAAGCGCGGCATGCCGATCGAATGGTCCTTCGTGCTCGACGCCTTCCAGGCCGAGCGCGACCAGGCGATCACCATCGACACGACGCGGATCTGGTTCCGCACCTTCAAGCGCGACGTCGTGATCATCGACGCGCCCGGCCACCACGAGTTCATCAAGAACATGATCAGCGGCGCGGCCAACGCCGAGGCGGCGGTCCTGGTGGTCGACGCCGGCGAGGGCGTGCAGGAGCAGACCAAGCGCCACGGCTACCTGCTCTACCTGCTGGGCATCCGGCAGGTCACCGTCGCGGTCAACAAGATGGACCTGGTGGGCTACGACCGGGAGCGCTTCGCCACCGTCTCGGGCGAGGTGACCGAATACCTCGGCAAGCTGGGCATCGAGCCCAACTTCATCGTGCCGATCTCGGCGCGGGAAGGCGACAACATCGCCAAGCCCTCGGCCAAGATGCCCTGGTACGACGGCCCGACGGTCCTGGAGTCGCTCGACCGCCTGCAGTCCAGCTCGGCGCCGGTCGATCAGCCGCTGCGCTTTCCGGTGCAGGACGTCTACAAGTTCGACGACCGCCGGATCGTCGCCGGGCGGATCGAGACCGGGGTCCTGCGGGTCGGCGACACCCTGGTCTTCTCGCCCTCCAACAAGACCGCCAGGGTGCGCTCGATCGAGGCCTGGAACGTCGATCCCAAGCCGGTCTCGGCCAGCGCCGGCCAGTCGGTCGGCATCACCCTCGACCAGCAGGTCTTCGTCGAGCGCGGCGAGATCGGCAGCCACGAGTTCAACCCGCCGAACCTGTCGAACGTCTTCCGGACCACGCTGTTCTGGCTGGGCCGCAAGCCCCTCAAGGTCGGCGACAGCCTCAAGGTGAAGCTGGCGACCCGCGAGGCGCGGGTCACGGTCGAGGCGCTGGACGCCGTCATCGACACCAATTCCCTGGCGAAGGGTCAGGCCGAGACCCTGGAGCGGAACGGCGTCGGCACCGTGGTCCTGCGCAGCCGCGAGGTCCTGGCCCTGGACGAGTACGCCCGCAGCGCCCGGACCGGGCGCTGCGTGCTGATCGACGGCTACGACACCGTCGCCGGCGGCGTGATCTCCCTGGAGGGCTATCCCGACCAGCGCAGCGTGATGACGGTCAAGTCGACCAACATCTACAGCGTCGAGCACAGCGTCGAGGCCAACAGCCGCGCCCAGGTCAACGGCCACACCGGCGGCGTGCTCTGGTTCACCGGCCTGTCGGGCGCCGGCAAGTCGACCCTGGCCATGGAGGTCGAGCAGCGGCTGTTCAAGCGCGGCCTGCAGGTCTACGTGCTGGACGGCGACAACGTGCGCCGCGGGCTCAACAAGAACCTCGGCTTCTCGCCCGACGACCGCGCCGAGAACATCCGGCGGATCGGCGAGGTGGCGGCGCTCTTCGCCGACGCCGGCCTGGTCTGCATCACGGCCTTCATCTCGCCCTATCAGGCGGACCGCGACCGGGCCCGCGAGGCGGCGCCGGGCCTGTTCCACGAGGTCTACGTCAAGGCCGACCTCGCGACCTGCGAGGAACGCGACCCCAAGGGCCTCTACAAGAAGGCCCGGGCCGGCGAGATCGCCGATTTCACCGGAGTCTCCGCGCCCTACGAACCGCCTTCCGCGCCCGAGATGGTGGTCGACACGGCGCAGTCGGACATCGCCGACTGTGTCGAGGAGATCGTCGCCTACGTCGAGCGGACCTTCAGGGCCAAGGAGGGCTGAGCACCGCGACGGGTCCGTGGAGACCTGCCGGAAGTGCGCTATCGAGAGGGCGAATCGGAGAGACTCTCCGAGCGCGATCCGGCCGAGAGCAGCCCGCGTTCAGGTGAACGCGGATAAGCTGCTCTATCTATATGAAATAGATCAAATTATCCCCGTTCAATCGATTCCGATTGAACGGGTTTTGATCTAGCCCTTCGCCCG
>JANQGU010000450.1 GCA_028282935.1 Kiloniellales bacterium
ATCGCGCGCCAGGGCATCGAGAGCCTCGCCGTCGGCCTGCTGCACGGCTATGCCAATCCCGCGCAAGGGCGCAGTATCGCCGAGATCGTCCGGGCCGCCTATCCCGAGCTGCCGGTCACCCTGGCCAGCGACGTCTGCCCGGAGGTGCGGGAGTACGATCGCCAGTCGACGACCTGCGCCAACGCCTATATCCGGCCCTTGATGGCGCGCTACCTGGCGGAAGTGGCGCGGCGCCTGGCGGCTGGCGGCTTCGACTGCCCCTGCCTCGTGATGACCTCGGGCGGCAACCTGGTGACCCTGGAGACGGCGGCGCTCTATCCGATTCGGCTGGTCGAGTCCGGGCCGGCGGGCGGCGCCATCCTGGCCAGCCACATCGCCCGCAGCCTGGGCGAGGACCGCGTGCTGTCCTTCGACATGGGCGGCACCACCGCCAAGATCTGCCTGATCGACGTGGGCGCGCCGCAGCTCTCGCGCAGCTTCGAGATCGACCGCGCCCACCGCTTCATGAAGGGCAGCGGCCTGCCGGTGAAGATCCCGGTGGTCGAGATGGTCGAGATCGGCGCCGGCGGCGGCTCCATCGCCCGGGTCGACGCCCTGGGCCGGATCGCGGTCGGGCCGGAAAGCGCCGGCGCCGATCCGGGGCCGGTCTGCTATGGCCGGGGCGGAGAGGAGCCGAGCGTCACCGACGCCAACCTGCTGCTCGGCCGCCTCGATCCCGAGGGCTTCGCCGGCGGCAGCCTGACCCTGGACCGGGGTGCCGCCGAGGCGGCCCTCGCCCGCGCGCTGGGCGCGGCCCTGGACCAGGACGCGGAAGCCGCGGCGGAGGCCGTGGTCGAGATCGTCGACGAGAACATGGCCGGCGCGGCTCGGGTCCATGCCGTGGAGCGCGGCAAGGAGGTCGCGGCCCGGACTCTGATCGCCTTCGGCGGCGCCGCGCCGCTGCACGCCGCCCGCATCGCCGAGAAGCTCGGCATCGAGAGGATTGTGATTCCGGCCGACGCCGGGGTCGGCTCCGCCATCGGCTTCCTGCTGGCGCCCATCGCCTACGAGGTCGTGCGCAGCCGCTACACCAGGCTGGCCGACTTCGATCCGCGGCCCTTGAACGCGCTCTTCGCCGAGATGCTGGCGGAGGCGGATGCCGTGGTCCGGCTTGGTGCGCCCGACGCGCGGCTGCACGCCAGCCGCCACGCCTATGTCCGCTACCTCGGCCAGGGTCACGAGATCAAGGTGGCCCTGCCGGAGGGCGAACTGACCGCCGGCCACGCCGAGACCCTGCGCCGGGCCTTCGAGGCGGAATACGAAACCCAGTACGGCCGCCGGGTGCCGGGCCTGGAGATCGAGGTTCTGACCTGGTCGCTCAGCCTCAACGCCCCGGCGCCGGAGATGCCTTCGAACCCTGCGCCGGTGGTGACCAGCGAGGCAGCGGCTACGCCCGAGGGAAGCCGTTGCCTGCGCACCCTGGGCGGAGAACGCGTCGAGGCCGCGGTCTTTCGCCGCGGCGCGCTGCCGGCGGGCGCCCGGCTCGGCGGCCCGGCGGTGATCCTCGAGGACCAGACCACGACGGTGGTGCCGCCGGGCTACCGTGCCGAGGTCAACGCCCGCGGCGACCTCCTGCTGCGGCGCGAGACCGAGGCCGCGACCGCGGTCGTCTCGGGCGCGCTGCGCCGGCAGGTCGCCTGGGACCGCCTGATCTCCATTGTCGAGGAGCAGGCCCAGGCGCTGATCCGCACCGCCTTCTCGACCACCGTGCGCGAGGCCGGCGACCTCTCGGCCGGGATCTTCGACCTGCAGGGCCGCATGCTGGCCCAGGCCGTCACCGGCACGCCCGGCCACGTCAACGCCATGGCGGCCTCGGTCGGGCATTTCCTGCGCCGCTTCCCGCCGGAGACTATGGCGCCGGGCGACGCCTACGTGACCAACGACCCCTGGCTCGGCACCGGGCACCTCTTCGACTTCACGGTGGTCAGCCCGGCCTTCCATGGCGGGCGGCTGGTCGCGCTCTTCGCCTCGACGGTCCACGTCGTCGACATCGGCGGCAGCGGTTTCGGTCCGGATGCCGGCGAGGTCTACGAGGAAGGCCTCTGCATTCCGATGCTGCCGCTGTTCCGCGGCGGCCTGGCCGAGGACTCCCTGCTGGAGATCGTCCGCGCCAACGTGCGCGAGCCGGACCAGGTCGTCGGCGACCTTTACTCCCTGGCGGTCAGCAACGAGGTCGGCGGCCGGCGCCTGGCCGAGATGATGGCGGAGTTCGGCCTCCAGGACCTGGATGCCGTCGCGGAGCACATCCTGACCGCCTCGCGGGAGGCCATGCTGGCCGAGATCCGGGCGCTGCCCGCCGGCGCCTACGAGAACGAGATGACGGTCGACGGCTACGACCGGCCCGTCACCCTCAAGGCGCGCATGACCCTGGGCGCGGAGGGCATGGAGATCGACTTCGCCGGCTCCTCGGCCATGTCGGCCTTCGGGGTCAATGTGCCCCTGACCTACACCCAGGCCTATGCCTCCTTCGGGGTGCGCTGCGTGCTCGGCGGGCGGATTCCCAACAATGCCGGCTCGCTGGCGCCGATCCGGGTGACCGCGCCCGAGGGCTCGATCCTCAACGCGCCGCGCCCGGCGGCGGTCAACGTGCGCCACGTCACCGGCCAGATGCTCCCCGATGTGGTGCTCGGCTGCCTGGAGCAGGCGCTGCCCGGCTGCGCCCCGGCCGAAGGCAGCTCCAGCCTCTGGAACCCCATGCTCTCCGGCGGCCGCGGCATCGTCGGCGAGGCCGATTACGGCGCGGCGACGCCCTTCTCCGTCACCGTCTTCCACTCCGGCGGCGCCGGCGCCCGGCCGAGCGGCGGCGGGCTCTCGGCCACGGCCTTTCCCTCGGGCGTGCGCAACACGCCGGTCGAGATCACCGAGACCGTCGCCCCCCTGCTCTACCACCGCAAGGAGTACCGCCCGGGGTCCGGCGGCGAGGGACGCCATCGCGGCGGCCTCGGCCAGGTCATCGAGCTGGGCCACGCCGAGGGCGCGCCCTTCGCGGTCTTCGCGCTCTTCGACCGCATCGAGAACGCTGCCCGCGGCCGCCACGGCGGGGCCGAGGGCGCGCCGGGTCGCATCGCCCTCTCGGACGGCCGCCCGCTCAAGGCCAAGGGCAAGCAGATCGTCCCCGCCGGCCGGACCCTGATCCTCGAGCTCCCGGGCGGCGGCGGCTACGGCCCGCCGGCCGAGCGCGACCCCGCCCGCCGTGAGGCGGATCGCCGCCAGGGCCTGGTGACGGCGGAAGCGGATCAGAGGAAGTTCCCCTCACCCAGCTCCGGCTAAGGCTCGGCTGGCCGCCTCGCCAAGCCTCCACATCCCTCTCCCCAGGGGAGAGGGGCGCGTAGCGCCGGGCTACGCCCCCCGCCGCCGTCAGGCGGTGGGAGGGTGAGGGTCATAACGCCCCCAGCCCCCCGGGAGCGCTCTGCTTCATTGCCCCCTTGCGTCCGCTCCGCCATGTTACCCGGCGGCCAAGACAGCGGAGCGAGGAGAGCATGACCATCTCGAACCGGATCAACGCCCTGGCGGAGGAGGCCAGGGGCTGGCGCCACCATATCCATCAGCACCCCGAGCTGCGCTTCGAGGAGGTCGGCACCGCCGCCTTCGTCGCCGAGAAGCTGCGCGGCTTCGGCCTGGAGGTCCGGGAAGGCCTGGGCCGGACCGGCGTGGTCGGCCTGCTGACGGGCGAGGGCGCGGAGAGGGCGCGGATGATCGGCCTGCGTGCCGACATGGATGCCCTGCCGATCAACGAGGTGAACGATCTGGCCTACCGCTCCAAGCACGAGAACGTCATGCACGCCTGCGGCCACGACGGCCACACCGCGATGCTGCTGGGCGCGGCCGCCTACCTGGCCGAGAACCGCGACTTCGACGGCCAGCTCTGCTTCATCTTCCAGCCGGCCGAGGAGGGCGGCTTCGGCGCCAAGGCCATGATCGACGACGGCCTCTTCGAGCACTACGCCTGCGACGAGGTCTACGGCCTGCACAACATGCCGGGCATCCCGCCGGGCCACTTCGGGATCCGACCCGGTGCCCAGATGGCCTCTTCCGACTACTGGGACATCACGGTCGAGGGCCGCGGCGGCCACGCGGCCTGGCCGCACAGCTGCGTCGATCCGGTGATCGCGGCCGGGCAGCTCGTCCAGTCCTTCCAGTCGATCGTCAGCCGGACCCTCGACCCGCTGACCACCGGCGTCCTCTCGATTACGATGCTCCACGCCGGCGACACCCACAACGTGATCCCCCAGCGCGCGACCCTGGGCGGCACGGTCCGCGCGCTCAGTGAGGAGACGCGGCGGATGATCCATCGCCGCATGGCCGAGATCTGCGCCGGCACCGAAAAGGCCCTGGGCGTCACCATCACCCTGGACTACCGCGAGGGCTATCCGCCGACCTGGAACGACGCGGCCGCGACCGAAGGGGCCGCGGCCGCCGCTGCCGCCGTGGCCGGGGCCGACAAGGTCGATCCCGACACCCGGCCGGTCATGGGCTCGGAGGACTTCTCCTACATGCTGCTGGAGAAGCCGGGCGCCTACATCTTCCTGGGCAACGGCAACAGCGCCGACCTGCACAACCCCGGCTACGACTTCAACGACGACGCCCTGGAGGTCGGCATCTCCTACTGGGTCCAGCTCGCCCGCGACCGGCTGGCGGCGGGCTAGCGCGGCGTGGAGGGATCGCCGGAAGCCCGGTCCGGCGGGGTCTTATGCCCGCTGAAGTTGTGGATTGTCGGATTCCCTGATGGGGGATAGTGTTCCTCCAAACACCGGCGGGCGACGATCCGTCGGCGGGTACACGGACAGGGAGTATCGCTATGCTCAAGACCTCGCTGAGGACTGCGGTCCTCGCGTTTTCGCTTGCCGTGGCCGGGGGCTTCGCCGCCTCCGCCGAGGTCGTCTATCACCGCGGCAACATCGCCGACCCGGAAACCCTCGACCAGCATAAGACCTCGACGGTCTACGAGGCCAACATCCTGCGGGACCTCTACGAGGGGCTCACGGCCCACAACGCCAAGGCCGAGGTGGTGCCCGGCGTCGCCGAGAGCTGGACGGTCTCCGACGACGGCACCGTCTACACCTTCAAGCTGCGCGAGGACGCCAAGTGGTCCAACGGCGATCCGGTGGTCGCCGGAGACTTCGTCTTCTCCCTGCGCCGCATCATGACGCCCGAGACCGGCGCCAAGTACGCCAACATCCTCTATCCCGTGAAGAACGCCGAGACGATCAACAAGGGCGAGGCCCTGCCCGAGACGATGGGCGTCAAGGCGATCGACGACCGCACACTGGAAATCACGCTCGAATCCCCGACACCCTACTTCCTGGAACTGCTGACCCATCAGACCGGCCTGCCGGTCCACCCGGCCAGCGTGACCAAGCACGGCAAGGACTTCGTGCGGCCGGAGAACATCGTCAGCAACGGCGCCTACATCCTGAAGGAGTTCGTCCCGAACTCCCACGTCAAGGCGGCCAAGAACCCGAACTACCACGGTGCTGCGGACGTCAAGATCGACACCGTCTTCTACTATCCGACCGAGGATCATTCGGCGGCGCTGCGGCGCTTCCAGGCGGGCGAGCTGCACTCCAACGGCGATGCCCCCGCCGATCAGGCCAAGTTGATGCGCGAGACCCTCGGGGACAAGTTCCGGGTCGCGCCCTACCTCGGCAGCTACTACTACGCGGTCAACATGTCGAAGAAGCCCTTCGACGACCTGCGGGTCCGCCGAGCCCTGTCGATGGCGATCGACAGGGAGTACCTGGCCCGGGAGATCTGGAGCGACGGCATGGTGGCCGGCTACTCCTTCGTGCCGCCGGGCACCGGCAACTACAACGACCCGGCCTTCGCGGACTACAAGGACATGTCGATGATCGACCGCGAGGAAGAGGCCGCCAAGCTGCTCGCCGAGGCCGGCTTCGGGCCCGACAAGCCGCTCAAGCTCGAGATCCGCTATAACACCTCGGACGATCACAAGCGCACGGCGGTGGCCATCGCCGACATGTGGAAGCCGTTGGGCGTCGAGGTCTCGCTGCTGAACACGGACACCAAGACCCACTACGCCCACCTGCGCGACAAAGGCGACTTCGACGTCGCCCGGGCCGGCTGGATCGGCGATTACTCCGATCCTCAGACCTTCCTGTTCATGGTCGAGAGCGACAACGACGGCTTCAACTACGCCAACTACAACAACCCGGACTACGACACTCTGATGGATGAGGCCGCAGTCGAGATCGATCTCGACAAGCGGGCCAACCTGCTGAAGAAGGCGGAAGAGCTCTTCATGCGCGACCTGCCTTTCATTCCGCTGCTCTACTACGGCTCCAGGGCGTTGGTCTCCGACAAGCTGGTCGGCTGGGAGGACAACATCCAGCACATCCATCCGACCCGCTTCATGTCGATCAAGGAGTAGCCGCAGCCTCGTAAGGAGATGAACGGGACCGCAGCGGAGCGACGGCCATGCTGAGCTATGTGGCGAGACGTTTCTTCGGCGCGGTCCCGACTCTTTTCATCATCGTCACCGTCGCCTTCTTCCTGATCCGGGTGGCGCCGGGCGGCCCCTTCGACCTGGAGCGGCCGCTGGAAGCCAAGGTGATGGAGAACCTCAACCGGATCTACCAGCTCGACAAGCCGCTCTGGCATCAGTACCTGCTCTACCTGGAGAGCCTGCTGCGGGGCGATTTGGGTCCCAGCTTCTACTTCCGCGACTTCTCGGTCAGCGAGCTCTTCGCCCGCGGGCTGCCGATCTCGATCCAGCTCGGCTGCGCGGCGCTGCTGCTGGCACTGCTGGTCGGCGGGCTGCTCGGCGTCATCGCCGCCCTGCGCCAGAACCGCGGCACCGACGTCGCGGTCATGGCGACGGCGACCTTCGGCATCACGGTGCCCAACTTCGTGGTCGCGCCGCTCCTGACCCTGCTCTTCGCCATCTGGCTCGGCTGGCTGCCGGCCGGCGGCTGGGGCGACGGCGCCCTGGCCAACAAGATCCTGCCGATCCTGACCCTGGCCTTGCCCCAGATCGCGATCATCGCGCGGCTGACCCGCGGCAGCATGATCGAGATGCTGCGCGCCAACCACATCCGCACCGCCCGGGCCAACGGGCTGCCGGGCTATGTGGTGGTCGGCGTCCATGCCCTGCGTGGCGCCCTGCTGCCGGTGGTGTCCTATCTGGGCCCCGCGGCGGCGGCGCTGCTGACCGGCTCGGTGGTGATCGAGACCATCTTCGGCATCCCGGGGGTCGGACGCTACTTCGTCCAGGGGGCGCTGAACCGCGACTACACCCTGGTGATGGGCACGGTGATCATGATCGCGCTCTTCATCATCGTCTTCAATCTGATCGTCGACCTGCTCTACGCGGTCCTCGATCCGCGCGTGCGCTACGACTGAGGCGTCCATGGCCCTGGCCCAGCGACCCGCCGAAGAGCCAGCCGGGGCCGAGCCGCAGCGCGGCCGCTCGCTCTGGGACGACGCCTGGGCCCGGCTCAAGGCCAACCGGGCGGCGGTGGCCAGCGCCGCGCTCCTGGCGCTGATGCTGTTCGCCTGCGTGGTCGGGCCCTGGCTCTCGCCGCATCCCTTCGATGCGGTCTACCGCAGCTACGTCAAGGTTCCGGCCAGCCTGGCGCCCTATCCGCGGGCCGAGCAGATCGGCCCCAGCCTGGAAAGCGCCCTGCGCCGCGCCCGGGTCACGCTGGAGGACTGGCGCGAGGAGGGCGGCCGGGTCTTCGTCACCGTCACCTCGGGCCGGGCGATCGATCCCCGCACCACCCGCTACCTGGACCGGGCCAACGACTTCTCCGACACCCGGGTCGAGGAGGCCTCCGAAGACGGCAAGCGCATGGTGTTCTCGGCCGAGGTCGAGCGGCTCTACTTCCTCTTCGGGACCGACGCCAACGGCCGCGACCTCCTGACCCGGACCCTGATCGCGGGCCGGATCTCCCTGACCATCGGCCTGCTGGCGACCCTGGTCGCGCTCTTCATCGGGGTCACCTACGGCGCGGTCTCCGGCTACCTCGGTGGCCGGGTCGACACGATGATGATGCGGGTGGTCGACATCCTCTACTCGCTGCCCTTCATCTTCTTCGTCATCCTGCTGGTGGTCTTCTTCGGCCGGAACTTCGTGCTGATGTTCATCGCCGTCGGCGCCATCGAATGGCTCGACATGGCGCGCATCGTCCGCGGCCAGACCCTTTCCATCAAGCGCCAGGAATACGTCCAGGCGGCCGAGGCCCTGGGGGTCGGCTCGCGCGGTATCCTGCGCCGCCACGTCGTGCCCAACACCCTGGGACCGGTGGTGATCTACATGACCCTGATGGTGCCCAAGGTGATCCTGCTGGAGAGCTTCCTGTCCTTCCTCGGCCTCGGCGTGCAGGAGCCCATGACCTCCTGGGGCGTCCTGATCGCCGAAGGCGCGCGCAACATCCAGGGCGCGACCTGGATGCTGACCTTCCCTTCGCTCTTCCTGATGGCGACGCTCTTCGCGCTCAACTTCATCGGCGACGGCCTGCGCGACGCCCTCGATCCCAAGGACCGCTAGCCGTGACCGCGACCGGAGACCCGATCCTCGAGAGCCGCGACCTCAACGTCCGCTTCGCGACTCCCGACGGCGAGGTCCACGCGGTGCGCGGCGTCGACCTCCGGGTGCGGGCCGGCGAGACCATCGCCATCGTCGGCGAGTCCGGCTCGGGCAAGAGCCAGCTCATGATGGCGACCATGGGCCTGCTGGCCCAGAACGGCCGGACCGAGGGCTCGGTGCGCTTCCGCGGTCAGGAGTTGCTGGGGCTCTCCGCCCGGGCGCTCAACCGTTACCGCGGCCAGAAGCTCTCGATGATCTTCCAGGAGCCGATGACCTCGCTGGATCCGCTCTACACCATCGGCCGCCAGATCGCCGAGCCCCTGGTCCACCACAAGGGGATCTCGCGCGCCGAGGCGCGGCCCCGGGTCCTCGAGCTCCTGAAGCTGGTCGGCATCCCGGAGCCCGAGCGGCGCCTCGACTCCTATCCCCACGAGCTCTCGGGCGGCCAGCGCCAGCGGGCCATGATCGCCATGGCCCTGGCCAACGGCCCGGAGATCCTGATCGCCGACGAGCCGACCACGGCCCTGGACGTCACTATCCAGGCCCAGATCCTGGAGCTGCTGGCCGACCTCCAGCGGCGCCTGGGCATGGCCATCGTCTTCATCACCCACGACCTGGGCATCGTCCGCGACTTCGCCGAGCGGGTCTACGTCATGCAGGAGGGCCGGGTGGTCGAGACCGGCCCCACGGCCCAAATCCTGGCCCGGCCCGAGCACGCCTACACCCAGATGTTGCTGGCCGCCGAGCCGGAGGGCCGCAAGCCCACGGTGCCGGCGGGCGAGCCGCTGCTGCTGGAAGGCCGGGACCTCAAGGTGGTGTTCCGGATCGGCGGCGGCTGGCTGTCGCGGGTCCGGCACGAGGTCCGCGCCGTCGACGGGATCGACCTCGTCCTGCGCGAAGGCCAGACCCTGGGCGTGGTCGGCGAATCCGGCTCGGGCAAGTCGACCCTCGGCCGGGCCCTGCTCCGCCTGCTGCCGAGCGAGGGGGCGATTCGCTACAAGGGCCGGGACCTGCAGGGCCAGGACCGGGCCGCACTGCGGCCCTTGCGCCGCGAGCTGCAGCTGGTGTTCCAGGACCCCTTCGGCTCGCTCTCGCCGCGCATGACCGTCGGCCAGATCGTGACCGAGGGCCTGCTGGTCCACGAGCCGGAGCTCTCGGCCAAGGAGCGCGACCGCCGCGCCGCGCAGGCGCTGGAGGAGGTGCAGCTCGATCCCCTGATGCGCAACCGCTTTCCGCACGAGTTCTCGGGCGGCCAGCGCCAGCGCATCGCCATCGCCCGGGCGATGATCCTCAAGCCCAAGCTGGTGGTGCTCGACGAGCCGACCTCGGCGCTCGACCGCTCGGTGCAGAAGCAGGTGCTGGCCCTGCTGCGCGAGCTGCAGGCCGCCAACGGCCTGACCTACATCTTCATCAGCCACGACCTGGCCGTGGTGCGCGCCATGGCCGACGAGGTTCTGGTCATGAAGGACGGCCGCGTGGTCGAGCGCGGCATCACCGAGGCGATCTACGAACGCCCGCACGAAGCCTATACCAGGGCCTTGATCGCCGCCGCCTTCCGCCACGAGGCCAGATCCGGCGTGTCCTGAAGGCCACGGCCGCCGGAAATCCCGCGCCGCGCCAAGCCCCTTTGCTTCAAACGCCGTTTATTCTTTTTTAGATTGTGACATCGAGAGTCATGGAGGGTCATGACAGGACCCTTTTCTGTCGCGGCGGTCGTGATGCAGGAACCAAGTATGGTCAGAGCGATATCGACACTTGTATTTTGCAGTCTTTTTCTTTGCTTTTCAGTGGGATCGCCGCGCGCCGAGATCTGGTCGTCTTCCCTGGTCTCCAGCGCGCCCTTCAAGGATCCGGGCGTCCTCGAGGACCTGGGCAACTACGCCGACCTCCGCTTCAAGAAGGCCTTCGCGGTCTCGGTCACCCGAAGCTCCTGGGGGTGGAGCCATGGCTATCGCAGCCAGTGGGAGGCCAACCAGGTCGCCCTCCGCTCCTGCGAAAGGCGCTCCGGAACCGAGTGCCTGCTCTACGCCGTCGGAAACTCGGTGGTCTGGAACCCGGAAGAGGTGGCCGCCGGGCGGGCCCGGGCGCTGCCGGCGCCGGCGAGCCATGGCAGCGTCTGGCGCTACTACGGCGAGGATCGGCCGCACGGCGTGCCGCTGGTCCTGCCGGCGGAGGCGCCCTCGATCATCTCCGACTATCGCTCGGAGCGCGGGGTCCTCGGCGGATTGCGGTCCAAGCAGAGGTTGATTCGGCCGCAGCACCGCGGCATCGACATCCTCGGCAGGGTCGGGACCCCGGTGCTGGCGGCCGCCGACGGCATCGTCAAGACGGCGGATTCCCGCGAGGTGGGCGGCCGCCGGGTCGAGATCGCCCACGGCGGCAGCGTCAAGAACGCCCCGCTGGTCACCGGATACCTGCATCTGGACAAGATCCTGGTCGCGGTCGGCGACAAGGTCCGGCGCGGTCAGCAGATCGGCACCATCGGCATCTCCGGCAGGGGCGCGGTCCCGGAACTGCCGCACCTGCACTTCGAGACCAAGGGTCGCAACCCCCACCTCTTCTGGCACGACGGGCAAGGCCGGGTGACCTGCTTCCGGCCCGACCGCATCTTCACCGCGGACCAGGTCGCCCTGACCTATCCTCTGCCCTGCGGGAAGACGGTCCTCGCCGAGCG
>JANQGU010000454.1 GCA_028282935.1 Kiloniellales bacterium
CTCGCCGCGCATCACCGCCTCCGATCCGTCCTTCCACCGAACCACAGAATCACATCCACGCAATCCCCGCGAGCGGGTTTTTCAGCAGCCTGCTAGAGCGGCCCCCGGGCGGGGTTCCCGCCGGGACATCTCAGCGGCAGGCGCTCAGCGCCCCCAGGGGAAGGCCGCGCGGGGCGGCAAGGGCCCGCCCGTCCCGCTTGCCTGCGCCCCGTCTGTCTGGTTCAGCGCCTCGGCGATGCGCAAGCCCTCGTTCCACTTGGCCATGCGTTCGGAGCGCGCGAAGGAGCCGACCTTGAGCTGCTTGGCGCCCCAGCCGACGGCGAGGTGGACGATGGTGACGTCCTCGCTCTCGCCGGAGCGTGCCGAGACGATGGCTTCCCAGCCGGCGGCGCGGGCCGCGTCGAGGGCCGCCCGGGTCTCGCTGAGGGTGCCCGCCTGGTTGGGCTTGATCAGCGCGGTGTTGCAGGCGCCCAGGGCCGCACCGTCGCGGATGCGCTGGGCGTCGGTGCAGATGAAGTCGTCGGCCACGACCTCGACCCGCGGGCCGGCCGCGGCCGTGAAGCGGGCCAGCGCCTCGCCGTCGTCTTCGCCGAGCGGGTCCTCGATCGCGACGATCGGGTAGCGCCCGAGCCAGCCCAGCAGCATCTCGGCGAGCGCGTCGGAGTCGACCTCGCGCCCGTCGCGCGCCAGGCGGTAGCGTCCGCCGCGCCCGAAGTCGGTGGCGGCGATGTCGAGCGAGATCGCGACCTCCTCGCCGGGCTGCCGGCCCGCCCGCTCGATGGCGCGCAGCAGATGGTCGAGCGCCTCCTCGTTGCTGGCGAAGGCCGGCCAGTAGCCGCCCTCGTCAGCGACGCCCTGAAGCCGGCCGGCTTCGGCCATCACGTCGCCGGCGGCGCGATAGACCTCGGCAGTCCAGTCGAGGGCCTGCGTGTAGTCGGCGGCGCCGACCGCGATCACCATGAAGTCCTGCACGTCGACGCGCCGCCCGGCGTGGGCGCCGCCGCCGAAGACCTGGATCTCGGGCAGCGGCAGATGCAGGGCGCCGCCTTCGCCGGCGAGGTGGCGCCAGAGCGGCAGGCCGCGCGCCGCGGCCGCCGCCTGCGCCACCGCCATCGAGGTCGCGACCAGGGCGTTGCCGCCGAGGCGCGCCCGGTTGGGCGTGCCGTCGAGCTCGACCATGGCCGCATCGATCCCGGCCTGGTCGGTGGCCGGGCGCCCGCGCAGGACCTCGGCGATCTCGCCCTCGACCGCGGCCACGGCGCCGCGCACGTCGAAGCCGCCGAAGGCCGCGCCGCCGTCGCGCCGGTCCAGCGCCTCGGCACTGCCCGTGGACGCACCGGCCGGCGCAATGGCCCGGCCGACCGCGCCCCCGGCAAGGCGCACCTCGGCCTCCACGGTCGGACGGCCGCGGGAGTCCCAGACCCGGCGCCCCCGGACGGCCTGGATGCTGTCGTTCATGACTCGAGTTCCCGGTTCCAGGCTGCGCGCACCGCCTCGAGCGTCGCCGCGGGCGCCAGAAGCAGGCGCCGAGCGCAGCGGCGCACCCGCTCCCGGTCGGCTTCCTCCGTGACGTACTCGACCGGCGATTTACCGTCGATCCGCGCCAGGAACAGCCCGGCCAGGAGGGCCGCGGCGCGCGCCTCGAGATCGGCCGGCGGCTCCCACGCGACCCCGGCCAGGTAGCTGCGGGCCATTGCCGTGAAGCAGGCGTTGAAGCCCTCGCGCGCGCCGGGGTTCCACAGGGACTTCAGCAGCAGGTGGTTGACGCAGAAGGCGAGGTCGAAGGCCGGGTCTCCGATGCAGGCGCACTCGGCGTCCAGGAACACCGGCCCCCGCGGCCCGACGAGGATGTTCTTCGGGCTGACGTCGCCGTGGATCATCGCCAGGCGCTTGGCGGCGGTGCCTGCGCTCAGGCCGAACAGCACCTCGCGCAGGTCGGGGTGGTGCGTGGCGGTCGCCTCGAGGTAGGGCTCGAGGCGGATGGCGTGGAAGATGTCGTTGCGCGGGAAGCGCCAGGCGATCTCGTCGTCGCCGGCCGTGGCCGCGTGGATCGCCGCCAGGTATCGCCCGACCTCGGCCGCGAAGGCGGGATCGGCGCGGCCGTCGCGCAGCTCGTCCTTCCATAGGCGGTGGCTCGCCGGGTCCAGGTAGGCCATCGCGAAGAGCATCGCCTCAGCGTCCTGGTAGAGCACCGGCGGCGCGGCCCCCGGCACCGCGGCGCCGGCGACCTCGTACCAGGCCACCTCGAAGCGGTTGCGCTCGACCGGGGCATGCCACTCCGCCGCGACCCGGAGGCGCGGCAGGGCGCGCTTCACGCAGAAGGTCCCGCCGGGCGTCACGACCTTCCAGATGCCCGAAGAGACACCGCCCGTCAGCGGCTCGAAGGCGGCCGACTCAGCATCCCCGACAAGTCCTGCCGACTTCAAGGCGTCCAGCGTCGAGGCGTCCGGCTGCGCCGCGCCGGTCTCGAACGTGGTCATGTCATGCCCCCGCGAATGAGGAACGCGCGGACTCTATGAGGCGGATCCGCGCGCGTCAAAGGCCACGGCGGCAAGGAGGGAGGGAGTCCGACAGGGCTCCCGCCGAGAGGAGCCGGGGGAAGCCTCTCTCGGGATCGGTTGGAACTACGGGCGAGGCGAGGAGCGCAAGGGCATCGAGCACCGTCCGATCGAAGGTAATCGGGCGGTGCTCGATCCGGCTGCCTCAGCGCTGGCCGAAGGCCTTCATGGTCTCTCGGGTGCGCTCCTCGACCGGTGCCCAGCAGTCGCGCGAGATGTCCATCATCATGCCCATCAGCTTCTGGGCTTCGCGCATGTAGTCCTCGCCGGTGGCCTGGACGAAGCTGGCCTGCACCTGCAGGGCCTCCTCCGGGCCGCTGCAGCCGATCAGGGACTCCGTGCGCCCGAACTCCTGGCGCAAGCGGTGATCGGCGAAGGCCATGATCTCTTGGTTGAGCGCGTTCCAGCCGTTCATCATGGCCTGGTTGGCGGCGAACAGGGTCTGGACGGCATCCTGGTTCGACCTCGCGAAGTCCCCGAAATCGAAAGCCTCGGCGCCGGAGGGCGCAGCGCTCGTCGTTCCCTCGGTCGCCTCGCTCGCCTCTGGCGCGACGCTTTCGCTCTTCCGTCGGGGATGGGTCATCTTCTTTGCGGCAGTCATAGTGGTGTGCCTCGTGGGTTTCGGTTGAATCCTGGCTGGGGGGGAGCCTTGGAAACTCTTCCCGAGCCGCTTCGCGCTACTTCTTCTTCGCGGCGATCTCGATCTTCTGCTGCTTGCTCTTGGCGGCAGCCGATTTCGGCAGGGTGATCGACAGGACACCCTTGTCCATCTCGGCCTTGATCTTGCCGGCCTCGACCTCGGCGGGCAGGCGGAAGGACCGCTTGAAGACGCCGTAGCGCCGCTCACTGAGGAAGAAGTCCTTTTCCTTCTCCTCGCGCTCGGTCTTCTTCTCGCCGGAGATCGTCAGCATGTCGTCGCTCAGGGAGACCTCGACGTCCTTGTCGTCCAGGCCGGGCAACTCGACCGCGATCTCGTAGCCGCTGTCGGTCTCGCCGACATCGACCGTCGGACTGACGTCCATCTTTGCGAAGTCGGGCGGGAACCCGAACTCGAAACCGCGCAGGGCGGGCCAGCCTCGGAAATAGCTGTCGAACACGCGGTCGATATCCTCCCGCAGGCTGAAGAAGGGATTGTTCGCGCCCCACATCGGCGGGGCCGAGGCCCTCTTTTCAAGCTGCTGGGATCGTTTAACCTCTACCTTGTCGCTGTGCTTCGCCATCGTCGTGACTCCCTCGTGGGTTGGGCGAACTCGATGGCGAGCAGTCTGAAATCGCGGCTTGGGGCATACTATGATCTGCGTCAACGGAAAACGGCGAAGGCCGGCCGCAGACCGCGATCGCGCCCGCTCTGGTGTTGACTCAGGTCAATGACCGGGCCGGTGGCGGATGGAAGCCTTGGACCTAGGAATTGGACCTGGGAAAACGACTGGCGAACGAGGGGGTGCAGATGACCGTCGCGGCAATCCTGGCACTGATCGACGGCGGACCCGGCAGCGCGGGCGCCCTTGCGACGGCGACCCAGTTGGGCCGCGCCTTCGACGCCTACGTCGAAGCCCTGCACGTGCGGGTCGATCCGGAAACGGTCATTCCCGTGGTCGCGGAGGGCATGTCCGGCGCCGCCATCGGCCAGATCATGGAAAGCACGCGCCAGGGCGCGGAGCAGCGGGCCAAGGAAGCCGAACGGGTCTTCACCGACCTGGTGACCTCGGCGGGCCTGCCGGTGGTCAGCGCCGAGCAGGAGGCGGAGGCCGGCCGCTTCGCGGTGGCCTGGACCGACATCACCGGTCGGGAGGCAACCGAGACCGCGGTGCGCGGCCGGCTGTTCGACCTGACGGTGGTGGCCCGCCCCGACGGGGACGGTTCCGTGGGAGGCATCGCCACCCTGGAGGCCGCGCTCTTCGATACCGGGCGGCCCCTGCTGGTGGCGCCGCCGAAGGCCCCGGCCGCGGCGCCACGGCACCTCGCCCTGGCCTGGAACGGCACCCGGGAGGCCGCCCGCGCCGTCTGGTCGGCGCGCCCCTTCTTCGCAAAGGCCGAGCGGATCTCGGTGATCACGGTGCTGCAGGACGGCTGGGAGGCCAGCCCGGTCGAGCTGGCGACCTACCTGGCCCGCCACGGCGTCGCCGCCGAGACCCATCTGGTGAAGCTCGGCGACGCCGAGGTCGGCGAGCGCCTGCTGGCCTCGGCGGGCGAGCTGGGTGTCGATCTGCTGGTCATGGGCGGCTATGGCCACAGCCGTCTGCGCGAGCTGGTGCTCGGCGGCGCGACCCGCAGCGTGCTGGAGCGCTCGCCGCTGCCGATCCTGATGGCGCATTGAGGCCGCCCCTTGAGGCGGCCCCAGGTCCCGCCGATCGGGCGCGGGAGAGGAAGGACGCGATGTTGACCTACGAAGACTGCGTGGCTCTGTCGGATCTGACCGAGGAGGAGATCGAGGCGATCATGGAGCACGAGCATCTGCCGGCGATGGTCGCGGCGGAACTCGGGAACTACCTCGTTCACTCCGCGGAGGGCGTGCCTCTGCTCAAGCGCATGATCCTCGACGACATCGCGACGGCGCGCGGCCGCGGGGACTGGGACCACGCCATGAAGCTGCGTCTGGTGCTCAGGCATTTCGTGCAAAGCCATCCCCTGCACAACAAGGTGGAAAAGGCGCCCAGAAAGGCGGCAATCTAGAGTTTGTCGGTCTGGACAGGGCGCGGAGCGACACCTGATTCGAAGGCCCGTGAGGAGTTCCGAGATGATCCTGAAGCTGATTCGCCTGACCCTGGCGCGCGACCGCGACTATCCGGACGGCAGCGCCGAGCGCGGTTACGAGTTCGTCGCGCCCCTGGGCGAAGACGGCCATATCGACGTCGCGGAATGGCGCAAGCATCGCGAGCGCTGCCGCGTGCTTCGCTTCTGGGTCGGAGAGGACGACGAGCACGGCCACCTGATCCACACCCGGGGCCGGACCTGGGCCTTCCACTACGACATCGACGGCGACCCGGACGAGGACGAATCCGGCTACCGCTTCGAGAGCCACGTCTTCGCGCCGGGCGAGTACGTTTCGATCCGCGAGCACGATGGCGAGCTCAGAACCTTCCGCATCGCCTCGGTGGTGCCGCTCCCCGAATAGGCCCCGACTTGATCCCGACCTGGCCCCGCATCGGCAAGAACCGGTCGGTGCCATCCTTTCGAGCGCCGGGCGGTGAGGCCCGTGTCCGGCGGACTCCGACCGCTCCGCGAAACCTGACGGCAGGAACTGCATGACCGAAGGTCACGAGATTCCCTACCTGCGCGAGGTCCTGGTCTTTCTTCTGGCCAGCGTGTTCCTGGTACCCGTCTTCCAACGCCTGGGAACCAGCCCGATCCTCGTATACCTGGCCATCGGGGCCGTCGTCGGGCCTTTCGGTCTGGCCGTCGTCGAAGACGCCGAGGGCGTGCGCCGCCTGGCCGAGCTGGGCGTGGTCTTCCTCCTGTTCACCATCGGGCTCGAGCTCTCCGTGGAACGGCTCTGGTCGCTGCGCCGCTACGTCTTCGGCCTCGGCGTCCTGCAGGTCCTGATCACGGCCGTGGTCATCGCGCTGGCGGCCTGGGCCTGGGGCAATCCGCCGGTGGCGGCGATCCTGGTGGGGGCGGCGCTGGCGCTGTCCTCGACCGCCTTCGTGACCCAGTTGCTGATCGAGCGCGGCGAGCTCGGCTCGCCGGTCGGACGGCCGACCTTCGCGGTTCTGCTGTTCCAGGACCTGGCCGTGGTGCCGATCCTCTTCATGGTCACCATCTTTGGCCAGAGCCAAGGGCAGGACGGTGCGGAACCGCTGGTGATGGGCCTGCTGGCCGCACTCGGGCGCGCCGGGCTGGCGCTGCTGGTGATCCTGCTGCTGGGGCGGCTCCTCCTGCGGCCGCTGTTCCGCCTGGTCGCCGGGCGGAACAGCCCCGAGCTCTTCATGGCGATGACGCTGCTGGTGATCATCGGCACCGCCTGGGCGACCGACCAGGCCGGGCTCTCCATGGCCAGCGGCGCCTTCCTGGCCGGACTGCTGCTCGCCGAGACCGAGTTCCGCCATCAGATCGAAAGCGACATCCAACCCTTCAAGGGCCTGCTGCTGGGCCTGTTCTTCATCTCCGTCGGCATGGCGATCGACTTCGCCGCAGTGGCCGACCGCGCGTTCTGGGTCGTGGCCTCCGTGCTCGGGCTGATCCTGCTGAAGGCCGTGATCGCCGGCGGCCTGGCCCTGGCCTTCCGCCTGCCGCCCTCCGTCGCCCTGCGCAGCGGCCTGCTGCTGGCGCAGGGCGGCGAGTTCGCCTTCGTGATCGTCGGCGCGGCGATGATCTCCGGACTGATCCTTCCGGAGGTCGCGCAGTTCATGGTCATCGTCGCCGGGCTGACCATGGTCGCCACCCCCCTGGTCGCCGAGCTGGCGCGCCGTCTGGCGGAGACCCTGGCGGCCCGGGAGTCCGCCCGCGCCTCGGATCATCTCGCCACGGCCACCGAGGACCTGAACGGCCATGTCATCATCGCCGGCTACGGCCGGGTCGGCCAGACCGTGGCCCGCCTGCTCGACGCCCAGAAGGTCGCCTATGTGGCGCTGGACCTGGACCCGGCCAGGGTCCTGGCCAGCCGCGAACGGGGCCGGCCGGTGCACTACGGCAACGCCTGCCGCCGCGACGTCCTGGCGCGGGTCGGCGCCGACCGCGCCGCCTCGGTGGTCATCACCCTGGACGACTCCCGGGCCGCCGGACAGGTGCTGGCGATCGTCCGGAACGTCTGGCCCGAGGTCCAGACCTTCGTGCGCGCCCGCGACCGCGCCCACGCGGCCGACCTTCTGGACCGGGGCGCGACCCTGGTGGTTCCGGAGACCGTCGAATCCAGCCTGCAGCTCGCCGGCCAGGTGCTGCAGGCGATCGGCACCCCGCGCGACGCGGTCAACCAGCTGATCGATCAGACCCGGGAGACGGAGCTCCTGCCCCAGGAGGCGGCGGCGCCCCGGGCCGCCGCCGATTCCTAGGTCGGGGGCCTTGGAAAGGCGATGCGTCTGGCGAGCTTCAACCTGGAGAACCTCGACGACGAGCCGGGTCGGGAGCCGAGCCTGGCCCAGCGGATCGCCGTGCTGCGGCCACAGCTCCAGCGGCTGGACGCCGACGTGCTCTGCCTGCAGGAGGTCAACGCCCAGCGCGACCGCAAGGGGCAGCCGCGCCGCCTGCGGGCGCTGGATCGGCTGCTCGAGGGCACGGCCTATGCCGGCTTCCATCGGGCCGGCAGCGGACGTCCGGAGAGCGGCGAGCCGGCCGACAAGCACAACCTGGTGATCCTCTCGCGCTGGCCCATCGCGGCCAGCCGGCAGCTACACCACGACCTGGTCCCGCCGGCCAGCTACCGCCCGGTGACGGCGGAGCCGCCCGAGCCCGAGGCCGGGCCGGTGCTCTGGGACCGGCCGATCCTGCTGGCCGCCATCGCCCTGCCCGGCGGGCGCCGCCTGCAGGTCGTGAACCTGCACCTGCGCGCGCCCTTGGCCGCGCCCATCGCCGGGCAGAAGCTCGGCGCCTTTGCCTGGAAGTCCGTGCCGGCCTGGGCCGAAGGCTTCTTCCTGGCCAGCCTGAAGCGCTGCGGCCAGGCCCTGGAGGCCAGGCGTCTCGTCGACCAGATCTTCGACGTCGAGCCCGAGGCGTTGATCGCGGTCTGCGGGGACTTCAACGCCGAGGCCCAGGAAACCCCGCTGCGCATCGTCCGGGGCGACTTGGAGGACACCGGCAACGGCGCCCTGGCGGGCCGCAGCCTGGTGCCTCTGGAGCGCGCCCTGCCCGAGTCGCAGCGCTTCTCGGTGCTGCACCAGGGCCGGCGCCTGATGCTGGACCACATGCTGGTCAGCCGGCCGCTGCTGGCCTTCCACCAGGCCGTCGAGGTCCACAACGAGGCCCTGGGCGACGAACTGGTCGCCTACGCCACCGGCAGCCACAGCCCGGAGTCCTTCCACGCCCCCCTGGTGGCCAGCTTCCGCCTGCCCGGGCGCCTGCCCGGGCGCTTGGCGGATGCTTGAGCCCCTTCGCTTGACTTGAATCAATGCGGAGCGGGCTCCGACGGGGGAGACTGCAATCCGATAAACACCTGTCCTCAAGAGAGGTTAACGGCCGTGAGGCAGAGGATCTTCGTGACCGCCCTGGCGCCCATCCTGGCGATCGCGCTCGGAGTCGCGACGCCGAGCCCGGCGGAAGAGAACGGGTGGCAGCGCATCCTGAGCGCCGACATCGAATTCGAGCACGGCTGCGAGGTCGCCTACATGAGCCAGGTCGTCGAGCGCGAGGTTGAGGGCGACCTGATGGTCATCGCCAAGGTTCACTGCGTCGATCAGCGCACCTTCGACGCGATTCGGATGAGGAATGCCGATGCCTTTGAATTCAAGGAGTGCACGCTGCGTGAGAAGCAATCCTGTTGAGCTGAGCCTCGCCGTCGCGATCGCTGCCCTGCTGGTCCTGGCACCGCTGCGCGCCGCGGCCGCGGCCTCGGACCTGGAAGAGGGCCGGGCGCTGGCGAAGGAGTGGTGCAGTTCCTGCCACATGGTGGCGCCCGGCGTCGCGGCGAGCACCACCGATGCCGCCCCGCCCTTTCCGAGGATGGCGGAGGATCCGGCCTACACCGAGGAGCGCCTGCGCAGCTGGCTCTGGGCGCCGCATCCTCCGATGCCGGACTTCGATCTCAGCCGCTTCGAGATCGAGTCCCTCATCGCCTACATCAAGAGCCTGAATTCGAACTGACGATACGACCTTCCAAGCGGTTTACACCCGGTGACTTCGCCCTCCGCATCAGGTTAGCGCCCGAATGCGGAGGGCATTTTTCCCTGGGCCGGTCTCCCTGGGCCGGCTCCCGCCCTCGGGCGCGGATTTGGTTGACTCAGATCATTTGAGGCCGGCCAGGCCCGCCCTAGCGTGGTTGCCCGATGGGAGTCCTTGCCGGAGTGGAGGAGAGGCAGGATGTGGCGCGTTTCGACAGTGATCCTGGCTTTGCTGCTCGCGCTGCCGGCGCTTTCCCGGGCGGACAGCGGCGCCGCCTGGCAGGCCTACCTGAAGGGCGACTACGGGGCGGCGATGCCGGAGCTGCGCGGGCTGGCCGAGGCCGGCGACGCGGAGGCCCAGTACGCGCTCGGCACGGCCTACAGCGACGGTCTCGCCCTCGCCCGCGACTACCGGCAGGCCGCGGCCTGGTTCGAGAAGGCGGCTCTGCAGGGACACGTCCGGGCCCAGTTCAGCCTCGGCTTCCTCTACTACCACGGGGCCGGTCACGGGGCCGCCTCTGGGGCCGCCTCTGGGGCCGAGTCCGCGGTGGCCGCCGACGCCGGGCGGGCGCTGCGCTGGCTGATCCCGGCCGGCGAGGCCGGCAGTCCGATGGCCGCCTACCTGCTGAGCCGGATCTATCACTATGGCCAGGGCGTGCCCGTCGACCGGGACGCGGCGCTGCGCTGGGCCCGGCGCGCGGCCGAGCGGGGCCTCACCGGCGGCCAGTTCGAGGCCGCGGTCCTGCTGGGCAGCCGCAGCGCCGATGCCGTCGCCTGGGTCGAGGCCTACAAGTGGTTCCTGCTGGCCGCCCGCCAAGGCCATCCGGCGGCCGGCGCCAACCTCGAGACCCTGGGCAAGCGCTTGAACGTCAATGAAATCGCGGAAGCCGAGGCCGCAGCGGCGGCCTGGACGCCGGAGAACTGATCCGGCTGCGACTGACCCGAAACAGGTGAGGGATCGATATGCCTTACAAGAACCTCCTGGTCCATCTCGACGAGACCGCGGCCTCGGCCGCGCGCGCGGAGGCCGCGCTCGACTTCGCGCACCGCCAGGGCGCCCATCTGACCGCGCTGAGCCTGGTCATCGAGCCGGTGATCCCCAGCTTCGTCTACGCCCAGGTGCCATCGGAAGTGCTGGCGCAGCGCCGCAAGGCGCTGGAGGAGGAGGCTGAGGCCATCCTCGCCGGCTTCAAGGAAAAGGCGGAGCGGGCCGGGGTCAAGAGCGACACCCGGATCGACAGCTGCCTGCAGCCCGACGTGCCGCGGACGGTCGGGCTCCACGCCCGCTACGCGGACCTGCTGATCCTGGGCCAGCCGGATGCCTCCGAGGCGCCTTTGAGCGGCCGGCATCTGGCCGAGGAGGTGGTCCTGTCCTCGGGCCGGCCGGTCCTGGTGGTGCCCTACATCGGCGTCAACGGGACCCTGGGCGAGCGGGTGGTGATCGCCTGGGACGCCGGGCGCGAGTCGGCGCGGGCGGTCAACGACAGCCTGCCGATCCTGGAGCAGGCCAAGGAAGTCACCGTGGTCGCGATCAACCCGCGGGCCACGGCCGACGGCCACGGCCCGGAGCCGGGTGCGGACATCGCCCTGCACCTCGCCCGCCACGGCTGTCAGGTCAAGGTCGAGCGCCTGGAGTCCCACGAGATCGGCATCGGCGACACCCTCCTCTCCTACCTGGCCGACCGCTCCGCCGACCTGGTGGTCATGGGCGCCTACGGCCACGCGCGCCTGCGCGAGCTGGTCCTCGGCGGCGTGACCCAGCACATGCTGGAGCACATGACCGTACCGGCCTTGATGTCGCACTAGCTCAAGTGCATAGAGCCGCCGGCGCTCACTTGGACGCTGGCCGCTTCAGGCCCGATCGGCGCTCGGGCCTGGCAGAGGCCGGAACCCGGCAAGTGGCAGGTTCGGCCTTCCGGGGCCCGCGCTCCAGCGTGCCGCCGCCGGGCAGGACCGGCCTGCGGTCCGGTCCCGCGCCTCTTTTCGCCGGCCTCAAGGTCCGGAAGGCCCAGAGCCTGGGGAGCCTGGAGGGCTAGGCCGTCGTCTCGTCCAGAAGTAAGGGCTCTCTAACCATTTTTGCCTAATATTGAATAGGTAAACTGGCCAAAAGTCTCGTTTCGCCAACTTGTGGTCAGGCGGCGCGGCTCGCCGCGTCTTTGATCGTTTCCTCGGCCCGAAGGCTGATCATGAGCGACGATCGTCCATCGGCTGCAAACGGACCATCTGCGGAGCCACGGCATGCGCCGCTGTCGGATGGCTGCTGCGCGGTCGATACCGAGGGGCGTCGAGAGGAGCCGAGGGCCTGCCACGCCGGCTCGAGCCGGATCCCTGGAGGCGATGGCGTCCGCTCGGCGGTCATCGAGGCCGGCTCCATCGCCTTTTCGCTCTTCGACAGCGACGACAGGCTGATCGACTGCAACCGGGCCTATCGGGAGCTCTACCGGGCGGCCTTCGAGACCCTGAGCCCGGCCGGCGAGGTCGGAGGCCTCGGATACGACGAGCTGGTCAGGGCACAGGCGGAAGGCGCGGCGTCGCCCGATCAGGTCGACGCCTATGTATCGGCAAGGTTTGCGGGACACCGGAAGGCCGCCGAGAGCTTCGCCGACTACGAGATCCCCGGTGTGGGCTGGCGCCGGGTCTTCGAAACCCAGGTCGCGGACGGCTCCGTCGCCGTCCGCTATGTCGATATTTCGGACCTCAAGCAGCGCGAGGTGGAACTGGGTGAGTCGCGGCTGGAGATCGATCGGACCAGCGCGCTGCTGCGCGAGGCCACCGGCGCCATGGTCCACGGCCTCCTGATCCACGACGGCGACACGATCCTGCTTTCGAACGAACAGCTCGCCGATATCTTCGGGATTCCCAGAGACGAGGTGCTGCCCGGGAAGTCCTGGAAGGACGTCGTGCGGCGCCTCGTGGCGGGAAGGGAAGGCTTCGCCCCGCAGGAGATCGAGGGCCGGGTGGCCGATATCGACGACGAAACCGACGTCGGCGTCTACGAACGCAGACTCATCGACGGGCGCTGGATCCGCGTCGATCTGCAGTGGCGGCGCGAAGGCGGCAAGATGGTCACCTTCACCGACATAACGGAAGCCAAGGCGCATGAGGCCGAGCTCAAGCACGCGCGCAGGGAGATGGAGATCGCCGCCAACGCCAAGAGCGAGTTCCTGGCCAACATGAGCCACGAGATCCGCACGCCGATGAACGGAATCCTCGGCATGGCGGAGCTGCTGGCAAAGACCGACCTCTCGGCGAAGCAGAAGAGCTTTGCCGACATCATCGTCAGGTCCGGGAACGCATTGCTGACGATCATCAACGACATTCTCGACTTCTCCAAGATCGACGCCGGGCAGATGACCTTGGACCCGGTTCCCTTCTCGCTCGCCGAGGCCATCGAGGACGTGGCCACGCTCATGTCCTCGCCCGCCGCGGAGAAGGGCCTCGAGCTGATCGTGCGGATTCAGCCGGACCTGCCGGACGCCTTTGTCGGCGATGCCGGGAGGCTGCGCCAAGTCATCACCAACCTCATCGGCAACGCCGTCAAGTTCACGGACCAAGGGCATGTCTTCGCCGATGTTTCGGGCCGCTGCCTCGGCGGCAAGGCCAGGCTGTGCTTCAAGATCGAGGACACCGGTATCGGCATTCCGCAGAAGCAGTGCCGGGCGATATTCGAGAAGTTCAGCCAGGTCGACACCTCCGCGACCCGCAAGCACGAGGGCACCGGCCTGGGGCTGGCGATCTCGTCGCGGCTGGTCCAACTGATGGGCGGGCGGATCGACGTCACCAGCCGGCTCGGCGAGGGTAGCTGCTTCGGCTTCGAGATCGAGTTGCCGCTCCACGACAGCCCGGCGGCGCCGAAACGCGTGCCGGTCGACGTGTCGCGCGCCAAGGTCCTCGTCATCGACGACAACGCCGTCAACCGCACGATCCTGCAGGAACAGCTGTCGGCCTGGCAGTTCGACGTCGAATTGGCGTCGAGCGGTGTCGACGGCATTGCCGCCCTGTCCCATGCGGCGGACAGCGATCGGCCGTACCAGCTGCTTGTTCTCGACTACCACATGCCGGAGATGGACGGCCTGAGCGTCGCGGCGGAGATCCGCAAGACACCCGGCATCGCGGACACGCCGATCTTGCTCCTGTCCTCCGTCGAGAACGACAGCGGCGACGAGGCGCTCCAGAAGCTGGCGATCGGCGCGACACTCACCAAGCCGGCACGCTCCGCCAGGCTGCTGGAAACCATGGTCGGGGTTCTGCAGGACAGCCACGCCGCCAACGCCCGGCTCGCGCCGCGGTCGAGAGGCGAGCCGGCTGCGCTGCAGAGGTCCGACGATGCCCGTCCCGTGCCGCACCCGGTCGAGGCCGCGGGACCGGCGCCGGGCCCGCCGTCGGCGACGGCGCCCGCCCGCGCCGCGGTGCAGGCGCGCGCGGAAGGCAGCGTCGACGTGCTGATCGCGGAAGACAATCCGGTGAACCAGCTTGTCTTTTCCCAGACCCTCTCGGGAACGCCCTATAGCTTCTCGATCGCGGAGGACGGCATCGCCGCCCTGGAGGCCTTCAAGGATCGCAGGCCCTCGCTGATCCTCATGGACATCTCGATGCCGAACATGAACGGCGTCCAGGCCACGGCCGAGATCCGCAAGCGCGAGGGCGGGACGCAGCCGCGCACGCCGATCATCGGCTTGACCGCCTTCGCGCAGCCTGGCGACGAGGAAAGGTGCCGGCTCGCCGGGATGGACGACTACCTTGTCAAGCCGGTTGAGCCGGGACTCCTGATCGCGACGGTCTCCACTTGGCTCGAAAGGGCGAAAGAGACCCTCCGGCAGCCGGCGTCCCCGGCGCCGCGGGAGCGGACCGCCGCCGATCTCAAGACCCCGAAGCAGCCGGCGGGGGAGGCGGCACAGCCCTTGGCCGGGGCTCCGGCCGGCGCCGAGGAACAGGGCCCGGCGCCCGGGGACGCCCGTCCGGGCGCCTGCCCGCTGGTGCTCTATGTCGAGGACAACGACGTCAACCGGGAAGTCTTCATGGCGGTGGTGGCCGATCAGGACATCGACCTGGTGACCGCCTGTAACGGCAAGGAAGCGGTCGATCTCTACACCGCGAGGCAGGGCGCCTTCGACGCGGTGATCATGGACGTGGCCATGCCGGTGATGGACGGCTACGCCGCCACCCGGGCCATGCGGGCCTTCGAGCAGCAGAACGGCTTGCCGGCCACGCCGATCGTCGCGCTGAGCGCGCACGTCACCGAAAAGCACCGCAGGAAGGGCAAGGACTGCGGCATGGACGACTATCTGACCAAGCCGGTGCAGGTCGACCAGCTTCTCGAAGCGCTCGTCCGCTGGGCCGGCTTCAGGCTGGCGACGGGATAGGGCCCGGATTAGCGCACTTCCCGATCAGACGCAGTCGCGTCTGGCCGGGAGTAATGCGCTAACACTTTGAAGTTAGGGCGTTACATCCGATCAGATGGATCGCAAAGCGATTCCATCTGATCGGATAACGCCCTAGGTGTTTAGTCCCGGCATTTGATGGTGCATTCTTATCTCAGGCTTGGAAGGATGCGCTATGGGACAAGTTCTACACGGCAGCGCCACGACGACAGA
>JANQGU010000021.1 GCA_028282935.1 Kiloniellales bacterium
GCGCTTTCCCGAGTTCGGCCCGCACCTCTACCGGCCCGAGGCCGGCGAGGCCATCGTCTTCTCCTGCTCGCTGCTCCACGAGGCCCTGCCGGTGACCCAAGGCACCCGCTACATGGTGATCTGCTTCCTCTTCGGCGAAGAGGACCAGGCGATCCGCGACCGCCGGGTCCAGGGCGTCGAGACGCGTCATGCGGGGCAGCCTTGAAGGGTGAGACGGCCAGGATTTGGTGCCCGCTGAGGGACTCGAACCCCAAAGCCAAAAAAAGAGCCGGGGCTTCAAGTGCGATCTGTTTGTTTATACTCCAACCACTAAATAGCTAAAATAAAAAAGTCCAGAGATGTCTCAAGGTACGAATATTTAGGATACTTCGGCGATGATTTTTTCTGCAGATCGGATAATATCATCAATCTCATCTGCCGTCGGGTCTCTCTCTTTAGAATGCACACAGTAATTTCTGATGTCACCAGATCTCGTAATTAGCCTCCACATAACAATATCTATGATATTCTCTTTTTTCAAAGCTTCATTGTAGTCAGATATGCTGGGGTTTTTCTTTCTAAACTTAATGTTATTTTTAGAGCAAGTTAACTTCAGGTGCTCCTCGATAACTACGCCTGCTACAGCTCCAGCAGCCCTCAATTGCCTGTGCTTCTTGAGTTCGCTCGCAACATCAATTTCCGATTTAAAAATTCCATAATGGATTTCTGATTCCAATTTGAACAACACCTCATCTATATTGTCTTTGATTGCTTCAATTATATTTATTTGTTGCTGTAATCCACTGGCGAACTTCCCAGAATAGTCTTGCCTATCCAGCCCTCTAAACGAAACAATATCTTGGAAAAAATGTGTGATGCCGGCGGAGAAATATTCTAATTTTCTTGTATTTTTCTTTCCTTTATAAAATTCTTCGAATTCATCCAAGCGCTCTGGTAGCAAGCTACGGACGCATCTAAATGCACGGGCATACCAAACATGATATGATTTCCTATAATCAGGTATTTCTTTCGATAATTTCTTCAAATATTTTTCTGTTTCCTCATCGAACTCTTGATCTCCGATCTTGTAGACCCCCGCATAGAGTATCTTTCGGCCCATTGAGATGAGCTGGTCCAACTCCGCTTTAACTTTATTGTCAGTCATGAGTGTATATCGCGATGTCTTCTGGTGCCCGCTGAGGGACTCGAACCCCCACGCCCCGAAGGGCCCGAGATTTTAAGTCTCGTGTGTCTACCAGTTCCACCAAGCGGGCCTGGGCGCCAGTTGTGCCGCAGGGGGCGGCCGGATGCAATGGGTGGCGGCAGCGCCGTCAGTTGCGCGGGCGGCCGAGGCCCATGACGGCGGCGCCCATGGCGACCGAGCCGAAGGTCACGATCAGGCCGAAGAAGAAGAGCGCGACCGCCAGCGGGCCGCCGCCGGAGCCGAAGAGCAGGCCGCGCAGGCCGCCGAGGTCGGTGGCCAGGCAGAGCAGACCCAGGAGGACGCCGGCGCCGGCGCCGACCGCCAGGTGGCGCAGCAGGAAGACGATCAGCGGCGGCAGGGGCTTTCGGGGTGCGCGCGCCATGGGTCCCGCCCCTCAGCCAGCTTCGCCGGGCTCGGCGCCCAGATCGCGGATCAGGGCGGCGACCTCCTCGGCGGCCGCGGCGAGCCGGGGCTCGTCGGTGGCGCGCAGGACCACGGCGACGCTGGGCCGGCCGTCGCGGAAGGAGGGATAGCTGCCGATGTCGACCTCGGGGTAGCGCGCCTGAACCCTGCCGAGGCCGGCGGCGATGGCGCCCTCGGGCAGCTTCGAGGTTAGACTCCGCGAGCGCAGCGGCGGGCCGCCGGTCAGGCCCGGGGCCAAGCCCTCGAACATGGCCCGCATGACCGCCGGCACCCCGGCCATGACGTGGACGTTCTCGATCCGGAAGCCGGGGGCGTGGCTGATCGGGTTTTCGATCAGGCTCGCCCCCTCCGGCGTGTTGGCCATGCGCAGGCGCGCCTCGTTGAGGTCGCCCGGCGCGTAGTGGGCCTGGAGCAGGGCCAGGGCCTCCGGGTTGCGGATCAGCGGCCGGCCAAGGGCGGCGGCGACGCACTCGGCGGTGATGTCGTCGTGGGTCGGGCCGATGCCGCCGGTCGTGAAGAGGTAGGTGTAGCGCGTCCGCAGGGCGTTGACCGCGGCGACGATCTCTTCCTTCACGTCGGGGATCACCCGCGCCTCGGCCAGGCGGATGCCGAGCTCGCCGAGGCGCTCGCCCAGGTAGGGCAGGTTGGCGTCCTTGGTGCGACCGGAGAGGATCTCGTTGCCGATGACCAGGACGGCGGCGGTGACTGGCGCCTCGGTCATGCCCCCCGCATCCGGATCAGCTCTTCGAGTAGCCCTTGGCCCGCATGCAGCGGCTGAAGAGCGCGTCGCGCTGCTTGCCCAGCTCGAACTCGTCCATCCGGGTCATGAAGGAGGCCTCCTCGCCGCCGATTCCGGCCTGGCGGCCGGTGTCCAGGCGGTCAGCCTGGATCTGGGTGTCGTGGGCGGTCTGGGCCCGGGCGTAGGCGTAGCAGTTCGAGATGTCGGCTTGGCGCTGGGACTCCTTGTCCTCACCCTCGCCTTCCTTGATCCAGATCTTCTGGCCATCCTCCGAGACCTCGGAGGTGCTGCTGGACGGCGGCGCGGGCCGGGCCTTGGTCGCCCGTTCGTAGAAGGGCACGTGGAAGCTCTCGCAACCCAGGAGCAGGGTGGCGACGAGAACCAAAGAGAGCGACGGCAGGAGTTTCATATGGGTTCCTTACGTTGGCCTCCGGCGCCGGATCGACCGCCCGCCGCCCATTACACTGCCCCCCTTCTTGTGCGACACCCTGGGTCAGGGCGTCACAACTTGCAAGTAGGGATATCACAGACCAAAAAGGGGGCCAATCCGCCCGGCCCGAACCCCACAGAAAACCCACACCGAAAAGGCAGCCGTATCTTGCGCTTCGACCCACCGCTTCTGGAAGGCCAATTGATCCGCCGTTACAAGCGCTTCCTGGCCGACGTGCGACTGGCCGACGGCCGCGAGGTCACCGCGCACTGCCCGAACCCCGGCTCCATGCTCGGCCTGCAGGCGCCCGGCTCGCGGGTCTGGCTGACGCCGGTCGACAAGCCGTCGCGCAAGCTGAAGTTCACCTGGGAGTTGATCGAGGCCGAGGGCACCCTGGTCGGCATCAACACCGGACACCCCAACGCCATCGTCGCCGAGGCGGTCGCCGGCGGCCTGATCCCCGAACTGGCCGGCTACCCGCGGCAGCGCCGCGAGGTGCGCTACGGCGCCAACAGCCGGATCGACCTGCTGCTTGAGACGGACGGGGCGCCGCCCTGCTATCTGGAGGTTAAGAACGTGCACCTGAAGCGCGGGCCGGAGGCCGCGGAGTTCCCGGACTCCGTCACCGCGCGCGGGGCCAAGCACCTGCAGGAGCTGGCCGCCATGGTGCGCGAGGGCGCCCGGGCGGTGATGTTCTTCCTGGTGCAGCGGCAGGATTGCAGCCGTTTCTCCCTGGCGAGCGACATCGATCCGGGCTACGAAAAGGCCTTTCGCGAAGCCTCGGCCCAGGGGGTTGAAGCGCTGTGCTACGATTGCGACCTATCGCCGGAGGGAATCGAGATCGGCCGGCGGCTGCCGTTGACCCCCTAGGGCCGGACGGCCCGTTTGTAACTGAGGGCCGGAGGGCCCGCTTGTGTTCGAGGGCCTGAGGGCCCGTTGGTATCTGCGTTCTGGAGGACTTGATCTATGGTGCAGGGCGACGTCGCCTATGGGGCCTTCCCAGAGGAGCGCCGGATCACCATTCACGGGCCCGAGGACTTCGAGGGCATGCGCCGGGCCGGCCGGCTGGCGGCGGAGACGCTCGACTTCATCACCCCCCATGTCCAGCCGGGCGTGACCACGGAGGAGCTGGACCGGCTGTGCCACGGCTACATCCTGGACCACGGCGCGATCCCGGCGCCGCTGAACTACAAGGGCTTCCCGAAGTCGATCTGCACCTCGGTCAACCACGTCGTCTGCCACGGCATTCCCAGCGACCGCAAGCGCCTGGGCAAGGGTGACGCGATCAACATCGACGTGACCGTGATCCTGGACGGCTGGCACGGCGACACCAGCCGCATGTTCCACGTCGGCCCGACCAGCGTGAAGGCGCGCAAGCTGGTCGAGGTGACCTACGAGGCCATGATGAAGGGGATCGCGGCGGTCCGCCCGGGCGCGACCCTGGGCGACATCGGCGCGGCCATCCAGACCCACGCCGAGGCGCAGCGTTTCTCGGTGGTCCGGGACTTCTGCGGGCACGGCCTGGGGCGGGTCTTCCACACCGCGCCCTCGGTCCTGCACTACGGCCGGCCGGGCACCGGGGTGGTGCTGCGCGAGGGCATGTTCTTCACCGTCGAGCCGATGATCAACGCCGGGCGGCCGGAGGTGAAGATCCTCGACGACGGCTGGACCGCGGTCACCCGGGACAAGTCGCTGTCGGCACAGTTCGAGCACTCCGTGGGAGTCACCGCCGAGGGCTGCGAGATCTTCACGACCTCTCCCAAGGGCTGGCACCAGCCGCCTTACGAGACCTGATCGCGGGCCGGTCGGGGCGGCCATGGCGGAGGACCGAAGCCACTACCTTGGCCACCGGGCCCGCCTGCGCGGCCGGATCCTCGACAGCGGCGCGGAAAGCCTGGCCGACTACGAGGTGCTGGAGTTCCTGCTGTTCGGCGCGCAGCCTCGCCAGGACACCAAGCCCCTGGCCAAGGCCCTGATCCGGCGCTTCGGCAGCCTGGCCGCGGTCCTGGCCGCCGAGGCCGAGGCCCTGCGCGGGGTCGAGGGCATGGGCGATGCCAAGATCGCCGTCCTGCAGGTCGCCCGCGAGGCCGCGGTCCGCCTGGCACGCGAAGACCTGCGCGACCGCCCCCTGCTGAGCTCCTGGGACCGGCTGGTCGCCTACTGCCGGATGACCCTCGGGCACGAGGCGGTCGAGCAGTTCCGGGTGCTCTTCCTCGACCGCAAGAACCGCCTGATCGCGGACGAGCGCCAGCAGAAGGGCACCGTCGACCACACCCCGGTCTACCCGCGCGAGGTCGTCAAGCGGGCCCTGGAGCTGGGCGCCAGCGCCCTGATCCTGGTCCACAACCACCCCTCGGGAGACCCGACCCCCTCGCCCGCCGACATCGACATGACGCGGGCCGTGGCCGCCGCCGCCGAGAGCCTGGGAATCGCCCTCCACGACCATCTGATTCTGGCCCGTTCGGGCGAAACCAGCCTCCGCGGCCTCGGTTTCATTTAATTGCATGGGCAATACACGTTTAAGTCTGTGTGAAATTTTTCACCAACTAATTGAAAACCATATTAAAAGTGCTAAGATTGGGGTATTCGGGCGTTTTCGGCCCGGATTAGCATTGGACTCGCCTTTGCAAGCACAAGGCTGTACTCTTACGTTGTAAGGGTTTATCCCAATACGCAGCTCCAGGATCCGCGAGGAGCGGCGCCGGAGATGCGGGGGGTGGTCGGATGGGGCCACGGAACCAGTCGAGAGCGGCAGGCCTTCGTTCGGCCGGCGCGAGGGGTCAAGTACGTCGATGGCGATGAGCCACAACCATGTCCCGCCGTCCCACATGCGCGGTCTTCTCAAGGGTGATCGGCCGTCGCGCACGCGCGGCCTGCTCGAAGGCGACCGAAGGATCGCGACCGTTCTCTTCGCCGATATCGTGAATTCCTCCGCCCTGGTGGCGGACGAGGATCCCGAGGACGCCAACGACGCCCTGCTGCCCTGGCTGCAGGCGATGATCGAAGCCATCGACGGCTATGGCGGCACGGTCACGCAGCTCCTCGGCGACGGGGTCATGGCGCTGTTCGGCGCGCCCAACGCGCAGGAGCACCATGCGATCCGCGCCTGCCTGGCGGCGCAGGAGATCCAGCTCCGCTGCGCCCGAACCGATGAGGAGGGCGGCGTGCCCTCGGCGGTCCGGCTGCGGGTCGGAATCAGCTCGGGCGAGATCGTCACGCAGTCGATCCGCAACGGCAAGCTGATCGAGTACCGGGCCGTCGGCGACACCGTTCACCTGGCCGCACGCGCCGAGGAGGCGGCCCGCCCCGGCGAGGTCCTGCTGACGGAGGGGACCCATGGCCTGGTCGCCGGCCAGGTGAAGGTCAAGCCCGCCGGCACCATCAAGCTGAGCAAGGCCTCCCGCAGCGTCCGGACCTATTCCCTGCGCGGGGTCACCATCACCAAGCGCTCCATGCGCCCGCTGGAGAACCCCGGCAAGCCGTCCTTCATCGGACGGAGCAAGGACCTGACCGCCTTGAACGACAGCCTGTCGCGGGCCCGGGCCGGCCGCGGCGAGGTCCTGGTGGTCACCGGCGATCCCGGGGTCGGCAAGTCGCGGCTGCTCCACGAGTTCCTGGGCAGGATCGACACCAGCGAGGTCCGGGTCTTCAAGGTCGACCTGGAGCCGACCGGCGTGCCGCGCTTCGACGACCCCATCGCCCGCTTGGTCGGCGCCCTGCTCGAGCTCGACGCCAGCGCCGAGCCCGAGGCGCTCAAGACGGCGATCGCCGAGGGCCTCAAGTCGCTCGGCATCGTCAGCAGCCACGCCGTGTCGGCGATCCTCGAAGTCCTGGGCCAGCCTTCGAACGACCCGGGCTGGGACAGCATCGACCCGCCGGAGCGCCTGCGCGTCACCCTGGCGACCATCGCCGACGCGACGCGCGCGCTCGGCCGCAAGAGGCCGCTGATCCTGGTCCTGGAGGACTTCCACTGGGCCAGCGCCGAGGTGCAGCAGCTTGGCAAGGAGATCGCGGTCCGGCTCGACGGGACCCAGGTCCAGCTGATCCTGACCTCGCGGACCTACCACGCGGAGCCTTGGACCACCTGGCCCAAGTTCGCCGAGCACAGGATCGGCACCCTCCCCTCCGAGGACGCGGCGCGTTTCGTCGGAACGCTGCTCGGCTCCTCGCCGGACCTCGGCGCCCTGACGCGGAAGCTCATCGACAAGACCCAGGGCAATCCCTTCTTCATCGAGGAATGCGTGCGCAAGCTGGTCGAGCGCGGCGAGCTGAAGGGCATGCTCGGCGGCTACCACCTGGTGGTGCCGGTCGACGAAATCGCCTTGCCGTTCACGGTCCACGGCGTGCTGGCGGAGCGCATCGACAGCCTGCCGAGCAGCGACCGCCGGACGCTGCTCTGCGCCGCGGTCATCGGCAAGGACTTCGACGTCACGCTGCTCGAGCAACTCGTCTCGCACGACGACGGGCGCCTGGCCGACCGCCTGGCGGGCCTGGAGCAGCAGGGCTTCCTGCAGCGCACGCGCATCCTTCCGAACGTCGAGTTCTCCTTCCGCCACACCCTGACCCACGAGGTCGCCTACGGGACCTTGCTCAGGCGCGACCGCACGCGCCTGCATGAGACCGTCATGCGGGTGCTCCGGCGCCGGCCGGGACACGAGCTGCCGATCAAGGTCGAGATGCTCGCGCATCACGCTTTCCTGGCCGAGAAGTGGGCCCATGCCACCTCCTACTGCCGCCGAGCGGCGAAGAAGGCGCAGGCGGCCTCGCGGAACGGGGCCGCGCAGGCGCTCTTCGAGAAGGCGCTCAACGCTCAGGCGCAGATGCCCCAGACCCCGCGCAACAGCCGAAGGGGTATCGACATCCGACTAGAGCTGGCGCAGTCGCTGTCGACGCTCGGCCGGCCGGAAGAGGTTCGCAGGGTCATCGAAGCGGCAGAGGACGTGGCGTCGACGCTTGGCGACGAACGCAGGCTCGGCCGGATCTACTCGGCCCGCATGCTCTCCTACTGGGTCGACGGCGACCTGTCCAAGGCGATCAGGATGGGACGCCTCGGGCTCGATCTGGCGCGCAAGCTGAACGACGCCGAGCTGGAGATCCAGGTCGTCTCGCGGGTCGGCTACCTGCTGATGGACCAGGGCGACTACGCCGAGGCCCAGCAGCTGCTGGAGGAGATCATTCCGCGCATTCCGCACGGCGCCTCGCACAAGCAGTTCGGCATGCTGGCCGCGGCCGCCGTGGCCTGCCGCGCCTCCCTGGCCCGGTCGCTCGGCGAGTTGGGACGCTTCCGCGAGGCCCTGAGGATCGGCGACGAGGCCCTGCGCCTGGCCGACGAGAGTGGGCACAGCTTCAGCCAGATCTACGCCTCCCTCTTCGTCGGCATCGCGCTGCTGCGCAAGGGGGACTTCGCAAGGAGCGTCCCGCTGCTCGAACGCGCCCACGAGGCCTGCCTGGTGACGCAGATCAGGTTGCTGCTGCCCCTCAGCGCCGCCTCGCTTGGCTACGCCCTGGCCCGCACCGGCCAGGTCGCGCAAGGCCTGGGACTGCTGAAGCATGCCATCGAGTTGGCCAAGGAAGAGATCGTGCTCGGCCAGCTGTCGCAGCAGACCGCCTGGCTGGCGGAGACGCTTCTACACGCGGGCCAGCCCGAGCAGGCGCTCGCCCAGGCGACCGCCGCCCTGGACATCGCCCGCAAGAACGGAGAGAAGGGCGATCAGGCCTGGGCCCAGTGGGCCCTGGGCGAGGTCTATCGCTGCAGCCCCCATGCGAGGGCACGCAAAGCCGTGTCGGCCTTCAAGGAGGCGCGCAGTCTTGCCGAGGACTGCAAGATGCTTCCCCTGGTCGCCCATTGCGACCTGGCCCTCGGGCAGTTGGACGTCAGCCCGGCGCGGCGGGACGACGGCGCCAAGCATGCCAAGGATGCGCTCAAGCTTTACGAGCGGCTGGACATGGGCGCCTATGCCGTCGTGGCGGAGGAACTCATCTCCGCCACCAACGCAGAAGCCAACTCCTAGCCCTCAACTGGCCCCTAACCGATCGGGGGCCTCATTTGATCCGACGATTTCGAGCGGCCGCTTCGACGCTGCCTCTTCGCGTGTGTCACTGCAAGCGTTGAGGATCGGACGCCAGCAGCTCGTCCAGCCGAGCCGCGGTGTCGGACTGATCTCCTCGAGATTGCCCCGCCGTCTCCGCCAGACTGTCCACCATCTCGTCGGCAACCGCCTCCGCAGCCGCACCAATCAAGGTCGCGGCGATCAGAAAACCCTTCGACATGGCCTTCGATTCAAGTCGCTTGAGGTCGGACATCAAAGTGCCCAGGCCAAACAACTCGTCGGTCGCCTCTGAATTGTCAGAAGTCGCCATCCCTTTGATTCCTCCTGGAAAAGATGCGCTCGACAACCCAAGCGCCAGCGGCATTTTCCCGCAGTCTAGGGACCGCGTAGGCCACACGCTGTGAGCCACTTCACAGACGACCTTCTGTACCCCCGAATAGAAATTCTTATATAAGATTTTCGACAAATTTCTCTCAAATATGGGGGCATACATGACTGCATCACTTCAGTCTTCCACACTTGTGCGCGGTGCCGACGGCGTTCTCTACTTGATCGACGATCAAGGCTGTCGGCCCGTCGATGAAACCAGAGCTGCCGCGACCACGTCGAGCCTGCCACTTCGGGCCGAGCATTCGGACTACGATGCCGGCCGCATGGCCGTCGAGGCGAGCGATTTCGATGCCGGACGCATGGCCATCGAAGCCGGTGACTACCACGCCGGACGCATGGCCATCGAGGCCGACGACCACAAGGCCGGCCGCCTGGCCATCGACGCGAGCGACTACCACGCCGGACGCATGGCCATCGAGGCCGACGACCACGAGGCCGGCCGCATGGCCATCGACGCGAGCGACTACCACGCCGGACGCATGGCCATCGAGGCCGGCGACCACAGGGCCGCTCGCATGGCCATCGAAGCCGGTGACTACGACGCCGGACGCATGGCCATCGAGGCCTAGGAGCTTTACGACCACCTCGGCTCCTGGCCTGTCGTTAGATCGTTAAGGCGCTGCACCCATCAAGACGCGATGCTGCAGCGCCTCAAACGGCGAAGGGCAACCTCGCCGTTTTCAGGTGTGGGCGAACAGCGCTAGTCTTGACGCTCCTTGATCCGATTGCGTGAGGCAAAGGCAATGGTCGCCGGCTCTACGAACGCGTCGAAGGGTTTCCTGGAGGCCACCCATCGCCTCGTGCCACCCGAGACGACTCTTCGGCGCGTACAGCCCTTCGCCTCGGTCATGGGCATCACCCGCATCGCCAACGTCACCGGACTGGACAACATCGGCATCCCGGTCGTGATGGTCTGCCGGCCGAACTCGCGGTCGATCTCGGTCTCCCAGGGCAAGGGCTACGACCTCGTCAGCGCCAAGGTCTCCGGGCTGATGGAGTCGGTGGAGTCCTTTCACGCCGAGCGGCTGTCCCACCCGCTGAAGCTCTGCAGCCTCGAGGACCTCAGGTACACCGAGGCGGTGGTCGACGTGGACCGGCTGCCGCGGCTGTCGGACAGCAAGTTCACGCCCTTCGAACGCATCCTCTGGGTCGAGGGCGAGGATCTCCTGAGCGGCAGCGCGCGCTGGGTCCCCTACGAGATGGTCCACCTGGACTATACCCTGCCGCTGCCCAGCGGACACGGCTGCTTCCAAGCCAGCTCGAACGGGCTCGCCTCGGGAAATCACATCCTGGAGGCCACCATCCACGCGATCTGCGAGCTGATCGAACGCGACGCGGTCACGCTCTGGCACCAACTGGAGGCGAGCGAGCGCGAAGCGACCCGGGTCGACCTCAACACGGTCGGCGATAGCCGCTGCCGGAACCTGCTGGACCGCTTCGCCCAGGCCGGGGTGATGGTCGCCGTCTGGGAGGTCACGAGCGACGTCGGCCTGCCGGTCTTCCTTTGCCGGATCCTCCAGGAAGACTCGGGGCTGTCGAACACCGTCCGCCCGGCGGCGGGCATGGGCTGCCACCTGGTCCGCGAGGTCGCGTTGCTGCGCGCGCTGACCGAAGCGGCGCAAAGCCGCCTGACCTTCATCGCCGGCGCCCGGGACGACATGCCGCGCCAGGGCTACGAAGAGTTCCTCGATCCCAAGACCTACGAGATCTGGCGGAACGCCATGGCGCCGACGGGAAGCGGACGCAACTTCTCGGACGCGCCCTCCTACCACGGCCGCAGCTTCGACGAGGACCTGCGCCTGCAGATCGACCGGCTCAGGTCCGTCGGCATCGACGAGATCGTCACGGTCGATCTGACCAAGCCGGAGTTCAAGATCCCCGTGGTGCGGGTCATCATCCCCGGACTGGAGGGGCTCGACAGCTCCTCCCGCTACGTTCCCGGGGAACGGCTCCGGCGTCTCAAGGGGGACGAGGGATGACGATCTACGTCTTCACCGGGCCGACGCTGCCCGCCGAAGAAGCCAGAAAGGAGCTCCGCGCCGAGTATCTGCCGCCGGTGTCGGAAGGCGACGTCTACCGGGTCACGCTGAAGAAGCCGGTCGCGATCGGGATCATCGACGGCTACTTCGAGAACGTGCCCTCGGTCTGGCACAAGGAGATCCTCTACGCCCTGAGCCGGGGGGTCCACGTCTTCGGCGCCTCGAGCATGGGGGCCCTGCGGGCCGCCGAGTTGGCGTCCTTCGGCATGGAAGGCGTGGGCGCGATCTTCCAGGCCTACCGCGACGGGCACCTGGAGGACGACGACGAAGTCGCCGTCACCCACGGCCCGGCGGAACTGGGCTTTCCCCTGCTGTCCGAGGCCATGGTGTCGATCCGCCGCACCCTGTCGGACGCCAGCGCCGCCAACATCCTGACCGAAGCCTCGCGGCAGAGCCTCGAAGGCCTGGCCAAGGCCCTGCACTACCGCGAGCGCACCTACGGCGCCCTCCTCGTCGAGGCGGGCGAGGCCGGCCTTCCGGGCGTGGAGCTTGAGCGCTTCAAGTCCTGGCTGCCGAGCGGGCGGATCGACCAGAAGCGCGAAGACGCCCTGCTCATGCTCCGGACCATGCGCGACCGCTTCAAGGGCAAGCCGCCGGTCAAGCAGGTGCAGTTCCACTTCGAGCACACGCTGCATTGGGAGCAGGCCACGCGCCTGTCGGGACAGGGGCACAGGCCCGGTTCGGCCTGACCCCGGAGCCCGGTCCGAGGCTGGCTCCCGGGCGCCGAGGCCGGGACAAAGCCCGAGTTTTTAAGCGAGAATCTAGCCATGCCATTGGACGAAGGTGGCAGAGCGGGAGTATCCTGCAGTGTCATCCGAGCCAGGGAACCCTGTGGAATGTCTTTCAACCGTGAGTCGGCGGAACTCAAGAAGATCCTCGCCACAGGGCTGTTGAGTCAGCTCCAGGCGCCGGAGCTCGATGACTTCCTGAACCTCTGCAAGACCGAGGTCTTCACCGACGGCCAGGTGATCTTCCACAAGGGGACGCCCGGCGAATGCCTCTACGCGATCCTCGGCGGCCGCGTCGGCATCAATACCCTGTCCGACGAAGGACGGGAGATCTTCCTGAACATCATGGAGCCCGGGCAGGTCTTCGGCGAGATCGCGCTGCTGGACGGCCGGGAGCGTACGGCCGGTGCCATCGCCATGGCGCCGACCAAGCTGCTGAGGGTCGATCGAAAGGACTTCCTTCCTTTCCTCGAGCAGCATCCCGCGCTCTGCATCCGGATGATGAAGATCCTCTGCCAGCGCCTGCGCTGGACCAGCGACATCATCGAGGACACGATCTTCCTGAACATTCCCCGCCGCCTGGCCAAGCGGCTGCTGACCCTGACCCGCGGCCATGGCTCGCCGAGCCGCGAGGGGATCAAGCTCGACATCAAGCTGTCCCAGGAAGAGCTGGGCAACATGCTGGGCGCCACGCGGGAGAGCACCAACAAGTCGCTGAAGGTGCTCCAGGACCAGGGCGTGATCACCTACGACCGGAGCGGCTACATCACCGTGACCGACGTCAAGACCCTGGAGATGATGGTCCAGGGCGAAGAGGCCAGCTAGGACCACTCGCCCGGCGTTGACATCGCCGGGGCGCTCCTCTTGGTTAGGGGCGAGTTTCCCTGCAGCCGAGAACCGCATGATCCCGCGTTACAGCCGAGCCGAAATGACCCGAATCTGGGAGCCCGAGAACCGCTTCCGGATCTGGTTCGAGATCGAGGCCCACGCCTGCGATGCCCAGGCGGAGCTGGGCGTGATCCCCAAGGCGGCCGCCGAGGCGGTCTGGCAGCGGGGCCGCTTCGAGATCGAGCGGATCGACGAGATCGAGCGCGAGACCCGGCACGACGTCATCGCCTTCCTGACCAACCTGGCCGAGCACGTCGGCCCCGAGGCCCGCTTCGTGCACCAGGGCATGACCTCCTCGGACGTCCTGGATACCTGCCTGGCGGTGCAGCTGGCGCAGGCCAGCGACCTGCTGCTGGCCGACCTGGACCGGCTTCTCGCGGCGCTGAAGGCGCGAGCGCTGGAGCACAAGGACACCCTCTGCCTGGGCCGCAGCCACGGCATCCACGCCGAGCCCACGACCTTCGGGCTGAAGCTCGCCGGCCACTACGCCGCCTTCGCCCGCGGGCGCGCGCGCCTGGTCCAGGCCCGGGAGGAGATCGCGACCTGCGCGATCTCGGGCGCGGTCGGGACCTTCGCCAACATCGACCCGCGCGTCGAGGCCCACGTCGCCGAGAAGCTCGGGCTGGCGCCGGAGCCGGTCTCGACCCAGGTGATCCCGCGCGACCGCCACGCCCTCTTCTTCGCGGTCCTGGGCGTGATCGCCAGCTCGATCGAGAACCTGGCGACCGAGATCCGGCACCTTCAGCGCAGCGAGGTGCGCGAGGCCGAGGAGTACTTCGCGCCCGGCCAGAAGGGCTCCTCGGCGATGCCGCACAAGCGCAACCCGATCCTGACCGAGAACCTGACCGGGCTGGCGCGCGTGGTCCGGGCGGCGGTGACGCCGGCGCTGGAGAACGTCGCCCTCTGGCACGAGCGGGACATCTCCCACTCCTCGGTCGAACGGGTCTTCGGACCCGACGCGACCGTCGCGCTGGACTTCGCCCTCGTCCGTCTGGCCGGGGTGGTCGAGAAGCTGCTGGTCTATCCGGAGAACATGACCCGGAACCTGGAGCTGCTGGGCGGCCTCGTGCACTCGCAGCCGGTGCTGCTGGCCCTGACCCAGGCCGGGATCAGCCGCGAGGAGGCCTACCGGATCGTGCAGGCCGCCGCCATGCGGGTCTGGAACGGCGAGGGCCACCTGAAGGACCTGGTCGGCGCCGATCCGGTGGTCGCCGAACGCCTGGCGCCGGCCGAATTGGAGGCCTGCTTCGACCTCTCCCGGCACAGCCGCCATGTCGACACGATCTTCGCCAGGGTCTTCGGCGAGGGCCTTGAAGAGGCCTCGGACCGCAGCGCCCTCTGACCTCCGCCGCCGCGCAGCCGCGGCCTGCCAGGGCCGCGGCAGGGCGCAGGGCTATTCGGACATGACCTGCTGCTTGGCCTCGAGAAGCAGTTCGCCCATCTTCTTGCGCAGGCGATGCTCGGTCATCTCCTGGCCCTTCGCCTCGAGATCGCCCATGACCTTTCGCACCACGTCGTCATCACCCGGCTCTTCGAAGTCCGAGGCGACCACCTCCTTGGCGTAGGCCTCCGCGTCCGCACCCTCCAGGCCGATCAGCTCCGCCACCCAGATGCCGAGCAGCTTGTTGCGCCGGACCTCGACCTTGAACTGCAGTTCCTGGTCGTGCTTGTACTTGTCCTCGAAAGCCTTTTCCCGATCGTTGAACGTGGTCATTTCCGCCGCTCTCCCTGGATAAACCTGGAGCCAGGCCGATTTCGCCGCCTGGCGTCGTCCTACCGGTCATGTGGGTCCTACCGGTTATATGGCCGCTGTTTTCACTTATTTAAGGTGAAGGTCAAGGCCCAGGCCGAAAGCCATGCAGGAGCGCAAGGACCGCCGCCTTGATCTCGCGCAAGGCGCGAGGCGAGCCCCTTGTTCCAGTACCTCTCAGCCCAGGGTGGCGACCATCATGGCCTTGATGGTGTGGAGCCGGTTCTCCGCCTGCTCGAAGACGATCGAGGCCTCGGACTCGAGGACCGCTTCGGTCACCTCCATGCCGTCGAGGCCGAAGTCGCGGAACAGCTTCTCGCCCAGGTCGGTCTCCCGGTTGTGGATCGCCGGCAGGCAGTGCAGGAAGCGGGTCCGGGGGTTGCCGGTCGCCACCATGACCTCGGGCGTGACCTGATAGGGCCGCAGGGCCTCGATCCGGGCCTCCCAGACCGAGGCCGGCTCGCCCATCGAGACCCAGACGTCGGTGTAGATGAAGTCGGCGCCCAGCAGTCCCGGGGCGACCTCCTCGCTGAGGAGCAGACGGCCGCCGGCGGCGGCGGCCACCGCCTGGCAGCTCTCGAAGAGGGCCGCGTCGGGCCAGCAGGACCTGGGCGCCAGCAGGCGCAGCTCCAGCCCCATCTTGGCCGCGCCCATGGCCAGCGAGTTGCAGGTGTTGTTGCCGGCGTCTCCGAGATAGCAGCAGACGACGTCGTTGAAGGGCTTGTCGCAATGCTCCTGGATGGTCAGCAGGTCGGCCAGGCTCTGGGTCGGATGGTATTCCCGGGTCAGCGCGTTCCAGACCGGGACGCCGGCGTAGGCGGCCAGTTCCTCGACCACCTTCTGGCCATGGCCGCGATAGGCGATGCCGTCGTACATGCGGCCCAGGACCCGCGCGGTGTCCTTCATGGATTCCTTGCCGCCGAGGTGGGAGCCGGCGCTGTCGAAGTAGGTGACCTGCGCCCCCTGGTCGAAGGCCGCGACCTCGAAGGCCGAGCGGGTCCGGGTCGAGGATTTCTCGAAGATCAGGGCGATGTTGCGGCCGACCAGGCGGCGCTCCTCGCGGCGGCCCCGCTTCGCGGCCTTGAGCTCGGCGGCCAGGTCGAGCAGGCTCTGGATCTCGGCCGAGGAGAAGTCCTCCAGCTTCAAGAAGCTGCGATCCTTCAGCGAAGCTGGCATGCTCGCCTCCTCGCCCGCAACGACCGGATCGGCTGTCCCGTGCATCCTGGCCTCCCCCGCAAGAAACGCCCAGATCAGCAGACTCGGGGTCGCCCGGTCAACCGCGGATCACGGCGCCCGCAGCCTTATACCAAGGAGCGTTGATAATGACCCTTGGTATTAGTGAGCGATCATGTGCACCCTCATCCTCCTGTTCCGCCCCGAGCATCGCTGGCCCCTGATCCTGGGCGCCAACCGGGACGAGATGCGCGACCGGCCCTGGCGCGCGCCCGGCCGGCACTGGCCGGACCAGCCCGAGGTCGTGGCCGGCCTCGACCTTCTGGGCGGCGGTTCCTGGCTGGGCCTGAACCGCGAGACCGGCGTGGTCGCGGCGATCCTGAACCGGCGCGGCAGCCTGGGTCCACAGCCCGGCAAGCGCTCGCGCGGCGAACTGGTGCTCCGGGCCCTGGCGGCGGAGACCGCGGAGGCGGCCGCCGCCGAGCTGGCCGGGATCGCGCCGGCCGACTACCGCAGCTTCAACCTGGTTATCGCCGACCGCCGGGCCGCCGTCTGGCTGCGCCACCTGGGGCCCGAGGCCGGAACCGGCCCGGAGGCGCATCCCCTGCCCCCGGGCCTGACCCTGCTGACCGCCGGCGACCGCAACGACCCCTCCAGCCCCCGGATCCGGCGCTACCTGCCGCGCCTGGAGGCGGCCCCGCCCCCGGACCCGGGCGCCGGCGACTGGGCCGCCTGGCAGGCGATCCTGGCCGATCGGGGCGATCCCGAGGGCGCCGAGCCCCTGGCAGCCATGAACCTGGGCCTGCCGAGCGGCTTCGGCACGGTGTCGAGCTCCCTGATCGCCCTGGGCCGGCCTGGGACGGCCGCTAAAGGCCTGGAATTGCACTGGCTTTTCGCCGCCGGCCGGCCCGACGAGGCGCCCTTTCTGCCGAGGAATCTTCATGGTTAACGCCGCTTCATGACGTTGTTTTGAGGGCCCGCAACTGCTATATCAGGGCGTCGATCCGGCGCTGGCCGGATCCATCGCAAGGCCGACTAAGTCTCTGAAAAAAGGCGATTTTGGCCGCAATCGGGTGACAACAATGCGACGTAAGCGGATCTACGAGGGCAAGGCCAAGGTGCTCTTCGAAGGCCCCGAACCCGGGACCCTCGTGCAGTACTTCAAGGACGACGCGACGGCCTTCAACAATCAGAAGCAGGGCGTCATTACGGGCAAGGGCGTCCTGAACAACCGGATCTCGGAATACTTCATGGTGCGGCTGTCGGAGGTGGGCATACCGACCCACTTCATGCGCCGCCTGAACATGCGCGAGCAGCTGGTCCGCGAGGTCGAGATCATCCCCCTGGAGGTGGTGGTCCGCAACATCGCGGCCGGGTCCTTCGCGCAGCGCTTCAAGATGGAGGAAGGCGCGCCCCTGCCCCGCTCCATCGTCGAGTACTACCTCAAGTCCGACGACCTGGGCGATCCCCTGGTCACCGAGGAGCACATCACCGCCTTTGGTTGGGCCTCGACCCAGGACCTCGACGACATGCTGCAGCTTTCACTCAGGGTGAACGACTTCCTGTCCGGCCTGCTGATGGGCGTCGGGCTGCGGCTGGTCGACTTCAAGCTGGAGTTCGGCCGGCTCTGGGAGAACGAGGAGATGCGGATCATCCTGGCCGACGAGATCAGCCCGGATTCCTGCCGGCTCTGGGACACCAAGACCAACGAGAAGCTGGACAAGGACCGCTTCCGTCGCGACCTGGGCCAGGTCGCCGAGGCCTACCAGGAGGTGGCCCGCCGCCTCGGCGTGCTGCCCGAGGCCGGCCCGATCGACATCAAGGGCCCGCGCGTGATGCAGTAGGCCGCGGCGGCCAAGAACGAGACCTGCGGAAGGGCGGCGCCGGAAACGGCGCCGCCCTTCCGAGTCCTGGCGCCAAGATGGCCTGGCGCACTCGATGCGTTCAGGCGAACGCCCTGGCGGTCTCGAGGGCCTTGATCATTTTCTCGAACGACAGCGACTTGAGCGCCGGCTCCTCCTTCTGGAGCTTCTTGTAGAGGCCAACCGCCGCGCTGACTTGGTTCTTCAGGTAGAGGTTGACGAGGTTCTCGAAGGCTTTCTTGGACTTGTCGCTGCTGAAGTCCTTGAGGTTCCCAAGTCGGGCCTGACCTTTCCTGAAGACGTACCTGCCCGCCTTGTTTTCGGCGTAGCCCAGGGCGTCGCCTGCAAGCCGCAACCAGCCGTCCTTCTTCTTCAAAACGACGACGAAGTGCCTTGGCGTCAATTTCAGTTTGCCGTCCTTGATGACCCCTGCGGCAAGCGTCTCGGCATCGCTCCTTCCCGCCGCGATCGCCACGATCAGCCTTCCAATGTCCTGAATGACCTTGGGCTGGTTTACGCCGATCTTGGTCGCCACCGCCTTCGGGTGGAGAGCCGAGAAACACCATTGCTTGAATTCTTTGGACCTTAGGAAATCTGAGAATCTACCGCCGATGTCTCCGAGGACCGCTTTGTCGAGCGTCCGCAGTTTTTCCGGCCAGCGGTTATCGTTGAAATTACCGGCCAGCTCTTCTATTTCCGGGCCTAATACATGCCCTGCGGTGCCGAGTTCCATTTGAGCGTTTGGATCGAGAAATTTCTTATATATACTCTGAATACTCTCTTTTTTTCTGCGGGCAACAAGATATAGAAGGTTCTCGGCCGCCCACACACTTGTAAGATAACTTTCGAGGGGCTTCCTATACGCCTCCTTCGCCAGAATTTCGTCGATTTTTGTTGGAAACGTCTTGCCGTTGATAACGTATGCCACGTTCTCTTCCTCCTGTTTGAGGCCTTGGGCGGGCTTCTCCTCTGGTCTCCGGCCTCTCGCGTGCCGTCACAGCGGCGATGACAGTAGGTGCGGGTTGGGGCGACTTGGGTTCGGAGTCTTGGGAGTTTTCTTCTTGCCGGATCGCGATGCCGAACCAGGCGACGCGGCCC
>JANQGU010000102.1 GCA_028282935.1 Kiloniellales bacterium
ACCAGAACACCTTGCGCCACAAGCGCTTCGAGAACGTCTGGAGCTTGGGCGACGTGATGAACGCACCCAATGCCAAGACCGCCGCGGCGGCCAGGAAGCAGGCGCCGATCGTGGCGCAGAACCTCCTGGCCGACATGGGCCGGTTGCAAGGCGTGGCGCACTACGACGGCTACGGCTCCTGTCCCTTGACGGTGGAGCGCGGCAAGATCGTCCTGGCCGAGTTCGGCTACGGCGGCAAGCTGCTGCCGAGCTTCCCCTCCTGGCTGATCGACAGCCGCAAGCCCAGCCGCCTGGCCTGGCTGCTGAAGGAGCGGATCCTGCCGCCGGTCTACTGGAAGGCCATGCTCAAGGGCCACGAATGGCTGGCCAAGCCGAGCCTGGTGCGCCCCGAGGTCGTCAACTGACGGCGACACCCCGCCCGGAGGCGCTTCGATGATCGAACGGCTGCTGCCCTGCGTCGGCTGGCTGCGCCGCTACGACGGCACGGCCCTGCGGGGCGACGGCCTGGCGGCGGTGATCGTCACCATCATGCTGATCCCGCAGAGCCTGGCCTACGCGCTGCTGGCCGGGCTGCCGCCGCAGGTCGGGCTCTACGCCTCCATGCTGCCGCTCGTCGGCTACGCGCTCTTCGGCTCCTCCAACGCCCTGGCCGTGGGCCCGGTGGCGGTGGTGTCCCTGATGACCGCGGCGGCGGTCGGGGAGATCGCCGCCAGCGGCACGCCGGAGTACCTGGGCGCGGCCCTGGCGCTGGCGCTGCTGTCGGGCGTCTTCTTGATATTGCTGGGGCTGCTGCGCCTCGGCTTCCTCGCCAGCCTGCTCAGCCATCCGGTGATCTCCGGTTTCATCACCGCCTCCGGGCTGCTGATCGCGGCGAGCCAGCTCAAGCACATCCTGGGCATCGACGCCGGCGGCCACACCCTGCTCGACCTCGGCCGCTCCCTGGCCGGCGGGATCGGCGAGACCAACCTGCCGACCCTGGCGATCGGGGTCGCGGCGACCGCCTTCCTGTTCTGGGTCCGGAGCCGGCTGAAGCCCCTGGCCCGGCGCCTCGGGCTCGGCCCGCGGCTGGCGGATTTCCTGGCCAAGGCCGGCCCGGTCGTGGCGGTGCTGGCGACCATCCTGCTGGTCGACCTCCTCGCCCTCGAGGTCGAGGGCGTGCAGGTGGTCGGCGCGATCCCCCAGGGGGTGCCGCCGCTGGCCCTGCCGCCCTTGGACCTCGAGCTCTGGTGGAGCCTGCTCCCCGCGGCGGTCCTGATCTCGGTGGTCGGCTTCGTCGAATCGGTCTCGGTCGCCCAGACCCTGGCGGCCAAGCGGCGCGAGCGGATCCAGCCCGACCGCGAGCTGCTGGGCCTCGGCGCCGCCAACGTCGCCGCCGCGCTCGGCGGCGGCTATCCGGTGACCGGCGGCTTCGCCCGCTCGGTGGTGAACTTCGACGCCGGCGCGCGGACGCCGCTGGCCGGCGTCCTGACCGCCGGCGGGATCGGCCTGACCGCGCTGCTTCTGACCCCGCTGTTCCACCAGTTGCCCAAGGCGACCCTGGCGGCGACCATCGTGGTCGCGGTGCTGTCGCTGGTCGACCTGGGCGCGCTGAAGCGGACCTGGATCTACTCCAAGGCCGACTTCGCGGCCATGGCCGCCACCATCGTCACCGTCCTGACGGCGGGGATCGAGGCCGGGATCCTGGCCGGCGTTGGCCTCTCGCTGGTCCTGTTCCTGGCCCGCTCGGCCCGGCCGCACATGGCGGTGGTCGGCCAGGTACCGGGCACCCACCACTTCCGTAACGTCAAGCGCCACGAGGTGGTGACCAGCCCCGCAGTGCTCAGCCTGCGGGTCGACGAGAGCCTCTACTTCGCCAACGCCCGCTGGCTGGAGGACAAGCTCTACGACATGGCGGTCGCCGAGCCGGCGCTGCGCCACGTCGTCCTGATCTGTTCCGCAGTCAACGAGATCGACGCCAGCGCCCTGGAGAGCCTGGAGACCCTGGTCGAGCGCCTGAAGGCCGCCGGCATCGACTTCCACCTCTCCGAGGTCAAGGGCCCGGTGATGGACCGCCTGAAGCAGACCGACTTCCTGGAGCACCTGAGCGGCCGGGTCTTCCTGAGCCAGCACGACGCCCTGGCCGCGCTCGACCCCGAGACCACCCAGGCCGCCGAGGCGGCCCTGCGCCCGGAACGCTCCGGGGCGGCGCTGGCCGGGTAGGCCGCATCGCTCTACTCCGGGTCGACTCTCTCCGGCCGCTCTCCCTCGCCGGGGGCAGGGATTCGGATGGCGTGACGCGGCAGCCCGGCGCTCCGCTTCCGGGCAAAACTGCAGGACCCTTCAATCGACCAGGCCTCGACCCTGCAATCATACAAGCAATACAACAGGTAACGCGAGCAAGTATTTCCGAGGTATTGTAGATAAATACTCCAGTTTACAGTCGGTTATCTAGTACTTTTAGCTAGTTCGAAATACATTGGAGGTTATATTTCAAAAAGCCTGGCATTCATTTATTGGGAAAACCCGCCTATGTCGCTTGGCAGAACGCGCGGACGGCCGATCACGGGGTTCCTGCGCCAGGAGCGGGGCACGGCCATGGGCCTGGTCGCCGTCTCCCTGCTCACGCTGGCGGCGGCCTCGGGCCTGGCCCTGGACGCGGGCCGCGGCTATCTCATCAAGGCCAAGCTGAGCCAGGCCGTCGACGCGGCGGCCCTGGCGGGCGGGCGGGTATCCTCGGACGGTTTGGCCGATTCGGCCAAGGCCCACATCGAGAAGTACTTCAAGGCCAACTTTCCCGAAGGCTATCTCGGCGTCGGCGCGGCGCAGACCAAGATCGACGTCGCCCCGGGCGGCGGCGAGATCAAGGTCAGCGCCGCGGTCACCGTGCCGACCACCCTGCTGTCGGTCCTGGACATCCAGAGCTACGAGGTCTCCGCCAGCGCGACTGTGCGCGTGACCCTGCGCTCCCTCGAGATCGCCATGATCCTGGACAACTCCCGGGACGTGAGCTGGATCTACATGAAGGAAATGAAGGATCGGGCGAAGAGCTTTCTCGACGCGATCGCCGGCGGCGCGCGCAGCGCCGAGGACGTCAGCGTCGCGGTCGTCCCCTTCGCGGCGCGCGCGAACGTCAAGGGACAGGCGAACATCAACCCCGAGGCGCCGGCAGATCCGGACCATGTCTGCATGGACCAGCGCCCCGCCTATCACGCCGTCGGAGAGACGGACCCTCGGACGGAGCCCTTCGATCACTACTCCGGGACCTTCAGGCCGAGGCGGAACCCGACCGGCTACAAGGATCGGATCTGCCCTCAGGCGAGGGTGACCCCACTGACCCGCGATCGCGCGGTCCTCGATGCCACCCTGGACGAGATGCGGGGCCGCGGCTGCCGACGCTACGACCTGGGCCTGGCCTGGGGCTGGCGCACGCTCTCGCCCGAGTGGCAGAACGTCTGGCAGGGAGCGAACGTCACCGAGCCTGCCGACTACACGGACTCCGACGTGACCAAGGTCGCGATCATCGGGACCCACAGCGGCAACACGCCGCGCAGCTGCTCCGACGATCCCGAGACCATCGCCGAGACCGAAAGGATGTTCGCCGAAGCCTGCGAGGGCATGAAGCGGGAAGGCATCCTGATCTACGCGATCGTCTATGTCAGCGAGCACAGGGGTTTCTGGGGCCGGGAAAGCGAGGCCGACGAGGATGCCCCGAGCTCGGCGGATGCGGCACGGGCCCTCTTCGAGGACTGCACCTCGGGTACCGAGCGCGCCTTCTTCCCTCAGAGCCGGGAGGAGCTGGAAGCCGCCGTCACCGGCATCGTCAACGATCTCTCGAGCCTGCATCTGACGCAGTGATCCGCGCGCTCCCGAAGCCTCGATCCGGGATCGGGGTCGAGATCGGCGCCGGGGCCGGGGAAGGCGGCGGCGCCTAAGCGTTTGGCGCCCTGACCGCGCCGGCGCATAATCCGAAGGACCGTCACAACCGCTTCGGACCGCAGAACCATGCCCGCCAGCGTCGAGACCGCGGAGCCCCGGACGCTCCGCCTTCATGCCGAGGACAACATCGCCGTCGCCGTCGACCCGCTCGCCGCGGGCCTCGAGGTCGCCGGCGTCACCACCCGGGCGCCGATCCCGCGCGGCCACAAGGTCGCGACCCGGGAGATCGGCGAGGGCGAGGCGATCCGCAAGTTCGGCCAGATCATCGGCTTCGCCACCGGGGCCATCGCGCCCGGCGAGCACGTCCACGAGCACAACTGCGCCATGAAGGACTTCGCCCGCGACTACCGCTTCGCCGAGGCGGCCGAGCCCGAGGCGCTGCTGCCCGAGGCCGAGCGCGCGACTTTCCAGGGCTACCGCCGGGACAGCGGCCGGATCGGGACGCGCAACTACATCGGCATCCTGACCTCGGTCAACTGCTCGGCCTCGGTGGCCCGCTTCATCGCCCAGGCGGCCGAGCGCGAGGGCCTGCTGGCCGACTATCCCAACGTCGACGGGGTGGTCGCCCTGGTCCACGGCACCGGCTGCGGCATGGCCATGTCGGGCGAGGGCTACGACCTCTTCAAGCGGGTCCAGTGGGGCTATGCCGGGCATCCCAACCTGGCCGGGGTGCTGCTGGTCGGCCTGGGCTGCGAGGTCTTCCAGATCCCGCGCTTCATGGAGGCCTACGGCCTGAGCGAGGGCGAGAGCTTCCGGACCATGACCATCCAGGGCGAGGGCGGCACCCGCCGGACCATCGACCAGGGCCTGGCGGTGCTGCGCGAGATGCTGCCCCGGGCCGACGCGGCGCGGCGCGAGACCTGCCCGGCCGGCGCTCTGACCCTGGCCCTGCAGTGCGGCGGCTCGGACGGCTATTCCGGGATCACCGCCAACCCGGCCCTGGGCGCGGCCGCCGACCTGCTGGTGCGCAACGGCGGCACCGCGATCCTGTCGGAGACGCCGGAGATCTACGGCGCCGAGCACCTGCTGACCCGGCGCGCCGAGAGCCGCGAGGTCGGCGAGAAGCTGATCGCCCGGATCAAGTGGTGGGAGGACTACACCGCGCGCAACGGCGGCGAGATGAACAACAACCCCTCGCCCGGCAACAAGGCCGGCGGCCTGACCACGATCCTGGAGAAGTCCCTGGGCGCGGCCGCCAAGGGTGGCACCACCACCCTGCGCGGGGTCTACCTCTACGGCGAGCGGATCGACCGCCGCGGCTTCGTGTTCATGGATTCCCCCGGCTATGACCCCTGCTCGGTCACCGGACAGGTCGCCAGCGGGGCCAACGTGGTCTGCTTCACCACCGGCCGCGGCTCGGCCTTCGGCTACAAGCCGGCGCCCTCGATCAAGCTGGCCACCAACGCCCAGGTCTACGCCCGCATGACCGAGGACATGGACATCAACTGCGGCGACGTCCTGGAAGGCGTCTCGATCGAGGACAAGGGCCGGGAGATCTTCGAGACCATCCTGGCGGTCGCCTCGGGCCGGCCCAGCAAGTCCGAGGCCCTGGGCTACGGCGACAACGAGTTCGTCCCCTGGCAGATCGGCGCGGTGATGTAGGGGGCCCTGCCCCGTACCCCTGTACCCTACCACTGTCATGCCCGGACTTGATCCGGGCATCCATCGCGCAGGCGGCACGATGGATCACCGGATCAAGTCCGGTGATGACAGTGGAGTGTTTGGCACGGGCTCAGCGCGGCCGGGCAGGCGCCCGGCAATGGAAGAGCCCGCCGTCGTGCCTCATTCCAGCATCAGCTCCGGCAGCCAGAGGGTGACCTGGGGAAAGGCGACGACGATGGCCAGGCCGATGAGCTGCAGGATCACGAAGGGGATGATGCCCTTGTAGATGTCCTGCATGCGGACCTCGGGCGGGGCCACGCCCTTCATGTAGAAGAGCGCGAAGCCGAAGGGTGGAGTCAGGAAGGAGGTCTGCAGGTTGATCGCCACCAATATCGCGAACCAGTAGATCGCCTGCTGCTGGACCGCCGCGAAGGGCGCGCCCTCCATGCCGAGGTGGACCGCGAAGTCGGGCGCGATCTCCTTAATCACCGGCGCGAAGACCGGCAGGATGATCAGGGTGATCTCGATCCAGTCGAAGAAGAAGCCGAGCAGGAAGACCACCAGCATCAGCAGGAACAGCAGCGCCCAGGAGTGCAGGTCGAGCCACTCGATGAACTCGATGATCAGGTCCTCGCCGTAGAGCGCGCGGAAGATGTAGGAGAAGGTCGTCGCGCCGACGAAGATGAAGAAGATCATGCCGGTGGTCAGCGCAGTGCGGTGCACCACGTCGGTCAGCACCTGCCGGTTCAGGGTCCGGTTGAAGATCGCCAGCACGATCGAGCCGAAGGCGCCGACGCCGGCGGCCTCGGTCGGGGTCGCCCAGCCGGCGAAGATCGAGCCCAGGACCAGCACGACCAGGAAGATCGGCGGGATGAAGCCCTTGAGGATCGCCCCGAAGAGCGAATCGCCCTCGCGGTGGCCGATGACCATGGAGGTGGCGAAGATCCCGAAAAAGGCGAGCAGGCCCCAGTTCGCGGCCTCGCTCCAGGCGGTCAGGTCGAGGACCCAGGCCACGGCCACCAGCGCCGCGACGATGCCGACGTAGAGGTACAGGCGGCTGCGGTTGGTCGGCGCGAGCTGGATCGCGTCGTCCGGCAGCGGCGGCGCCCAGTCCGGCTTGGCCGTGCTGATGGTCAGGATGTAGAGCATGTAGAGGCCGGAAAGCACCAGCCCCGGCAGGATCGCGCCGACGAAGAGGTTGCCGACCGAGACGGCCAGCAGGTTGGCCATCAGCACCAGCATGATCGAGGGCGGGATCAGGATGCCCAGGGTCGCCGAGGCGGCCAGGGTGCCCGTCGCCAGCGGCGTCTGGTAGCGCTGCTGCAGCATGGTCGGCAGGGCAAGGAGAGTCATCATCACCACCGAGGCGCCGATGATGCCGGTGGTCGCCGCCATGATCGTGCCCATGACCGTGACCGCCATGGCCAGGCCGCCGGGGATCCGCTTCAGCATGACCTGCAGGATGTGCAGCAGGTCGGCCGCGACCCGGCTGCGCTCCAGCATGGTGCCCATGAAGATGAAGCAGGGAATCGCCACCAGCACCGGGTTCTGGACCGCGCCGGAAGAGCCGTCGCCGCCCCAGATCCGCGGCAGGATGATGAAGAACTCGTTGAAGTCGATGATATCGAAGGCAATGCCCAGGAAGCCGAAGATCAGCGCGACGCCGCCGATCGCATAGGCGACCGGCAGGCCGGTGAAGAGGGTCAGCGCCAGCGCCAGGAACATGTAGGCGCCGAGGTAGTCGTAGAAATGGTCGTAGAGCACTTCCCACACGGCTCAGCGCTCCCCTCTGTGGGCGCTTTCGGCCTCCTGGACGACGATGCGCGCCTCCTCCTCGAGCTGCTCCTCGTCCTCGTGGGCGAAGATGTGCAGGTCCCTTTCGACCTGCGCCCGCGCCGCCGGCGCGCCGAAGAGGAAGACGCCGAGCCGGATGAAGGTCGCGACCACGGCGGAGAGCGCCAGCGTGAAGCCGACCACGGTGAAGGACTTGACGATGTAGCGGTGGGTGATGCCGGTCAGGGACTCCGAGCCCTCGTTCTGCTGGATGGAGATCTTGACGAAAATGATGGCGAAGTAGGTGACCAGGATCAGGTAGGGCATCGCCATCACGAGCAGGCCCCAGAACTCGACCCAGGCCTGGTTCCGCCGCGACAGCTTCTCGCGGAAGATGTCGACGCGGACGTGGCCGTTCATCAGGTAGGTGAAGCCGAAGGACATCAGCAGCAGGACGCCATGCAGATGCCATTCCATGTCCTGCAGCTTGATCGGCTCGATCAGCCAGTACCAGGTCAGCTCCGAGAGGCCGATGCGGAAGTAGTCGATCTTGCGCGTGATCACGTCGAACATGATGATCGCGATCAGCGGCAGGATCAGCCACGCCGCCGTCTTGCCGAGCGCGCGCGGGATCCGGTCGAGGACGTCGGCGACCTTCAGTAGAGAACTCATGACGGCGGCGGCTCCCCCTCCTGGTCAGGCGGCCGGCAAAGGCGGCGGGTGGATGGGCCTTCGCCGCGCCTTCGGCCAGGGCTGACCGGGCGCGATCGCCACCAGGCGCTTCTGCGGGCGTCGGCCGGCCGCCGGGCGGCGGCCGGCCATAGGTTCCGCCCTACTTCAGATAGCCGAAGTCACGCCAGATCTTGTAGTCGGCACGGAACTTGGTGATCGAGTCCCAGACCTTCTTGGAATCCGGGTTGGACTTCACCTCTTCCGCGATGACCTCGTCCCAGGCGCCCCTGAGCTTGGTCAGGACGTCGTCGGGCCAGTAGTGGTTGGTGACGCCGTCCTTGACGTTGTCCTGCATGGCCTTGAACTGGGCGAACTCGCCGTCGGAGATCATCTCCATGACCTGCGCCTTGCAGGCGGTCTCCATCATGGCCTTGTGCTCGTCCGACAGCTCGTCCCACTTGGCCTGGTTGACCAGGATCTCATTGGCCGTGGACTGCTGGTGCCAGCCGGGGAAGTAGTTGTGCTTGGCGATCTGGTAGAAGCCGTAGGAGCGGTCGATCGCCGGCATGGAGAACTCGGTCGCGTCGATGGTGCCGAGCTCCAGGGCTGGATAGATGTCGCCGCCGGCGAGCTGCTGGGTCGAGACGCCGAACTTCTGCATGACCTTGGCGCCCAGGCCGAAGAAGCGCATCTTCAGGCCCTTGAGCTGGTCCAGGCTGGTGATCTCG
>JANQGU010000105.1 GCA_028282935.1 Kiloniellales bacterium
CGCCCGATCAGCGCTTCCACATCCGCCGCGTCCTGATAGATCCCGAAGCCGAAGCGCAGGCGGTCGCCGCGGTGGTCGGTGACGATGTTCCGGGCCAGCAGGGCCTCGTGGAGGGCGCCGGCCTCGGGGGTGCGGAAGGTGAGGAAGTTGCCGCGGTTCGGCTCGTCCAGCGGCACGACCAGGGTCTCGGGCGAGAGTCCCGGGATCGCCAGGCGTGGCAGCTCGGCGACCAAGGCGTTCTGCAGGGCGACGGCGTGGTCGTGGACGGCGGCGGCGGTGATGCTCTCGGCCTCCAGCCAGTCGAGCACCGCGTTCAGGCGGTAGATCCCGACCGGATCGAAGGTCGCGCCCAGGAAGCGGGAGGCGTCCGCGCCGTAGGGGACGCGGTCCCGGGCCTTGTCGGCCAGGGCGCCGAAGGCGGCGAACCAGCCGGTGTCCGGTGGCCGCTCGGCCAGGCCCGGCGGGCAGTGGAGGAAGCAGACGCCTTCGCCGGCCATGGCGTACTTGTAGCCGCCGCTCAGGTAGAAGGCCCGCGCCTCGATGGCCGAGAGGTCCGTCGGTCGGGCCAGGAAGCCGTGGTAGCCGTCGATCACCACCAGGGCCTCCGGCTCGGGCACCGCGGCGACGATAGCGGACAATTCCGGCACCGCGTAGCCGGAGTTGTAGAAGACCTGGCTCAGGTAGATCAGGTCGCGGCCGCCCTCGGCCGCCGCCTGCCGGAAGCGCGGCGTGAAGCTCTCGAAGGGCTCGGTCGGGATGCGGACCACCTCGGCGCGGCCCAGCTCCTCCAGGCGCCTGAGCTGGCGCTCGAAGCTGTGGAACTCGCCGTCGCTGGTCAGGACCCGGATCGGCCGCGCCTGCGGCAGGCAGGACAGCAGCCGCAGCAGGAAGCCGTGGGTGTTGGGCCCGAAGGCGAGGCTGCCGGGATCGCTCAGCTTCAGGATCCCGGCGATGCCGGCCTGGGCGCGCGGGACCACCTCGCCGAAGATCGTCTCCCACTTGCGGTCGGCCAGGCGCGCCGCGTCCTCCCAGCAGCGCTGCTGGGCCTCGAAGGCGACGTCCGGCCAGTAGTGGTGGCTGTGGGCGGCGAAGTGCAGGCGCTGCGGGTCCGCCTCGCGGAAGCGCCGGAACCCGGCCTTCCAGCTCACGACGCCGGCTCGGCGTAGCTGTAGCCCATGACCCGGCGCAGCTCCTCCGGCAGGGGCGGCAGCTTGGAACGGGGCAGGAAGTAGGTCGAGAGCGCGAAGAGGTCGCCGAAGATCCGGTGCCGCTCGGCGGTCTGCCGCAGGTAGTCGAAGCCCGAGGACCCGCCGGTGCCGACCTTGCGCCCGATCATGCGCTGCGCCATCAGGGCGTGGCGGTAGCGCCAGGTGGTCAGGTTCTCGTCGATGTCCATCAGGACGCTGAGCAGCCGGAAGGGGAGCTGCAGCACCGGCTCGTCCCGGTAGAGGTTGATGAAGAGCGCGGCCTGCAGCGCCTTGGCGCTGAGCCGCCAGGCGCCTTCGGCGGCCAGCTTGGCGTGGGCCGCCTCGTCGAAGATCGATTCGAAGCGGGTCAGGGCGGCGTCGAGGGCGGCGAGCTCGGTCTCCAGCGCTTCCTTCACCAGGGAGGGATTGCGGCGCATGGTTTCCTGGTCGCCGCCCAGGGCCCGCAGCACGGCCTCGCGATAGGCGGCACTGAACTCGTAGCCGGCCTGGCTGACGAAGGGCGTGCGCTCGAGCCAGGCCTGGAGCTGGTCGACCAGCGAGGGCGCCGCCTCGGCCTCGGCGATGCGCTTGCGCTCCGGCTCGGAGAGCATGGCGTCGTAGGGCTTGTCGGCGTAGTTCAGCCGCTCCTGCCGCTGCAGGCCCAGGCGGGTCTCCAGCAGGCGGAACTGCAGGCTCTGGAAGCCGGAGGCCGGGAACAGCAGGTCGCGGAACTCCAGGAAGTCCTGCGGCGTCATGCTTTCCAGCACGTCGAGCTGCTCGATCAGCAGCTTCTGGATCCGGGCGATCCGCGACAGGCCGTGGACCGCCTGGCCGATCTCGCGGTCGTCGGCGACCGGGCCGGCGAAGATCTCCTGGATCCGGTCGAGCTCGAAGAGGATCAGCTTGAACCAGAGCTCGTAGGCCTGGTGCACGATGATGAACAGCATCTCGTCGTGGGCCGGCTGGCCCGCGAGCGCGCTCTGGCGTTCCTGGCTGGACAGCAGCCGGTCGAGCCGGAGATGCTGGGCATAGGTCAGGTTGCGGTCGGAATCGGTCATGGTCGCGGGGCCGCCTCGTCGGGCCTAACGGCAACGGCCGGCGCGGCTCCCTCCGGAACCGCGGCGGCGGTTGCAGGCTAGATCAAACCGCCCTCAATTGGAATCAATTGAGTGCAGGCAGTCTGATCGGCTCCGGCACGGGCTTCCCCGGGTCGCCCCGTTCCGAGGGGCGGGCCGAGGGGCGGGGTCTCGCTTCAGGCCGCGGCCTTGCGCAGCTCTTCGATCAGGCCGTCGACCTTGCCGCCCGACCTTTCGATCACCGCGCTGTACTCCTGCCGCAGGGTCAGGGCCATGCTCACCCCCTCGGCCACGATGTCGATGATCTTGTAGTCCTGGCCGCTCTTGCGGAGCCGCCAGTCGACCTTGGCGGCGGCGCCGTTGGAGCGCTTGATGTTGGTCGAGATGGCGATCAGCTTGGGGTTGGTGCGGTCAGGGCCGACCGTGGTGATGTCGAAGGTCTCGTTCGTGTATCCGCCGAAGATGGTCAAGGACTGCTGGACCATGGCGTCCTCGAAGACACCGACGAATTCCTTGCGTTGGTCGTCGTCCATCTTCCGCCAGTGCTTGCCCAGCACGAGACGGGCGATGATCTTGAGGTCGAAGCCCTCGCGCAGCAGGGCGCGGATCCGCGTCTCGCGATCCGCCTTGGGCGCGGCCTTGTCCCGGGCCACGTTGATCGCTCGCTCGCCCAGCGAAGCCAGGAAAGTGCGGGCCTTGCCGTTTGTCGGCTCGTCGTTTGCGGCAAGCGCAGCCGGCGGTGCGGCGACGCCGAGCGTCAGCATGAACAGGACGACCGTCCAAGGGGCGATTGACTTACTTGCCATGGGTCCTTCCCCAGTTGTTCCCATTACCTCCTACCCTCGTCCTCAAGTTCTACAAGATCAATATGGTTAACAAACGCCTAAATTCGTTCGAAATTGTGGCGAGCGGATAGCACCGCGCGACTCGCGGCGGCAACGCCCATTTGAGTGATACGCAGGTATTTGCCACAGCGTTCGCGGCCGGGCCGCGCTTTCGACTCCTGCCTGGGACGCCCCGGGGAGTAACGGGTGAGACGGTCGTCGGGAGGGGGATCAGCCGTCGAGGTCGCTCAGCAGGCTTCGCAGCATCTCGACCCAAGGCCTGCGGTCGAGCTCGCGCTCCTCGCGGCCCAGGCAGCAGCGGATCTTGACCGCCAGGCCGCGCCGGGTGTCGGCCGGGGTCATCGCGATGTCGCGTTCGATCTCCTCCAGACGGGCTTGCGCCAGCCTTCTCGCCGCTTCGTCGCGGGTGTGCTCAAAGGTCGAGAAATGCCGCACCCAAAGGCGCTCAAGGCGCAGAAGGCGACTGTCGCCCAGAAGCGCTTTGAACGGGGTGGCGAGGCTGTTGTGCATAGAAAACGCTCCGCTGAGAAACGCGCAGCTGCGTCGTGGGAGCCACGTCGGGGGGGACAGGCATGCGAATCCACTTATAAGTTTATTCTACCAAAAGTGAGTCAGGCCAGGAAGATTATCGCGCTTGGCACGGACCGGGCCGGACGGCACCTCAAATCGCGCTTCGACGCCTGCAAGCCTGGGTTTAAAAAGCGAATACTGCAATTCAATGCAAAAACTATGGATAAATATTGACTGCGCAAATCCACGGCTTAATATTGGGCCAAGAGCGATAGTCAAAACTCAAGTTATATTGAGCAATATAGTTAACGGGGAAGGAAGGGGAGTGCCGCGAATCGGACCGGAGAAGGGGCTGGACTGGGTCTAGCTGGCCTCCGGCAGATCTGCGATCCCGGTGAAGGTCGAGTAGGGCGCCGAAGGATCGCATCGCGGGTTTCTCCCCAGCGATTGAGATGCAAGCTTTGCTTAGGGAGTTCTGGATCAGCGAGCGCGGCTCCGTGGCCGACGAATACGCTTTGCTGATCACCATGATCATCCTGATCGGTGCCGTCAGCCTCCATGCCGCAGGCCTGCCCCTGTCGTCGCTCTCGGACTTCGTCAGCAACACCTTCCGTGGCGTCGCGCTCCTGTTGCGCAAGGTGCCCGACGAGCCGGGCTGATCCACGCGCCTCCGGCCTGGCCGGGCGGCGCCATCCCCGCAGGCGCCCAGCTTGTCTGTTCTCCGCGCCCCTTGCCGGTGCTAGTCTGCCTCGGCCACCGCCGGCGCAAGGCAAACGGCCGGCGGGGCCATGCGGATCGTGGATCGCCGGGCCTCCTGGCCGGGCTGAAGACAGGGAGACAAAAAGGGGATGCGGAAACTCCATCGAGACAAGGCGTCGCGGCCGACCGGCCGGCGGCGGTTCCTGGCCGGCGCCTCCGCGCTCGCCGGCGTCGCGGCCCTCGGCTTTCCGGCCATCGGCGGCGGGGCCGCCGAGCCGCTGAAGGTCGGGACCTACGGCGGCTTCTTCAAGGATTCCTTCGACAAGCACATCTATCCGGAGTTCACCAAGGAGACCGGAATCGACATCGAGTCGATCGCCGAGCCGACCGGAGAGGCCTGGCTGGTCCAGCTCGAAACCGCCGCCCGCGCCGGCGCGGCCCCGGCCGACGTCTCGATGATGGCGCAGGTCGCCATGCTGAAGGGCCAGTCGTCGCGGCTCTGGACGCCGCTCGACCTCGGCAAGCTGCCCAACGCCAAGAACCTCCTGCCGCAGTACGTGCACCGCTATCCCGACGGCAAGGTCGACGGCATCGGCGCCGTGGCCTGGTACATCACCCTGGTCACCAACACCGACGCCTACAGCGAGGCGCCGGGGTCCTGGGCCGAGCTCTGGGATCCGAAGAACAAGGGCAGGCTGGGACTGCTCGCCCTGGTCAGCAACTCCTTCCTTCTGGAGATCACCGCCAAGACCTTCTTCGGCGGGACCGAGTTCCTCAACACCGAGGAGAACATCGTCAAGGTCCTGGACAAGCTGGCCGAGCTCAAGCCCAACGTGGCGCTGTGGTACCGCGACGAAGGCCAGTTCCAGCAGGCCCTGCAATCGGGCGAGATTCCGATGGGCCAGTACTATCACGACGTGGCCGGGCTGGCGGCGGCCGAAGGCCATCCGGTGCGCTCGACCTTTCCCAAGGAGGGCGGGGTCAACGACTCCGGCTGCTGGGCGGTGTCGCGCGCGTCCAAGCGGGAGGCCGACGCGCTGGTCTTCATGGACTACATGTGCCGCCCGGACATCCAGGCGAAGCTGGCGCGCAACGTCGGGACCGCGCCCACGGTGCGCCGCGAGCTGACCGACCTGACCGATGCCGAGTTCGCCGCGGTCTCCAGCGACATCGAGCCGATCATTCCGCGCTACGACCTCTACCAGTCCAAGTCCGACTGGCTGAACCAGAAGTGGACCGAACTGGTCACCGGCTGACGTTTTCTCGGCCCCGGTTCTCGGCCCCAGTTCTCGGCCCCGGTTCTCGGCCTGGGGCGCCCTCGGCGCCCCGGGCCGTCCCATCCTTGCCACGGCGTTGCGAGTCTGCCGACGGCCATTCATGACCGAGGCGATACCGCCGCCTTGCTGGCGGATGATCTTGGGGATCTGTCTTCCTGGCTTGCGCTCCCTGTGCCGTCGTCGCCGCCCTTTGGCAAAGCCTGATCGGGCGGTGCCAACGAGGTGGTGCTCGGCGCCTGCGCAGCGCGTGTTATCCTGTTCCGAGGAACGGCAGTCCTGGATCGGCCTGTCGACACCGCCGCGGGGTTGCTATGAAGCCGCCTCGAGGCGCTTTATCTTCTGGTGCTCATCCTCGATGAGCCCGATCTTCCAGTAGCCGGAGATATAGGTGTCCTCGCGCGGGAGCGCCTTCTCTTTGTGCAGGAACGTGCGCAGTGCCCTTATGACCCCGCTCTCTCCCGCGATACAGGTCTGGACGCGTCCTTCCGGCCAGTCCAGGGCGCGTACGAAGGCTTCCTGAGCCCCCGAGGGAACCTTGGGGTCGGGGTGCAGGCTCCAGTGGATCTGGACCCCTTTCGGTGCCGCGATGTCCTGGCGGTCCGCCGCCGAGGTGATCTCGAAGATGGCCATGCCCTTCGCGTCCCGCGGCATGGCTTCCAGGGTCGCGGCGGCCACAGGCAAGGCCGACATGTCGCCCGCGACCAGGTACCAGTCCGCCAGGAACTCGGAGACCTTGGTCGGGCCGGGCCCCGCGAACCCGCAATAGCTTCCGGGCCC
>JANQGU010000329.1 GCA_028282935.1 Kiloniellales bacterium
GCGCGCTGCCGGGGGGCTATGAGACCCGGGCGGGCGAAGATGGCGGACTTCTCTCGGGCGGCCAGCGCCAGCGCATCGCGATTGCGCGGGTGATCCTGAAGGACGCGCCGATCCTGGTGCTGGACGAAGCGACCTCGGCGCTGGACTCGGAGGTCGAGGCGGCGATCCAGAGCCAGCTGGGGCGGCTGATGGAGGGCAAGACGGTGATCGCCATCGCGCACCGGCTCTCGACCATCGCGGCGCTGGACCGGCTGATCGTGCTGGACCAGGGGCGCATCGTCGAGCAGGGCAGCCACGCCGAGCTCCTGGAGCGCGACGGCCTCTACGCCCGCCTCTGGGCCCGACAGTCCGGCGGCTTCCTCGGCGTCGACCAGAAGATCTCCGCGTGATCCGAGCGCGGCTTTGACCGGGCGGACTCGTAAAGGAAGCAGGTTCGGAAGGTTCGCTCCCTGCGCCACGAAGAGGAGCCCCGCTTGGGGCGGGGCTCCTCTGAAGGGCCGCTAAGGGCTAAGGGTGGGTGAACTGAAGGCGGGCCTTCTGGAACCTCAGGAGGCTCGTCGTCGCGTCGAAGCGGACACGGACGAGGTAGTAGCAGCCCTGGGTGTCGATGGGCCGAGACGCCGTGCTGATCGCCGCGGATTCAGCGGCGCCGTCGAAGCTCGTATCGGTGGCGATCGTCGTGAAGGTGACGGCGCCGCCGGCGAAGGCGGGCTGACAGACCTCGAAGACGAAGATCGCCATCTGCGATCCCGGGTCGTTGTCAGCCCACCACCACCTGAGAAACTGCAAGGTCCCGCCGTTCGGCAGATCCTCGACCTGGGCATCGGCGAAGCGCTCGCTGCCGAGGCGGCTGAGCTCGAAGCTGTTTCCGGCCGAGAACTGCCACTGCGTGCCGGTCGAATCGACCCGGCCAAAGAACTCCTTCGGCGAAACCGGCGAGTAGTCGACGCTCCCGGACGGAAAAAGGCGGGTCTGGACATCGAGGCCGACGGCCGGCGAGAGACTGCTGTCGAAGCCGCCCCCCAGACCGACACCCGGCCCCATGTAGACGTTTTCCGCATCCCGCTCGAAGCCCATCGCTTCCAGCGTGTCCGGATCGGTGACAGGAAGGTCTTCGCTTGCCGCGAAGGCCGCCTGGGACGTCATGGCAAGGCCGAGCCCCAGAACAAGGGCACAGCCAAGCCGCGCGGTTCTACTGTGTCTTGGCATCTTACAATCCCCCCTCGGATTGAATGGTTGAGCCGTAACGTCGCCCCAGGGCCAGGCTTCCGATCCGCATCGGACCTTGCCCCTGGGGAAGCCGGGTTGTACCAAACGGCATAAGCAATCATCGGTGACAATCACCACAATAATTACTACCTAAAGTAGGTGATGCGCCAAACAGGCAAGGGCTCCGCGAACAGCCTCACGTGGTCCGCTTCGGTGGCGCCGCGGTCCCGCGTCGAGGCTGGATCGGCACGCGCCGCTCTGCACGGAAAGCCTATCGACCCTCGAAGAATCCTGTGGTACGACACCTGCGTCGGGTGGCACTGACCACCCTTTTCCGCAACCAGCGAGGACGCCGATATGCATCCGGCCGTTCGTATCAGAGATCCTCTGATCTGACCGTCGGCGCCTGATACCCGAGGCGGATCGCCGAGCCCCCTGGCCCGATCCCCTCCGCTCCATCACGCGACCGGCTCTTCTTTCGAAGCAACCGATTTCTGCGTGCGTGGAGCGAAGTGATGTTTCGCTGGTTCGAATCCCTGATAGACCCCTTCAAGCCTGCCCGCGAGGACCGGCCGCCGGTCGGGCTGCTGTCCTTCTACTGGCGCTATATCGGCCAGGCGGGATGGCTGTTCCTGGCCGTACTGTTCACCGCCGGCCTGCTCTCGGTCATCGCCGCCGTGCTCTACGCCTACGTCGGCGTGCTGATCGACCGGATCCAGCAGATCGGCGAGCCCTCCGCCTTCTTCGCCGAGAACGGCTGGCTGCTGGTCTGGATCGTGCTGCTGGTGCTGGTGGTCGAGCCCCTGGTCGCCCTGGCCCACGTCATGCTCTTCAACCAGGCCATGGTGCCGGCCTTCACCAACCTGATCCGCTGGCAGACCCACCGCTACGTCCTGCGCCAGAGCGTCGGCTTCTTCCAGAACGACTTCGCCGGGCGGATCGCCAACCGGGTGATGCAGACCTCGCTGGCGCTGCGCCGTTCGGTCGCCGAGTTCATCGACGCCATCTGGTACGTCGGCATCTTCATCGTCAGCGCGCTGGTGATCCTGGCCGAGCTGGACCTGCGGCTGGCGCTGCCGCTGGCCGGCTGGCTGTTCGTCTACATCGCCGCGCTGGCGCTGCTGGTGCCCCGGATCAAGGCGGCCTCCACGGCCTCCTCGGATTCCTATTCCCGGCTGATGGGGCGGGTCGTCGACAGCTACACCAACATCCAGACCGTGAAGCTCTTCGGCCATGCCCGGCGCGAGGAGGACTACGCCCGCGAGGGCATCGTCGAGCAGAACCGGCGGACCGCCTTCCTGATGCGCCACCTCTCGGTGGTCGACCTGGGCGTCGGCCTGCTGAACGGCCTGCTGATCGTCTCCCTCGGCGGCCTGGCGCTCTGGCTGTGGACCGCCGGCGAGATCACGGTGGGCGCGGTGGCCGCCGCCCTCGGCCTGGTCATGCGGGTGACCACCATGTCGCACTGGATCGGCTTCGTCGCGACCGGCATCGCCGAGAACATCGGCGTGGTGCGCGAGGGCGTGGACACGATCTCGCTGCCGCAGGCGGTGACCGACGCGCCGACCGCGCCCGGCCTGGCCGTGCCCGCCGGCGAGATCCGCTTCGAGGGCGTACGCTTCCGCTACGGCGCGGAGGAGCGCCAGGTGGTGGAGGACCTGAGCCTTGCGATCGCGCCTGGGGAGAAGGTCGGCTTCGTCGGGCCCTCGGGGGCGGGCAAGACGACCCTGGTCAACCTACTGCTGCGTTTCCACGACCTGGAG
>JANQGU010000287.1 GCA_028282935.1 Kiloniellales bacterium
GGCGACAAGGTCCGGCTCGGCAACCGGCTCGGCTCGGTGCTGCTGCACGCGCGGGCCTTCGACGGCCTGCAGCCCGGCGTGGTGGTGGTCGAGAGCATCTGGCCCAACGCGGCCTTCGAGGAGGGTCTCGGCATCAACACGCTGGTCAGCGCCGATCCCGGACCGCCGCGCGGCGGCGCCGTCTTCCACGACACGGCGATCTGGATCGCGCCGGCCTGACCCGGCGGGCCTCTTGCCTCTGGACCTGGGGCCTCGGGCAGCCTACGTCTTGAATGCTATGGCCAAGGACAAGAGCCTTCAGACCCATTCCTCCGGCGCCGAGGTCGAGGCCTTCCTGAAGAAGGTCGCCTTGACGGCGCGGCCGACCACGACCGAAGGGCGCGGGCGCCTGATCTTCGGGATGGACGCGACCGCCAGCCGGGAGCCGACCTGGGACCGTGCCTGCCACATCCAGGCCGAGATGTTCTCGGAGACCGCCAACCTCGGCGGCCTGGAGATCCAGCTCGTCTACTACCGGGGATTCCGCGAGTTCAAGGCCAGCCCCTGGGTCGCCGAGGCCGAGGCCCTGCTGCGGCAGATGACCGCCGTCTCCTGCCTGGGCGGCCACACCCAGATCGAGCGGGTGCTGCGCCACGCGATCAAGCAGACCAAGGCGAAGAAGGTCTCGGCCCTGGTCTTCATCGGCGACTGCCTGGAGGAGGACGTCGACCGCCTTTGCCAGCTCGCCGGCGAGCTCGGGCTTCTGGGCCTGCCCTGCTTCCTCTTCCATGAGGGCGCCGACCGGGCCGCCCGGCGGGCCTTCGAGCAGATCGCCAGCCTCTCGGGCGGGGCCTGCTGCAGCTTCGATGCCGGCAGCGCCCAGCAGCTCAAGGACCTGCTCTCGGCGGTCGCCGTCTTCGCCGCCGGCGGGCGCCGGGCCCTGGCCGACTATTCCAAGCGCAAGGGCGGCGTCGTCCGCCTGCTGACCCACCAGATCACCTGAACCGACCATGTTTCCCTATTTCCTCCTGGGACTGGTCCTGGTCGTGGCGGCCTATTTCCTGCTGCGCTGGTTCGTCGCCGCGCCGCCGGCGCAGGTCCGCAAGGTCCTGCTGACCGCCGGCCTGATCCTGGGGCCGATCCTGATCGTCGCCCTGGCCCTCGGCGGGCGCCTGACCCTGGCCTCCCTGCTGGTGCCGGCCCTGCTTCTGCTGCTGCTGATCCGGCCCCTGAGGCGCTTCCAGTCGGCCCAGCGCGGGCCGACGCCGGGACGGAGCTCCGAGGTCAGGACCCGCTTCCTGAAGATGCTCCTCGATCACGACAGCGGCGAGATGACCGGCGCCGTGCTGGAGGGCCCCTATGCCGGCCGCAGGCTGGAGGCGCTGGCCGAGGAGGACCTCTTCGACCTGTGGCGTCTCTGCTTGGCCGAGGACGAGCAGTCGGCGCGGGTCCTGGAAAGCTATCTCGATCGCCGGCTGGGCGGCGACTGGCAGGCCGGGGCGGCGGGCGCGGCGGCGAGCGCCTCGCCCGAGGCCATGACCCGCGAGGAGGCCTTCCGGATCCTGGGCCTGGAGCCCGACGCCGGGGCGGAGGAGATCCAGGCCGCCTATCGCCGCCTGATGCGCCAGCACCACCCGGATCAAGGCGGCTCCGACTACCTCGCCGCCAAGATCAACCAGGCCAAGGCGCTCCTCTTGGGCGACTAGCTGGGCGACTGGAGGCAGCCCCGGGGCGGGCACCCCGGCGCACCGCTTGTGTCCCCATGGGCGCTATGGCACAACTCGGCCGCTCGCATCCTTCATTGCAAAGCGGATTCATCCGATCCATGGCTCTTCCCGTCCGCAAGGCGGTGTTTCCCGTCGGCGGCCTCGGCACGCGTTTTTTGCCGGCGACCAAGGCCGTCCCCAAGGAGATGCTGCCGGTCGTCGACAAGCCCCTGATCCAATACGCCGTCGAGGAGGCCCGCGCGGCCGGGATCGAGGAGTTCATCTTCGTCACCGGGCATGGCAAGACCGCCCTCGAGGATCACTTCGACCGCCATTGGGAGCTGGAGACGACCTTGAGCCAGCGCGGCAAGACGGTCGAGCTGGGGCTGCTCGGCGACACCCAGCAGGCGGCCGGCTCGGTGGTCTACACCCGCCAGCCGGAGCCCCTGGGCCTCGGACACGCGGTGCGCTGCGCGGCCAAGCTGGTCGGCGGCGAACCCTTCGCCGTGCTGCTCGCCGACGACCTGGTCCTGTCGGACAGGCCCTGCCTCGCGCAGATGGTCGAGGTCCACGCCGAGACCGGCGGCAACGTGGTCGCGGTCATGGACGTGCCGCGCGCCCAGACCTCCCGCTACGGCGTGCTCGACGTGGTCTCGGACGACGGGCGCCTCGCCAAGGCGCAGGGCCTGGTCGAGAAGCCGAAGCCGGAGGAGGCGCCCTCGACCCTCAGCATCATCGGCCGCTACGTCCTGCAGCCCGAGGTCATGACCGAGCTGGCGGCGGTCGGCGAGGGCGCGGGTGGCGAGATCCAGCTGACCGACGCGCTGGCCGGGACCCTGGACCGGGTCGACTTCTACGGCCTGCGCTTCGAGGGGCAGCGCTTCGACTGCGGCGACAAGGCCGGCTACCTGGAGGCCAACCTCGCCTTCGCCCTGGCCCGCGACGACCTTCGGGACAAGGCGCAGGAGATCCTGGCCCGCTACGCCTCGGCGCCGCAGGCCAGACCCAAGAGCTGAAGGAGCAGCAGCGTGCGGATCGCGATGATCGGAACCGGCTACGTCGGCCTCGTCTCGGGTGCCTGCTTCTCGGAGTTCGGCATCCACGTCACCTGCGTGGACAAGGATCAGGCCAAGATCGACCAGCTCAAGGACGGCGGGGTCCCGATCTACGAGCCCGGCCTGGAGCGGCTGGTCGGCTCCAACGTCGCGGCCGGGCGCCTGGACTTCACGACCGACCTCGCCGCGGCGGCGAAAGGCGCCCGCGCGATCTTCATCGCGGTCGGGACCCCGAGCCGGCGCGGCGACGGCTTCGCCGACCTCAGCTACGTCTTCGAGGCGGCGCGGGAGATCGCCGCCGAACTGAATGGCCCGACCGTCATCGTGACCAAGTCCACGGTTCCGATCGGGACCGGGCGCAAGGTCGCGGAAGAGATCCGCAAGGTGCGGCCGGATGCCGACTTCGACATGGTCTCCAATCCCGAGTTTCTGCGCGAAGGCTCGGCGATCAACGACTTCATGCGGCCCGACCGGGTGGTGATCGGCGCCGAGAGCGAGCGGGCCCGGCAGGTCATGCGCGAGCTCTACCGGCCGCTGTTCCTGATCGAGACGCCGATCCTCTTCACCGGCCTGGAATCGGCCGAGCTGACCAAGTACGCCGCCAACGCCTTCCTGGCGACCAAGATCACCTTCATCAACGAGGTCGCCGACCTCTGCGAGAAGGTCGGCGCGGACGTTCACGACGTCGCCAAGGGCATCGGCCTGGACGGCAGGATCGGCAGCAAGTTCCTGCACCCGGGTCCGGGCTACGGCGGGTCCTGCTTTCCGAAGGACACCCTGGCCCTGGTGCGCTCGGCCGAGGAGGTCGGCGCGCCGCTCGCCATCGTCGACACGGTCACCCGCCTCAACCGGGAGCGCAAGGCGCGCATGGCCGAGCGGGTGATCGCGCACTGCGGCGGCTCGGTTTCCGGCAAGACCATCGCGGTCCTCGGTGTGACCTTCAAGCCGAACACCGACGACATGCGCGAGGCGCCCAGCCTGGACATCGTCCCGGCGCTGCAGGCGGCCGGTGCCACGATCAGGGCTTACGATCCGGAGGGCATGTCCGAGGCCGGCAAGCTGCTCGACGGGGTGACCTGGTGCGGCGACGCCTACGACGCCCTGAGGGAGGCCGATGCGCTGGTGATCCTCACCGAGTGGAACGAGTTCCGCGGTCTCGACCTGCTGCGGGTCAAGCAGCTGATGCGGGCGCCGGTCATGCTGGATCTCAGGAACATCTACAACCCGACCGAGATGCGCGCGGCCGGCTTCGACTACGTCTGCATCGGGCGGCCCCTCGCCGCGACCGAGGCCGGGGCTGGGGCCGGGGCGGAGGTGGCGCAATGACCGGCCATCGCTTTCATTCCAGCCTGCTGCGCGAATACGACATCCGGGGCATCGTCGGCGAGACCCTGCACGAGGCCGACGCCGGCGCGATTGGGCGGGCCTTCGGGACCCTGGTGCGCCGCGACGGCGGCACCTGCGTCGCGCTGGCCTACGACGGCCGCCTGTCCTCGCCGGCGATGGCGGAGGCCCTGGCCGCAGGCCTGCGCGCCTGCGGCCTGAAGGTCCTGCGCTGCGGCCTGGGCCCGACCCCGCAGCTCTACTTCGCGGCCCAGCGGCCCGAGGTCCATGCCGGCATCATGGTCACGGGGTCGCACAATCCGCCGGACTTCAACGGCTTCAAGTTCGTCTTCAACGGCAAGCCCTTCTTCGGCGAGCGCATCCAGGAGCTCGGCCGGATCGCCGAGGCCGGCGCCTTCGAGTCCGGCGAGGGCAGCGAAGAGACGATCGCGCCGCAGGAGGACTACGTCGCGCGCCTGGTCCAGGACTACGACGGCACGCGCCCGCTGAGCGTGGCCTGGGACGCCGGCAACGGTGCCGCCGGTCAGGCGATGGCGGCCCTGACCCAGCGCCTGCCGGGGCGGCATTTCCTGCTCTACGAGGAGATCGACGGCCGCTTCCCCAACCACCACCCGGATCCGACCAAGGAGGAGAACCTGGCGGCCCTGCGCGAGGTGGTCGAGCGGGAGGGCTGCGATCTCGGCGTCGCCTTCGACGGGGACGGCGACCGGATCGGGGTCATCGACGACACCGGCCGGGTGCTCTGGGGCGATCAGCTGCTGATCCTCTTCGCCCGGGACGTCCTGCGCGACCATCCCGGCGCGCCGATCATCGCCGACGTGAAGTCGAGCCAGATCCTCTTCGACGAGATCGCCAAGGCCGGCGGCCGGCCGATCATGCACCGCACCGGGCACGCCCCGATCAAGGCCAAGATGGCCGAGGAGTCCGCGCCCCTGGCCGGCGAGCTCTCGGCCCATATCTTCTTCGCCGACCGCTACTACGGCTACGACGACGCGCTCTATGCCGCGGTCCGGCTCCTGGGCATCCTCAGCCGCTCGGGGCAGAGCCTCTCGGCGATCCGCGCCGCGCTGCCCGCCGTGGTGAACACGCCGGAGCACCGGCTGCACTGTCCCGAGGACCGCAAGTTCGCCTTGGTGGCCGAGGTCGGCGCCCGGCTCCGCGACGCTGGCGTCGAGGTCAACGACATCGACGGCGTCCGGGTCACCAGCGCCGATGGCTGGTGGCTGCTTCGGGCCTCGAACACCGAGCCGGCGCTGGTCCTGCGCTGCGAGGCCTCGGACGAGGCCGGGCTGGAGCGCCTCAAGGCCGAGGTCACGGCGCAGCTCGAGGCGAGCGGCCTGGACGTGCCCCCCCTCTAGCAGACTGTTCTCTACATCGGGGATTGGATGTCGAGCTCTCCGTGATGCGCCTGCCGGTTTCACTCTTCGCTGCGTAGCAGGGACTGAGCGAATAAGAGACTTTGCGTGAAGATGCCGGCGACGAAAGTTGATGATCGCGTGGTGGCCGGGCAGGCCGCCTACACGCCCCTGGTCCTGAAGATCTACGACTGGTTCGTCCTCGGCTTTTCGAACCGGCTGCTGTGGCGCTGCCCGACGGCGGCGCTCAGGGCGCTCTATGCCGCCAACGTCTCCGCCTGCCACCTCGACGTCGGCGTCGGGACCGGCTACTTCCTCGACAAGGTGCGCTGGCCCGCAGCGAAGCCCGATATCACGCTGCTCGACCTCAACCCGAACAGCCTCGACGCCGCGGCTACGAGGATCGGGCGTTACGCACCGAAGGCGCTGGCGGCCAACGTCCTGGAGCCCATTCAAGCGGAAGAGCGCTTCGGCTCTGTCGGACTGTGCTACCTGCTGCATTGCCTGCCCGGATCGATCCCCGAGAAGGCCGTCGTCTTCGACCACGTGCTGGCCGTGATGTCCGAGGACGCGGTCCTGTTCGGCGCCACGATTCTGCAGGGGGACGCACCCAGATCGCGCGCGGCTCAAGCCTTGATGAACGCCTACAACCGGAAGGGAATCTTCTCCAACGCGCAGGACAGCTTTCAGGACCTGGAGCGGGAACTGAACGCGAGGTTCGGCGACGTGAAGCTTCGCCGGCGGGGCGCGGTCGCCATCTTCGAGGCCCGCAGACGCCAAGGCCCGCGTGGCAAGCGAAGTTCAACGACCGGCTAAGCCGTTTTCATTCGCCACAGCAGCGCGCACGACCAGGGCCGTCGAACGCGGTCTGATCCAGGCGGACCTGAGTGCGGAAGCGGCGGCGGTCAGTTGACGGCGAGGGAGGTCCGTGACGGCCCTGCGGCGACCTTGGCGCTGCGCCCCACCCGCACGACCATGCAGTCGACCTTGAGCGAGCGGAGCTTGCGGCAGGCCTGGCGGGCGTCCCGCTTCGAAAGGCCGACCAGCCGGCTCCGATAGAGCTTGCCCCGGGCCCCACGGACGTGGGTGACCGAAAGCTCCGCGTCGGCGAGCAGCTTGGGCGCCTTCTTGAAGGCTTTCTGGGCGGCTTGCTTGGCCGGCCGGTAGCGGTAGAAGGCGCCGACCTGAACCCCGTAGCGGCCCGGCTTGCGGCGCGGTTCCACCACCTGGAACTCCAAGGAGGTTCCGGCCTTGGCCGCGGCGGTGGTGGCCGGCTTCGGAGGCGCCGGCGGCGGCACGTCGGCGCGCGCTCTCGCCGTGGCCTGGGTCTCCTGCGCCGGGGTGGCCGTCACGGCGTTCTTGGCGGGGCGGCGCTGCGGGTCGACCAGCGGCACGCTCTCGACGGCGCCGGGCGGCGGCACGGCCGCATCGGTCACCATGATATCGGATGCCGGCGCCGGGCTTGCCAGGGGCTGCGCCGCGAGATCCTCCGCGGTCAGGCTGCCTTGCTGCGCGCTGTTCCCAGGCGGCGGCGCCTGGAGTTCCGCCAGCAGGGCGTCCGGGTCCAGGCCCGAGGTCGCGCCCGGCGCCGGTGGCGCGAAGGCCGCGACCGCCTCGGTCTCCACCGAGGTGCCGCCGTGGCGTTGCTGCCGGACCTCCGGCGTTGCCGTGGGCGACGTCACGGCGGGCGGTGTCGCGGGGCCCGCGGCCGGGCTCAGCGCGACTTGAGTCTCGCGCGCCTGGCGGGCGGCGATGGCGGTCGGCTTGCGCGGCGGCGGCGCCGGATAGCTCTTGGCGATCATCCGCAGGCGCTTGAAGCCGCGATCCAGCAGGGTCGCGGTGTGACGGTTGCGCGAGCGCGAGGTCTTGCCGCCGAACACGACGGCGATGACCCGACGGCCGTTGCGGACGCTGGAGGCCACGAGGTTGTAGCCCGCGGCGCGGATGTAGCCGGTCTTGATGCCGTCGGCGCCCTTGTAGGTTCGCAGCAGCTTGTTGTGGTTGCGGTATCTCCGCCCCTTGTACTTGAAGCTCTTGGTGTTGAAGTAGTGATAGTGCTGTGGAAAATCGCGGATCAGCGCGCGCGCCAGGGTCGCCATGTCGCGCGCCGTGCTGAGCTGCTTGCGGTTGGGCAGGCCGGACGCGTTCCGAAAGGTCGTGCGCTTCATGCCGAGCCGCCGTGCCTTCTTGGTCATCTTCTTGGCGAACTGGCTTTCGGTGCGGCCGAGCGCCTCGGCCACGACCACCGCGACGTCGTTGGCGGACTTGGTGACCAGGGCCAGGATCGCGTCCTTCACCCGAATGCTCTGGCCTCGCCGCAAGCCCAGCTTGGACGGCGGCATCCCGGCGGCGCGCCGCGAGACCCGGAGGCGCTGATTGAGCTTGAGCTGCCCTTTCTCCAAAGCGTCGAAGACCATGTAGAGGGTCATCATCTTGACGAGCGAGGCAGGGTATCTGCGGGTGTTGCTGTTCCTGGCGTGCAGCACCTCGCCGGTCTCGGCGTCGACGACGACCGCGGCGTACTTCGCCTGCGCCGGCGCGGCAGTCATAAGACTGACGGCAGAGACCAGAAGGCAGAGCAGAACGGCCACGACGATACGCGTGGCCGGACCAAAACGAAAAACGCCGTCACCTGAGATGCTGATCAAGTGCCAGTCCCCAAAAACCGCCGAATCGCTAAAAGTTGTCGGAACTCTAAGCAATTCTCGATTCGCTGTCCAGAATTCGCGTATTAGCTTCGAGCAAAATGGTTAACTATTCTCTACCCCGGCAAGATGGTCACAACATGACATACGCCACGAAGGGTCAAAATATGCCAAAGAGCGCGCCCGGGCGGCCGCGATTCCGCCGACTCGGCCGGATTTTCGCCGGCTTGCCGGGCAGCCTGCTGCTCGCGGCCTGCGTGTACGAGGGGGCCATCGATTCGCCCGCGACCCAGAAGTTCACCTGGTTCAGCTACGTCAGCGGCGACGACATCCGCCAAGCCTGCCAGCCCGGCAGCCCGGAAAAGTACCGCTTTGTCTATAACGCCCGCTACGACGAGCAGCTGCGCAGCTACGAGCTTCTGGGCGACGCGATCGACGAGGGCGGCTTCCTGACCGCCCGGGCCCAGGGCAAGGCCACGATCTCGAGCCTCCGGCTCGACGACTTCCTGGCCCCCTGGCGATGGCAGAAGGCGCAGAGCCGCCTGGACGGCCAGGAGATGCAGGATCTGCGCGAGGCCCTGAGGGAGGCCGGTTTCTACGGCCAGCCGGAGGTCGGGCTGGAGCTGAACTCCCAGGCCTTCTATTGGGCCGCGGTCGGCTGCGTCGACGGCAAGTTCTATTTCGGCGGCTGGCAGGACCCGTCCCAGGCCTTCAAGGCCCTGCGCTTTCCCGAGCTGCTGCTCGAGCAGGACGGCACCGGCCTGGCGGTGAACCCGCCGCGGCCCCTGAACCCGATCGAGCTCGGGCGCACCAGCGGGCCCTGGCAGGAGCAGGGCGGCGACACGCCGCGCTTTCTGATCACCGTGGGCGAGGACGGCCTCAAGGGCGGCGGCCTGGGGCTGCGCAGCCCCTTCTGACGCCGCGGCGGCCCCCGTCCGCGCGCCCGGGCCAGGGGCGACTCCGGGGGCCGACTCCGGGGCCCGACCGGGGCGCGCGACCCGACCCGCGGAGGCCGCCATCCGCAGCCCCGAAAGCCCCGGAACTGGGCCGATTTTTATTTTGTTGCAGTGCACAAATTTCCTTGACTTCCGCTCCGGCCGGTCTAATTATTGGGCCATGCTGCAGCGCAGCAATGGATAGATCGTCGACCCGGTGACCCCAGCCGGGCCGGAAGCAGGAGGAAGCCAATATGGCCGTCAGGAAAACCACCGCCGCGAAGAAGCCCCGGGCCGCGGCGCAGAGCACCCCCAAGAAGACCGAGACCGTCGTGAAGGCGAGCACCGAGGCGGCGCAGAGCGTCGTCGATGCCGGCGCCGAGACCGTCGAGGCCGCCGTCAAGACCGGGACCGAGGCCGCGGTTCAGAACGTCGAGCGGGCGGTCAGCACCACCAACGCCCAGGTCAAGAAGGCCTCGAAGGCGATGTTCGCCGGCTACGGCGACTTCTCGGACATGGGCCAGCAGAACATCGATGCCATGGTCAAGGCCGGCCAGATCATGGCCGTCGGCATGGAGAGCGTGAGCCGCGAGTGGATGAGCTTCGCCCAGGCCTCGGCCGAGGCCAACGCCGCCGCCGCGACCAAGATGTTCAGCGCCAAGACCATGCAGGAGGCCATCGACCTGCAGAACGCCTACGCGCGGGAGAGCTTCGACAAGGCCGTCGCCGAGACCGGCAAGCTGACCGAGATGTCGGTCAAGCTGGCCAGCGACGCCCTGGCGCCGATCCAGAGCCGCGTCAACGTCGCGGTGGAGAAGCTGCTGAAGCCGATCTCCGTCTGACGCTTCGCGCGCAGATTCCGGAAGGCCGGGCCCGGATCGAGCATCCGGGCCCTTTTTTTGCTCCCATCACCCCTTTTCCCTATCCGCTAAAATCCAATATGATTCGCAGGATGCGGCGTCCACCGGCGTGGCATCCTTCGTTAACGGTGCCGTCAGACAATCGCGGGTATGACCGACAAGCGCAAAGACCAGGGCCCTGACAATGGGAACGCCACCGGCGTTGTCGTCGAGAGCAAGCCCAAGACCAAGAAGCCGTCGATGTACAAGGTCTTGATGCTGAACGACGATTACACGCCGATGGAGTTCGTCGTCCACGTCCTGGAGCAGTTCTTCGGCAAGAACCGCGAGGAAGCCACCCAGATCATGCTGCACGTCCACCGGCGGGGCGTGGGCATCTGCGGCGTCTACACCTATGAGGTGGCGGAGACCAAGGTGACCCAGGTGGTCGACTACGCACGTCGCCACCAGCACCCCCTTCAATGCACTCTGGAGAAGGAATAGGCCTCCCGTGTTATCGAGCAACCTGGAACAGACCCTTCACCGAGCCCTGGCCGCGGCGAACGAGCGGCGTCACGAGTACGCCACCCTCGAGCACCTGATGCTGGCGCTGACCGAGGACCCCGACGCGGTCGCGGTCCTGCGCGCCTGCGGGGTCGAGATCGACCGCCTGCGCAGTGATCTGCTGGACTACATCGACAACGAGCTGGCCAACCTGATCACGGCCCAGCCGGGCGATGCCAAGCCGACCGCCGGGTTCCAGAGGGTGCTCCAGCGTGCCGCGATCCACGTCCAGTCCTCGGGCCGCGAGGAGGTGACCGGCGCCAACGTCCTGGTCGCGATGTTCTCGGAGCGGGAGAGCCACGCCGTCTACTTCCTGCAGGAGCAGGAGATGAGCCGCCTCGACGCGGTCAACTACATCAGCCATGGCATCGCCAAGGTCCAGGGCCAGACCCAGGAGCGCACCGTCCACGGCGCCGACGAGGACGTCGCGGCCGAGAACGTCGTGCGCCGGGGGCACGAGGCGTTGGATTCCTACTGCGTCGACCTGAACAAGAAGGCGCGGGACGGCAAGGTCGATCCCCTGATCGGCCGCGAGCCGGAGATCGAGCGTACCATCCAGGTGCTCTGCCGGCGGACCAAGAACAACCCGCTCTACGTCGGTGACCCCGGGGTCGGCAAGACCGCCCTGGCCGAGGGCTTGGCGCGGCGCATCGTCAACGAGGAGGTGCCCGAGGTCCTGTCCGACGCGACGGTCTTCTCGCTCGACATGGGCGCGCTGCTGGCCGGCACCCGCTACCGCGGCGACTTCGAGGAGCGGGTCAAGGCGGTCCTGGCGGAGATCGAGGAGCTGGAGGGCGCGATCCTCTTCATCGACGAGATCCACACGGTGATCGGCGCCGGCGCCACCTCGGGCGGCGCGATGGACGCCTCCAACCTGCTGAAGCCGGCGCTGCAGAGCGGTACCCTGCGCTGCATCGGCTCGACCACCTACAAGGAGTACCGCAACTACTTCGAGAAGGACCGGGCCCTGGTCCGGCGCTTCCAGAAGATCGACATCCACGAGCCCAGCATCGACGACGCGGTGAAGATCCTGCAGGGCCTGAAGCCCTACTACGAGGAGCACCACGACGTCCGCTACACCCAGGACGCCCTGCGCACAGCGGTCGAGCTCTCGGCCAAGTACATCGGCGACCGCAAGCTGCCGGACAAGGCGATCGACGTGATCGACGAGGTCGGCGCCTCGCAGAAGCTGCTGCCGCCGAACAAGCGCCGCAAGACCGTCGGCGTGAAGGACATCGAGACGGTGATCGCCAAGATCGCGCGGATCCCGCCGAAGTCGGTCTCCCAGGACGACAAGGCCTCGCTCAAGAACCTGGAGCGCGACCTCAAGACCATGGTCTTCGGCCAGGACAAGGCGATCCTGGCGCTCTCGGCGGCGATCAAGCTGGCCCGCGCCGGCCTCCGCGAGCCCGAGAAGCCGATCGGCAGCTACCTCTTCTCCGGCCCGACCGGCGTCGGCAAGACCGAGGTCGCCCGCCAGCTCGCCCGCTCGCTCGGGGTCGAGCTGACCCGCTTCGACATGTCGGAGTACATGGAGCGGCACTCGGTCTCGCGCCTGATCGGCGCGCCTCCGGGTTACGTCGGCTTCGACCAGGGTGGCCTCCTGACCGACGCTGTCGACCAGCATCCGCACAGCGTGCTGCTGCTGGACGAGATCGAGAAGGCCCATCCGGACCTCTTCAACGTCCTGCTGCAGGTCATGGACTACGGCAAGCTGACCGACCACAACGGCAAGACGGTCGATTTCCGCAACGTCATCCTGATCATGACCACCAACGCCGGCGCCGCGGACCTGGCCAAGCCGGCGATCGGCTTCGAGCGCGAGGCGCGGGGCGGCGAGGACGAGGAAGCGATCAACCGCATGTTCTCGCCCGAGTTCCGCAACCGCCTCGACGCGATCATCCCCTTCGGCAACCTGACGCCGGAGATCGTCTCGCGGGTGGTCGACAAGTTCGTGATGCAGCTCGAGGCCCAGCTCGCCGACCGCAACGTCACCATCGAGCTGGCCACGGCCGCGCGGGACTGGCTGGCCCGCAAGGGCTACGACCCGCTCTACGGCGCCCGGCCGCTGGCCCGGGTGATCCAGGAGCACATCAAGAAGCCGCTGGCCGAGGAGCTGCTCTTCGGCAAGCTCGCCAAGGGCGGCGCGGTCAAGGTCGAGATCAAGGACGACGCGCCGGTCTTCGGCTTTCCCGAGAACAAGGGCGACGGCGGCACCCCCAGGGGCAAGGGCGGCCCCGGCAAGCCGCGTCGCCCCCGCAAGCCCGGCAAGCCCAAGAGCAAGCTGCCGGTCCTGGTCGAGTAGGCCTGGAACCTGCCAGACCTCTGACCATGGCGGCGCTCCTCGACGGCCTTCGCGTCGTCGATCTCTCGCAGTACCTGCCCGGGCCCTTCGCCGGACAGATCCTGGCCGACCTCGGCGCCGAGGTGGTCAAGGTCGAGCCGCCGGGCGGGGACCCCATGCGCGGCATCGGCCCGCCGGACCCGGACGGCGTCTCCGCCTACTACAAGCTGGTCAACGCCGGCAAGCGGGTGGTCCGCGTCGACCTCAAGGCGGAGGCGGGGCGGGCGGCCTTCGGCGGCCTGGTCGCCGCGGCCGACGTGCTGCTGGAATCCTACCGGCCCGGGATGCTGGCCCGCCTCGGCTTCGACCGCCCGGGCCTGGCGGTGCTCAACCCGCGGCTGGTCCACTGCGCGCTTTCCGGCTACGGGCAGACCGGGCCCTATGCCGGCAAGGGCGGCCACGACCTGAACTACCTGGCCTGGGGCGGCGGCCTGGTGACCTCGGGCGGCGCGGCCCGGCCGGCGATGGCCCACCCGCCCGTCGCCGACCACGCCGGCGCGATGCAGGCGGTGATCGCCATCCTGGCCGCCCTCCTGCGGCGGGAGCGGGAGGGGCAGGGGGCCTTCCTCGACGTCAGCCTGGCCGAGACGGTGCTGGCCTGGCAGGGCGGCCAGCTGACCGCCGCCCTGCGCGGCCGGCCCATGACCCGGGGCCGGGACCTGCTGAACGGCGGCGCGGCCTGCTACCAGATCTACGAGACCGCCGACGGCCGCTTCGTCACCCTCGGCGCCCTGGAGCCGAAGTTCTGGGCCGCTTTCTGCGAGGTGGCGGGCCGGCCGGACTGGATCGCCCGCCAGGCCGAGGCCCTGCCGCAGGACGGCCTGATCGGTGACGTCGCCGCCCTTTTCGCGTCGCGGCCCCTGGCTGAATGGCAGGCCGTGTTCGACGGTGTCGACTGCTGCTGGCAGCCGGTCCTCGAAGCCGAGGAGCTGCTGGCCGATCCCCAGGCCCAGGCTCGGGGCCTGCTGCGCCGGACAGGGGACCTGGCCGAGGCGCTCTTTCCCGCCCTGATCGACGGTGCCGCGGCGCGGCCGCGCGCGCGCCTGGAGGAGGTCGCCGTCGATACCGTCCTCCGGTCCTGGGGCGCCTGAGTCCCCTTCCGCTTCCGGCCTTCTGCGGAGTTTGGAGGGGCGGCCGCCGTCGGGGTCGACGGCCGCCCCTCCACGAGGCCTCGGGGTCCCGCACCTCCGGGCTGCTACCTGACCCGTCGGCAAAGGTCGGTCGTCGCCGCCGAGGAAAAGGTTCAAATGCGGCCGGCGCGCTTTCGCGCTTCCGGGGCGAGCCGTCAGCCGCAGCCGTCCTTGCGGTAGGGGCCTTCGCCGGCCAGGGCGCGGGCCTCGTGGGAGATCGCCCGGCCCTCGCGCAGCAGGAAGTCCTTCACCGCCTGGCGGAAGCCGCCGTCGGCGATCCAGTGGGCGCTGTAGGTCTCGACCGGCAGATAGCCGCGCTGGATCTTGTGCTCGCCCTGGGCGCCCGCCTCGACGTAGCGCAGGCCGTCCTGGATCGCGTAGTCGATGGCCTGGTAGTAGCAGAGCTCGAAGTGCAGGAACTTGAAGTGGGCCAGGCAGCCCCAGTTGCGGCCGTAGAGGGTGTCGCCGCCGCGCAGGTTGAGGGCCCCGGCGACCGGCCGGCCCTCGTCCTCGGCCAGGACCAGGACGACCTTCTCGCCCAGGTTCGCGCCGAGCTGATGGAAGAAGTCCCGGTTCAGGTAGGGATGGCCCCACTTGCGGTCGCTGGTCGCGATGTAGAAGCGATAGAAGGCGTCCCAGTGCCGCGGCCCGATGTCGTCGCCGCTGCGCCGGCTGATCGTCAGGCCGCTGGCATCGGCCTCGCGGCGCTCCTTGCGGATCGCCTTGCGCTTGCGCGAGGCCAGGGCGCCGAGGAAGCCGTCGAAGTCCTCGTAGCCCCGGTTCTCCCAGCGGTACTGCAGACCGCGCCGCTGCAGCATGCCCAGGTCGCCCAGCAGCGACCACTCCTCCCGGGTCGGGAAGGTGACGTGGGCCGAGGAGATCTCGAGCTGCCGGGCCAGCTCGACCATGGCCCCGGCGAGGACGCCCGCCGTCTGCCGCCAGTCCGCCTCGGGATGGACCAGCAGCCTGGGCCCGGTCGCCGGCGTGAAGGGGACGCTGGACTGCAGCTTGGGATAGTAGCGGCCGCCGGCCCGCTCGTAGGCGTCGGCCCAGGCCCAGTCGAAGACGTACTCGCCGTAGGAATGGCTCTTGAGGTAGAGCGGGACGCAGCCCAGCAGGCGGCCCTCGTCGTCGTGGTAGGCCAGGTGCTGCGGCAGCCAGCCGGCCTCCTGGCCGACCGAGCCGCTGTCCTCCAGGGCCTTGAGGAAGGCGTGGCTGACAAAGGGGTTGGCCGATCCGGCACAGGCGTCCCAGGCCGCCGCCGGCACCTCGGCGATCCCGGTCAGGACCCTGATTGCGGCGGGCTCGCGTCCGTCCGGCACCTCGCGCTCCTCCTTCCCGTCACTGCGGCGCGGCCGCGCCCGCTAAGGACTACGCCGTTCGATGCCTGGCGGATTATCGCGGATGCCGGCCTGCCCCAATAACTATGGTGCCGCGGCAGCCGAAAGGCGAGCCTTCGATCTCCTCGGGCAGCCGTTCAGCTGATCTCGAAGATCGCGTCGACCTCGACCGCCACGCCGCGGGGCAGGGCGGCGGCGGAGACCGCGGCCCGGGCGTGCTTCCCCTTGTCACCGAAGACCTCGACCATCAGGTTCGAGGCGCCGTTGATGACCTCGGGCTGGTCGGTGAAGTCGGCGGTCGAATTGACGAAGCCGCCCAGGCGGACGCAGCGCACCACCCGGTCCAGGTCGCCGCCGCAGGCCGCCTTGACCTGGGCGATGATGTTGAGGGCGCAGAGCCGCGCCGCCGCCTCGCCGTCCTCGATCCCGTAGTCGCGGCCCAGCTTGCCGACGTACTGGATCTCGCCGTTGTGGATGGTGATCTGTCCGGCCACGAAGACCTGGTTGCCGGAGACCACGTAGGGCACGTAGTTGGCAGCGGGGGCCGCCGCCTCCGGCAGCTCGATCCCCAGTTCCTGCAGGCGCGCGTCGATCGCTCCGGCCATGTCGCTTCGTCCTCCCTGTCGGCGGTGTGTTCCCAAGACGGCCGGGAGCTTATCCGGACGCTGTAAGACGGACAAGGGAAGCCAGGGGGCTCGGCCAGGAAAAGGGCCCAAAAAGGGGGGCGGACCGCCGTCCGCCCCAAGGTCACAGGGAGAACTCAGACATGAGTCGTCGGATAGGGCGCGCTCGCCTGCGCGCGACGTCCACCGCTCCTCATGAGCAGCCGCTGGTGGCGCCGCAGGTCACGCACTTCATGCAGGTCCCGTTGCGCACCAGGGTGAAATTACCGCAGCCTTCACAAGGGTCACCTTCGTAACCCTTGAGGCGCGCTTCACGGACGCGCTCGAGCCGGATATCCACGGTCTCGGTGACTACGGTCTCGACGGCAAGGGCTTCGGCGGAGCCCCGGGCGCCGGCGAGTTCGGAGGTGGCGGCGCCCGTGGTGCCGGCCTTGAGGGCCGTCGCACCCGAACCGCCGCCGCCGTTCAAGACGATGAGCTGGTTGCGGACGTAGCCGTTGGAGGCGATGCGGCGCACGGTCTCGGCCACCGCCTCGCGCTCGGACTCGGGCAGCTCGCCCTCGTCGTCCCCGCGGCCCACGCTGTCGGGCAGCAGGTCGTTGGGCTCGACGTGGGCCAGGTCGTTGCGGCCCAGGTAGGAGATCGCCAGCTCGCGGAAGATGTAGTCGATGATCGAGGTCGCCATCTTGATGGCGTCGTTGCCCTCGACCATGCCCGAGGGCTCGAAGCGGGTGAAGGTGAAAGCCTCGACGTATTCCTCCAGCGGCACGCCGTACTGCAGCCCGATCGAGATCGCGATCGCGAAGTTGTTCATCAGGCTGCGGAAGGCGGCGCCCTCCTTGTGCATGTCGACGAAGATCTCGCCCAGGCGGCCGTCCTCGTACTCGCCGGTGCGCAGGTAGACCTTGTGCCCGCCGACGATCGCCTTCTGGGTGTAGCCCTTGCGCCGCTCCGGCAGCTTGGCCCGCTCGGCCGCGCGCTCGACGATGCGCTCGATGACCCGCTCGGCGACGATCTCGGCGCGGGCCGCGGCCGGCGCCTCGGCGATGGCCTCTGCGAAGTCCTCTGCTTCCTCACCGTCGTCCTCCAGCAGGGCCGCGGACAGCGGCTGCGAGAGCTTGGAGCCGTCGCGGTAGAGCGCGTTGGCCTTGAGGCCCAGCTTCCAGGATTGCAGGTAGGCGTTCTTGCAGTCCTCGACCGTGGCGTGGTTGGGCATGTTGATGGTCTTGGAGATCGCGCCGGAGATGAAGGGCTGGGCCGCCGCCATCATCTCGATGTGGCTCTCGACCGAGAGGTAGCGCTTGCCGATCCGGCCGCAGGGATTGGCGCAGTCGAAGACCGGCAGGTGCTCCTCCTTGAGGTGCGGCGCGCCCTCCAGGGTCATGGCGCCGCAGCAGTAGGTGTTGGCGGCCTCGACCTGGTCCTTGCCGAAGCCCAGCGCGGCGAGCATGTCGAAGGCCATGTCGTCGAGCTGCTCGGCGCTGAAGCCCAGGTGCTTGGTGCAGAACTCCTCGCCCAGGGTCCACTTGTTGAAGGCGAACTTGATGTCGAAGGCGCTGCCCAGGCTGCCCTCCACGGCGTCCAGGCTGGCCTGGGTGAAGCCCTTCTGGATCAGCGCCTCGTGGTTGACCCCCGGCGCGTCCTTCAGGGTGCCGTGGCCGACCGCGTAGCGGATGATCTCCTCGATCCGGGTCTCGTTGTAGCCCAGGGTCTTCAAGGCGACCGGGACCGTGCGGTTGATGATCTTGAAGTAGCCGCCGCCGGCCAGCTTCTTGAACTTGACCAGGGCGAAGTCCGGCTCGATGCCGGTGGTGTCGCAGTCCATGACCAGGCCGATGGTGCCGGTCGGCGCGATGACGCTGGTCTGGGCGTTGCGGTAGCCGTGAGTCTCGCCGAGGCGCAGCGCCTCGTCCCAGGCCTCGCAGGCCGCCGACACCAGCGCCGGGTCCGGGCAGGCCTCGCCGTCCAGGGGCACCGGGGCGACGGAGAGGCCCTCGTAGCCCTCGTCCTCGCCCTGCGCGGCGCGGCGGTGGTTGCGGATCACCCGCAGCATGGCCTCGCGGTTCTCGGCGTAGCCGGGGAAGGGGCCCAGCTCGCCTGCCATCTCCGCCGAGGCGGCGTAGGAATCGCCGGTCAGGATCGCGGTCAGGGCGCCGGCCATGGCCCGGCCGGCCTCGGAATCGTAGCTCAGGCCGCCGGCCATCAGGAGGCCGCCAAGGTTGGCGTAGCCCAGCCCCAGGGTGCGGAACGCATAGGACTTCTCGGCGATGGCCTTGGAGGGGAACTGTGCCATCAGCACCGAGATCTCGAGGGTCAGGGTCCAGAGCCGGGTGGCGTGGCGATAGGCCTCGATCTCGAAGCGGCCGTCCTTGCCCAGGAAGGTCATCAGGTTAAGCGACGCCAGGTTGCAGGCCGTGTCGTCGAGGAACATGTACTCCGAGCAGGGGTTGGAGGCGTTGATCCGGCCCGACTCCGGGCAGGTGTGCCATTCGTTGATCGTGGTGTCGAACTGGACGCCCGGATCGGCGCAGGACCAGGCCGCCTCGGCGATCTGGTCCCAAAGCTGCCGCGCCGGCAGGCTGTCCGCGACCTTGCCGTCGGTGCGGCGGATCAGCTTCCAGGTGCCGCCCTGCTCGACCGCCTCCAGGAACTCGTTGGTCAGGCGCACCGAGTTGTTGGAGTTCTGGCCCGAGACGGTCAGGTAGGCGTCGGAGTCCCAGTCGGTGTCGTAGGTCCGGAACTGGATCGAGGTGGCGCCCTGGCGGGCGAACTGGATCACCCGCTGGATGTAGTTGTCCGGCACCATGGCCTTGCGCGCCGCGCGCACCGCCGCCTTGAGCGCCGGGTTGCGCTTGACGTCGAAGGCGTCCTCGGGGTCGCGCGCCTCGGGCGCGGCCTGGCAGGCCTGGATCACGGCGTTGAGGTGCTTGCTGCAGAGCTTGGAGCCGGCGACCAGGGCCGCGACCTTCTGCTCCTCGACGTTCTTCCAGTTGATGTAGTCGACGATGTCCGGATGGTCGATGTCGACGGTCACCATCTTGGCCGCGCGGCGGGTGGTGCCGCCCGACTTGATCGCGCCGGCCGCCCGGTCGCCGATCTTCAGGAAGCTCATCAGGCCGGAGGAGCGGCCCCCGCCGCTGAGCGACTCGCCCTCGCCGCGCAGGCGCGAGAAGTTG
>JANQGU010000364.1 GCA_028282935.1 Kiloniellales bacterium
GGCGCGCAGGGCTTGGCGGCCACCGAAGGGCGCGCCTCCTTTCTCCTTAACGCGCCGCGCCGCTTCCGCTATGACGGAGCCGCAGTGGCCACAAGCGAAGTTGGAACCTCGATGATCACCTCCACCCTCGAATACCTGCCCGGGCGCACGGTCAAGTCGCACCTCGGCATCGTCCAGGGCAGCACGGTGCGGGCCAAGCACCTGGGCCGGGACATCGCCGCGGGCCTGAAGAACATCGTCGGCGGTGAGCTGAAGGGCTACAGCGAGCTCCTGAGCGAGGCCCGCGAGGAAGCTTTCCAGCGGATGATCCAGCAGGCCGAGGCCAAGGGCGCCAACGCGGTGCTCAACGTCCGCTTCACGACCTCTTCGGTGGCCCAGGGCGCGTCCGAGATCCTGGCCTACGGCAGCGCCGTGGTGGCGGAGTAGGGGCCGTGGAGATCTTCGCCGACCTCTTCGGCCTGATTCTGATCGTCCTCTTCCTGGTCCTGGGCTACGGCTTCGGGCGCCTGGCCGAGGCCCGGCACTATCGCTCGATCCGTCGGCGCGAGGAGGCCTTCAGCGATCTGATCATCGTGTGCTGCAAGACGGTGCCCGAGAGCCTGCCCAACAGCGGCGGGCAGATGGTGCGCGGCAGCGTCGTGGTCTCGGTCGACTACTTCAAGCGCTTCGTCGCCCGCCTGCGGATGATCTTCGGCGGCCGGGTCCACACCTACGAGAGCCTGCTCGACCGCGGCCGGCGCGAGGCCCTGCTGCGCATGCAGGCCGAGGCGCGCAAGCTGGGCGCGACCATGATCTTCAACACCCGCTTCGAGACCTCCTCGATCTCCAAGGGCCGCGGCCAGAGCGTCGGCTGCGTCGAGGTGCTGGCCTACGGCACCGCCATCCTGCCCTGACGGCGGGTAAGCCGGGTCCGGCGATGGAGTTCAGGAACCCCAGGGTCCCCGAGGGCATCAACGTCAGCCGGCACAGCCCGCTCTACGAGTTCTTCCTGCTGGGCCTGGGGGCGCTGCTGCTCTTCGCCGCGCTGGGCTTCGCCTCGCTGTTCCTGGGCAGCCTGCTGGGCCGCTACGCCCCGGTGGCCTGGGAGAACGCGGTCGCCGGGGTGATCATCGAGGGCCGCTTGACGAAGGGCCGGGACGGGGCGGAAGCCGATAGCGATAGCGCTCCGCTGCACGAGGAACTGCAGGCCCTGGCCGACCGCCTGGCGGGACACATGGCGCTGCCCGCGGGCCTGACGGTCAAGGCCCACTACCTGGACAGCGACGAGGTCAACGCCTTCGCCACCGTCGGCGGGCATATCTTCATCGCCCGCGGCCTGATCGAGCGCATGCCGCACGAGAACGCCCTGGCCATGGTGGTGGCCCACGAGATCGCCCACGTCGCCCACCGGGATCCGGCGGCGGCGCTCGGCGGGGTCGTGTTGCTGCAGGCCCTGGCCGCCCTCGTCACCACCTCGGGAAGCCAGGTGCCGGAGGAGCTGATCCTCGGCCCCAACGCGCTGCTGCTCAGCAGCTTCTCACGGGAGGTCGAGCGCGAGGCCGACGCCGCGGCGCTCGAGGCCCTGGCCGGGCTCTACGGCCATGTCGCCGAGGCCTCGACCTTCTTCGAGGCGGTGCTGGGCCTGCCGCAGCCGCCGGAGCTCTTGAGCAGCCACCCGCTGACCCAGGAGCGGATCGACGAGATCGGCGAGACCGCGCGGGAGCGGGACTGGCCGCTGCGGGGCGAGACCACGCCCCTGACCCCGGCCTTGGCCCGGCTCGCCGCCGGCGGCTGAGCGCCGGCAGGGCCGCCTATCGGCTCAGCTCGCCCTTGTAGACGCCGACCCCGACGAAGTAGTCGTTGCCGAGCTTCTCGATGTAGGTGCTCTTCTGGGCGATGGTGTTCTTGGAGGGGTTCGGCCACTTGTAGTCGACCCAACCCGGCCGCCCGGACTTCGCCACTTCGAGAAAGCCGCGGATGAAGGGGTTGTTGTCCATATCGCGCAGGTCGAGCACGTACTTGCCGACCAGGATCGGCAGGACGCCGTGGGCGACCAGCACGCCGTCGAAGGTGATGACGAAGGCGTAGAGGTCCCTGTCCTTGAAGGCCGGCTCCTGCTTGGTGATCGCGGCCAGGGTCGACTTGAGCCCCTTCGCCTTGACCGAGGCCTTCACCCTCTTGACCATGGCGATCGCTTCCTCGGGCGTGCCGCGATCCGCGGCGGTCGCCGGAGACGGGCCCGCAAGCTGCGCCGTCAGGGCCAGGAGGCAGGCGCAGGCCACGAGGACCGCTCGCTTCAGGGCGCGCCGCGCCTTCCGCGGGCTGGCGCCGGTCGCCGGGAGACGTCGGGGGCGAGCCGTAACTCCATTCGTGTCAGCCATGTCGAGATACCTTCCGAACCGCTATTGCCGAACCGCTATTGAGAGGAAGACTGCCGCCATTCCAGGAACCGCCTGTAGAGTTCCCGCTCCTGATCCGGGGTCATGCTGCCGGACAGGCTGCTGCCGTCCTCGCCGGCCAGGAAGGCTTTGAAGGCCTCGAACTCGACGAGCTGGGCCTGGGAGAACGAGACCGTGCTGTTCTGGTTTTCCTGCTGCAGTCGCGCCAGTTCGGTCTCGGCGATGCCGAAGCGGCGCCAGCCCGGCACCTCCGCGGCGATGTTGACCTCGCGCCACTTCGGATGGCGGCCGGGCTCGTAGAAGGCGCCCAGCTTCTTGAAGAAGGCTTCGGTGAACTTCTTGACCCTGCGATGGCGCTCGCTTCCCTTCGGCCAGTTGTAGACGGCCAGGACGGTGCCGGCGGAGACCGAAGCCACCGCCTGGTTCTCGGGAATCAGGTCCGGATAGTGCTCGTGCCTGAGGCTCGCCGGCAGGTAGAAGTGCTCCAGGGTGTTCTTGAAGGGGACGTCGTAGACCGATTTCTCGTAGAAGGTCACCGGGAGGAGCTGAAGGTTGTCCTCCTTCTTGATGCTCTGGATCAGCGTCGAGGGGGCGGCCGCCAAGATCGCCACGGCATCGATTTCCCCGGCCCTCAGCTTCTCCAGCGCGACGCCGTCGCTGAAGGTCGTGTACTTGGCCCTGGTCCCCAGAAGCTCGAGGATCGACCGGCTGGTGATGTAGTTGCTGCTGAAGGGCGTCGAGATGTTGATCGTCTTGCCCTTGAGGTCGGAGAGGCTCTTGATCGCCGGTCCCGCCAGGACATGCCATTCCTCGCGGTTCAACTGCGTGATGTATCGGATCTGGCGGTCGATGTTCTTGTAGAAGATCGGAGACTCGCCGCGCATGTAGGCCAGGACGTCGGTTTGCACGATGGCCATGTCCACGCCCCGAAGGTAAAGGACGTCGAGGGCGTTCTGCCGGCCGCCCTCGCCGACCAGGGGCACGACCCTGAGGGAGAACTGTCCGTCTTCCACGCTGTTCAGGATGTCCGAAAGGTCGCTTGTCAGATCGATGTGGCTGGCGCGCGTGCCGCCGGTCAGGATCGTGACGGTGTTGCTGTTCGCGTAGCGCCTCAGCGTATCGGGCGCCGGGTCGCCCTTGAGCTCGTCGACCTTGAGCGGCACGGATTCGGAGCTTTGAGCGTGCAGAGGCGTCGACAGAGCCAGCGACGCGAGGCAGAGCGCCGCGAGACCCAGGGTAGGCACCGCGAAAATGGGTGACGTGAATCCGTTTCTTGCCATCTCCAACAACCCTTCACCTGTTCAGCCGATGTTTATCCGCCTGCCTTTGTGATCGTCGGCGATGCAGTCACCCCCTGCCGACACAAGCGTCTGGAGACAGGCTCCTGCGAGCCGGTCCAGACTTTTACCCTCCGTGCTGCAGACCCTCCCGCAGGTCGCCTCGACGCCGGCCGAAGGTGTCGAAGCGCTCCTTCCCGACCGTAGCGAGACGGCCTTCACTCTCTTGGGACCTCGGGCCTTGCCGGTCTCCCGCGATGTCGCGGCAGGTTCGCGCCGCAGTCATGGCATCCAATGGCATAGGCCATAAGAAGTATAGACTCAAAGCATGCCAGGAATAGAAACGGTGAGCGACTGCACTTGTTAACTATTATTAGGTACTAAGCTTGGATATTATATGAAAAATTATAGAATAACAAGAGTCAATTCCTTTAAGTGCTTGAATTCTGGTTGTAATTCGTAGATTCAGGACAATCTCTAGTCCTGGAGGCCGGCCCGGCGCCGGCTGGGAAGAAGGGATCCGGGCGATGCCGGCGCCGCTTTCCCGGCAGGAGATCCGACCCCGCGCGGGCCCGCTAGGGCCGGACCGGAGCCCTGCGGCCCGCCGGTCTCCCCGGAGCAAGGAGGCTTGCCCAGGCGTGCCGCCGGCCGTAAGTAAGGCCTATGCCCGAGACCATGAAAATCGCCCTGGCCCAGATCAATCCGACGGTCGGCGATATCGACGGAAACCTGGCCAAGCTGCGGGACTTTAGGGCGCGGGCTGCGGCCCTCGGTGCCGACCTCGTGGTCGCCACCGAGCTCTGCCTGGTCGGCTATCCGCCCGAGGACCTGGTCCTCAAGCCGCTGTTCCTGGACCGGGCCTGGGCGGCCCTCGAGGCCCTGGCCGAAGACACGGCCGACGGCGGCCCCGGCCTGATCGTCGGCGTGCCCTGGCGCGACGAGGGCTGGCAGAGCGGCCAGCCCCTGCGCTTTCACCTCTACAACGCGGCGGCGCTGCTCGACGGCGGCAGGATCCAGACCCTGCGCGCCAAGGCCGACCTGCCGAACTACTCGGTCTTTGACGAGAAGCGCCTGTTCAAGCCGGGGCCGCTGCCCGGCCCGGTGAACTTCCGCGGCCTGCGCCTGGGCCTCCCGGTCTGCGAGGACATCTGGACCCCGGAGGTGCCGGAGTGCCTGGCGGAGTCGGGCGCCGAGATCCTGATCGTCATCAACGGCTCGCCCTTCGAGACCGACAAGGTCGACTACCGCCACCAGCTCGCGGTCCAGCGGGTCACCGAGACCGGCCTGCCGATGGTCTACGTGAACCAGGTCGGCGGCCAGGACGAGCTGGTCTTCGAGGGCGGCTCCTTCGTGATCGACGCCGACTGCCGGCTGCGCGCCCAGTTGCCGGTCTTCGAGGAGGCCCTGGTCCTGACCGAGTGGACCCGGGGCGCGGACGACGTCTGGATCTGCGCCGAGGCCGAGCGCGTCGCGCCCGACGAGGGCCTGGAGGCGACCTACCGGGCGCTGGTGCTGGGCCTGCGCGACTACGTCGGGAAGAACCGCTTCCCCGGCGTGGTGATCGGCCTTTCCGGCGGCATCGACTCGGCGCTCTCGGCGGCGGTCGCGGTCGACGCCCTGGGGGCCGAGCGGGTCCGCTGCGTCATGATGCCCTCGCCCTACACCAGCCCGGAGAGCCTGGAGGACGCGGCCGAGGCGGCCCGGCTCCTGGGCGTCCAACTGGACGAGATCGGCATCGAGCCGGCCATGCAGGCCTTCGAGGGCATGCTGGGGCCGCTGTTCGACGGCCGCGAGGCCGACATCACCGAGGAGAACATCCAGGCCCGCTCGCGCGGCCTCACCCTGATGGCGATCTCCAACAAGTTCGGCCACATGGTGCTCTCGACCGGCAACAAGTCGGAGATGTCGGTCGGCTACGCCACCCTCTACGGCGACATGTGCGGCGGCTTCAACGTCCTGAAGGACGTCTACAAGACCACGGTCTTCGCCCTGTCGCGCTGGCGCAACCAGGCCCTGCCCAAGGGCGCCCTGGGGCCCGCCGGGCGGGTGATCCCCGAGCGGATCATCACCAAGCCGCCCTCGGCCGAGCTCAAGCCCGACCAGACCGACCAGGACAGCCTGCCGCCCTACGACGCCCTGGACGAGATCCTGGAAGGCCTGATCGAGGGCGAGCTGGGCGTCGAGGAGATCGTCGCCAAGGGCCACGACCGGGCCACGGTCAACCGGGTCTGGCGCCTTCTGGAGAACGCGGAATACAAGCGCCGCCAGGCCCCGCCCGGGGTCAAGATCACCAGCCGCTCCTTCGGCCGCGACCGCCGCTACCCCATCACCAACGCCTTCAAGGGCCCGCTCTAGATCGAATCCCGCGCGATCGGGCGGTGGTCGTTCGATCGCTTTATGCAGAAATAGCCTGCATTCGAGCAAACACGGCCTGCTCCAGCGCAGGCCCCTGTCGGACGTCCTCGCCACCGGCCGAGAGTCCTGGGCTAACGCCCTGAGTTCACGACGTTCTCTTCGGCCCGCCGCGCAGCTCCGCCCTGTGCTCCAGGGCCTGCGGACTGCAACCTATGGGACGGTTTCCCTTCTTGGCATCAAGTAATGGTCAGGGAGTTTCTCGGTTTGGTCCTGACTTCGATAGGAGATGGCACCAAAGGCGTAAGTACTTGTTAATACGCCTTGTGAAATAGATCGCAGCTCGGCGGGGCCGTTTTCCGGCCGAGGTTGTAGACAGACCGCTGTCTCGGGCGCGCCGGATGGGGCCGCGCCCGGACCGCCTCCCGCGATCGGGGGGAGCCTGCATGTCGTCACTTCCCAAGGCGCGGGAAGCGGGGCGCAGGCCTCGGCTCGTGGTTCGCCAGCCCCTCCGGGAGTTCAGGTTTCTTGCGCGTTCCTGCGAGGGCGCCGTTTAAGGAGGAGTCCCAAGTGATGTCCTGGGTATCAGATCTCGGTCTCGGCAACAAAAGCCGCTCGGTCGGCCAGAAGCTCCTCGCGATCGTCGGCGTCTCCATCTTCTTCCTGCTTCTGGTGGCCGCAGTCGCGGTCTATCAGATCGACCGCATCGGCGGGGAGATCGAGGACATCGCAGAGCAGGACATTCCCCTGACCTCGGTCATATCGTCCGTGACGGCCCATAAGCTCGAGCAGGCCCGGCACCTGGAGCGTGCCATCCGCTTCGGCGAGGAGATGCGGACGAGACCCGACAGGAAGGGCCGCTTCGACGAAGCCGTCGGCCGCGTCCGGACCTATGGCGAGACGGTCGTCCGGGAAATCCGCGACGGCGAGGCGCTGGCGGCGCGCGCCATCACCCAGGCGAACCAAGAGGCGACGAAGCAGGAGCTCAAGAAAGTGCTCGAGGCCCTGAAGCTGATCAGCGCCGAGTACGCCGAGTTCGGGCGGCAGGCCGAGACCCTGATCACCCTGCTGTCCCAGGGCAGCCTGGACGACGCGCTCGAGGTCGCCGACGCGGTCGAGCGGCAGGAGGACGTCCTGGCCGGGCAACTGGAGGCCCTGCTCGTGGAGATCGCCACCTTCACCGAGGAGGCCGCCAAGACGGCGGAGGCGCACGAGAAGACGGCGCTGGTGCTCCTGGTCCTGCTCTCCGTTCTCAGCACCGCCGCAGGCCTTGGCCTGACCATCGTCCTGTCCCGGCGCCTGATCTCCCGGCCCCTGGCGGAGGTGACCACGGCGCTGAACGCGCTGGCCGAGGGAGAGGTCGCCGCCGAGGTCGAGGTCCGGTCGAACGACGAGATCGGCGCCCTTGCCAAGGCCTTCCATGGCTTCCGCGGCCAGGCCACCGAGAACCAGCGGCTCCGGCAGATGGTCGATACCATGCCGATCAACGTGATGTCCTGCGATCTCGAGGACCTCAAGCTCAACTACATCAACAAGACCAGCATGAAGACGCTCAAGTCGCTGGAGCATCTCTTGCCCTGCAAGGCCGATGAGATTCTGGGCCAAAGCATCGACATCTTCCACAAGCACCCGACCCATCAGCGCAGCCTCCTCGCCGACCCGAAGAACCTGCCGCACAACGCCAACATCAAGCTCGGCGACGAGACGCTGTCCCTGCAGGTCAATGCGATCCTGGACAAGGAGGGCGCCTATCTCGGCCCGATGCTGACCTGGAGCGTGATCTCCGAGCAGATCCGCATCGCCGACACCGTCAGCGAGGTCGTCGACATCGTGGCCGGCGCCTCGACCGAGCTGGAAAGCACCGCAAGCTCGATGTCGGCCACCGCCGAGGAGACCTCCAAGCAGGCCGGTGCGGTGGCGGCGGGCTCGCAGCAGGCTACCGGCAACGTCAACACGGTGGCCGCCGCCACCGAGGAGCTGACCAGCTCGATCCAGGAGATCAGCCGCCAGGTCCAGGAGGCCCATCGGGTCGCGAGCCAGGCCGTGGAGCAGGCGAACCAGACGAACCAGACGGTCGACACCCTGGCCGGGGACGCCGGCAAGATCGGCCAGGTCATCGACCTGATCAAGGACATCGCCGAGCAGACCAACCTCCTGGCGCCCAACGCCACGATCGAGGCGGCGCGTGCCGGCGAGTCCGGCAAGGGCTTCGCCGCCGTCGCCTCCGAGGTCAAGAGCCTGGCCAACCAGACCGCCAAGGCGACTGACGAGATCGCCGCCCAGATCGGCAGCATCCAGAACACGACCGGAACGGCCGTGTCCGCGATCCAGGGGGTCA